>JBCCXH010000034.1:0-20401 GCA_039192005.1 Bacteroidota bacterium
AATATATCTAATTTGAAATAGGATAATAATGAGAAAGTCAGGGAAGCTTCGGTCGCTCTTATATAGTAGCAGAGTTCTTTACCAACTGCTACTTTAAATGAAGAATATGTGGCTCACCCTTAGAGGACACTGCGGAGGCTGCTTCTTTTTTAACCCATTGGCTTGGGTGGATTTTAGGAATTCGCTTAACCTCTTATGTGAAATACGTTGAAAACAACTGAAGGAATAGTTGCTTTTACTTAAGCTGGATTCCACGCTATCAACCTTTTATTCACTATAGATTTCAACTCTATCGCTAGAACTAGCGATAGGCAATTTCACGAGGACTGGTGATTGATTATGCCCTCATTCGTTCCGAAATTTGTAATCAATTCATTTAGATTAAGTAGTATGAAGGCAGTCAGTAAATATTCTTTGTTCGTTTTTTTTATCCACATCATTTACTTCTCTTTTTCACAGGAGAAGAATATACTATTAGATCGAAAATTCTGGAAAGCGCAGCCCACCATTGAAGAGGTTCAGGCGAAAATTGAAGATGGTCATTCTCCAACCGCAATGACTCCTTATAACTTTGATGCGACGAGTTACGCCATTTTAGAAAAGTTGCCGCTTGAGACGGTTAAATTTTTGCTGGATCAAGGAAACGATGTGAATAAACTGACTCATGATGCACGTACCTACATTTTCTGGGCCGCCTATAAGGGAAATCTGGCGTTGATGAACCACCTCATCAGTAAAGGAGCAAAACCAGACATTATTGATCAGCACGGGTATTCGCTTTTTATGTTTGCAGCGGTGACCGGACAGGAAAATCAGGAGATTTACGATTACATCATCGAATTGGGCGCCGATGTGATGACGGAAAAAGACAGACAAAGTCGAAACGCACTTCTGGCCTATGCAGGAGGTACAAAAACGGGATCTCTGGTGGATTACTTCATTAATAAAGGGCTGGACGTACACAGTACAGACAAAGACGGCAACGGGATTTTCAATCATGCTGCTAGAACAGGAAACGTCGACCTGATGAAACGGCTAATACAGGATTATCAAGTAAGCATAGAAAAGAACGAGGAGACAAATGAAAACGCCATTCTGTTTGCCAGTACCCGCTACAGCCGTTCGGGTGAAGAATCGGATCTTGCTTTTTATCAATACCTGGAAGGATTGGGTCTGGACCCAGCGATCGTTTCCAAAGAAGGCAATACTGCGTTGCTAAACCTTGCCTCTCGCTCCAAAAACATTGAGTTATTCCAATATTTTATCGATAAAGGAATAGACGTCAACCAGGTAAATGAGGAAGGAGACCATGCGCTAATCAAAGCATCTTCCGGACGGAGTAAGGAAATAGTTGCCTTGTTAGCTAACCACACCCAGGATATCAACCATCAAAACGATGAAGGCATTTCCAGTTTCACACAAGCATTGAAATTCAATAAGCTTGAAATTGCTAAGCTACTGGTAGAAAGAGGTGCAGACGTTAAAGTGATAGATAAGAAAGGGCACGACCTGGGCTACCATCTTATTGATGCTTTCAGAGGTAAAATGAGTACTTTCAATGAAAAGATGGACTACTTGATCAGCCTGGGGTACGACCCGTTGGTCATACAAAAAGACGGTACTACTTTGCTGCACGCTGCGGTCAATAAAGAGAACGTTGATCTGCTAAAATCCCTTGTAGAAATGGGTATGGACATCAATGCAAAAGATGGCAGTGGACATACCGTGCTGCACTATGCTGCCATGCAGGCAAATGATGGAAAAGTGTTAAGGTACCTTGTTGATGCCGGGGCAGATAAAAATGTGACAACGGAATTTGACGAATCCGCTTTTGATCTGGCGCAATCCAACGAAATACTATCCAAAAACAACACGGATATTGGGTTTCTCAGAACAGGTGGAGAATAATGAACATAAATCTCCTAAGAGTACAACGTTTTTTTGAAGTATTATGAATAGAGTTATCGTACTGGGATTAGTCTTTTTTTTCATGGCGATCTGTTCCTCCATGAGAACCATGAATGCCGCTAAGATGAGGTATCGCTGCCTGATTCAGCTGACAAATTACGGAGGTGAAGGAGCTTACGTCATTGCCTCCTTAGTAAAACCAGACGGAGCGTACGAGAAAACGCTTTATGTTGGTGGTGACGACGAGGAGTGGTACCCTGACCTTCCTTCGTGGTTTCAATTTTACGACTCAAATGAAGAGCGCATAGACGGCATCACCGGAGCTTCCATCCAGAGTGGAGGTAGAAAGGTGGCCTTATTGGAAGTAGACCACGATAAGTTAAATAGCGGATACAAGCTTCGTTTTGAGAGTTCTGTAGAAGACGGTCTCTACCATAGTAAGGACATTGAACTCGATTTGGACGAACAGATGATCGGGAAAACGATCAAGGGTAGCGGTTACATCCGTTACGTACGCGTTATTACCAATTAAATGAGTAAATGACGCGCTCACTAAGGAGACTTAGTCATTTGTGGCTGGCCGTCGTTTCAGGAATATTTTTATTGATTGCGAGTATAACAGGCGCAGTCTTGTCGGTGGAGCCTGTTTATGAAAGCAGTTTCAATTATGACGTCCGTAATGCGGATGGGCTTACGTTATCGCAATTAATAGCGCGATCGAAAAAAAGCCATCCCGAAATTTTAAGCATCAAAAGGGATCACAACGCATTTATTCAGGTCACGGCCTTTGGGGAAGAAGGGGAGGAGACCTTTTACATGGATCCACTGACCGGAGAAAAGCTGGGAGCGCTCATTGAAACACCTAAGATCTTTGATTTTTGTCGGACGTTACACCGATCGCTTTTTTTTGGAAGCTTGGGACGTTTCATTGTAGGACTTACGTCTTTGATGTTGCTTCTCATTAGCATGACGGGCTTTTTTCTTATCCTGAAAAAGCAAGGTGGCATACGGAATTATTTTAAAAAGACAATAAAAGATGAATTTTACCGAGACGCTCACACAAATTTAGGAAAGCCACTGTTCCTTTTTGTCTCAATGATAGGCGTAACCGGAGGCTACTTATTTTTAGAACGTTTTGATGTTTTCACAAAAGTGAACTCCGAACATCACATAGCTTTCGAGGAATTAAGAGAAACACCTTCACGGCCATTATCTGGCATCCCCACCTTTCAAAATACCTCCGTGAGTCAGCTTAGGGAAATAAGTTTTCCCTTTTCAGAATTTGTTGACGATTTCTTCGAGTTGAAACTCAAAGACAGAGAGCTATTAATAAATCAGGTGACAGGTGATGTCGTTAGTGAGATACGGCATCCGATAAGTAAACAACTATCTACCCTTTCCTTTAGCCTTCATACCGGTGAGGGGCAACCCTGGTGGGCGGCCTTATTGGGGTTCACATCAATGAGTATCCTTTTTTTCCTGTTTTCAGGTTTTAAGATTTACTTCAAAAGGATAGGTAAAAAGACAGGTATTGCCAATCCGTTTTCAAAGGAAGAAAGTACCGTAATCGTAGGTTTTGGGACCGAAATGGGCAGTACCGCCATCTTTGCTCAGGTACTTCATGAAGCCTTACTGGATGCCGGCAAAAAGTCCTTCTTACTGGAGTTAAATGCATTCGGAAGCTTTCCATCCATGAAGCAATTAATCGTAGTAACTTCTACCTATGGACTGGGAGAACCCCCAACAAACGCTTCTCATTTCATTAAAAAGCTACGTAACGCCACGTATGATTTGCCTTTTCATTACGCAATTGTCGGTTTTGGATCATTAAACTACCCGGACTTCTGTCAGTTTGCAGTAGACGTAGATCATACCTTAAAATCAGTAGATACAGCAAGAGAGTTGCTCCCATTGAAATTGATTAATAATGCTTCTGTCGATGCCTTTAAAGAGTGGACAAAGGCCTTTCAAAATAAGGCAGATATGAAGCTGAACCTAAGAGAGATGCAATCCGGTCGAGAGGAGGTGGAACTACAGGTAGTTGAAAAGCGGTTTTCAGAGAACTCAGACGATCACACCTTTCTTCTGGAACTTCGCCCGACAACAAGAAAGTTGAAAAAATTTGAATCGGGTGATCTTTTGGTTTATCGACCTTCCAAAGACGGCATTGCAAGGTACTACTCCATGTCCATATGCGAGGATAAACGCAAGATCTTATTGAGCGTAAAAAAGCATCGTGACGGGGTAGTGTCGAACTACTTTTCCAGCCTTCACCATCAGGAGATCCTAAGAGCGTCATTTCAGGAAAAACCCGCTTTTCATTTTCCTAAAAGGGCCAAACACGTGCTAATGATTGCCAATGGTACAGGTATAGCCCCCTTCCTGGGAATGATAGAAAGCAACAAAAAGAAGGTCCCGATCTCTCTTTTTTGGGGCGGGCAAAATGAGGCGTCGTTTGAATTGTACCGCTCCCGTCTTTATGACTTTATGAATGACGGATTGGTCAGGCAGGTAAGGACAGCGTTTTCCCGGGTAAAAAAGAAAGCTTCCTATGTCCAGGACATCATCAGCGAGGAGGAGGAGTTTATGGTTGCGCGGATGGAAGAGTCCTGTGTTATTATGATCTGTGGGTCTTTGAAAATGCAGGAAGGTGTAGAGGAAGTGATCGAAGGTATCGCGAAACGCCGCTTGAATAAATCGCTGGATCACTTTCGGAAACAGGGTTTGATTAAAGCAGATTGCTATTAACCAATGCCAGAATTTTCTTAAACACGTACAGTAGTTTCGAAAGATACTGATCGAGTAATCACTACAAAACCTGCCATAGCGGGCTGTAGTAGGTCGATCGGCCTCCCACAGTTAGTTTTTCTATGTTGGCTTGTGTGTGGTGACACGTTGCGCCTTCTCTTCGGATATGAATGAAATAGTGTTTGGGGAAACTTTGATAGAAAGCTTCTTTTTCGATGGCTGTCTCGATCACCTCTTTCATCGCGTGGTAGATCACCTCTACTTGTTTGTCTGTCAAGTCGCCTACTTTCTTTTGCGGATGGATTTTCGACTGG
This sequence comes from Bacteroidota bacterium, assembly GCA_039192005.1. Taxonomy (GTDB): domain Bacteria; phylum Bacteroidota; class Bacteroidia; order Cytophagales; family Cyclobacteriaceae; genus Ekhidna. The sequence goes on from JBCCXH010000034.1 coordinate 4,971, forward strand.
TACAATATCTCATCCGCCATCCAATTTCCTATTCCGGCAGCTACGCGTTGGTCCAGTATCACCGGTTTGATAGATGTCTTTCTTTAGCGGACAGATTGGTAGAAAGTTTCATAAGTCAGGTTCCTCGCATCCGTGCTTAACCCCACCTCCTGCTGGTAAGCCGTGATGTTTTCTGTCAGGTCGTTCCACCCAAATTTCCTCCTATTTAAAAAACCTAAATGATAGCCATTATCAAAATGGTAGACGATGTGTGCGTATTTGGGCCGGGCATCCGGGCCGTGGTAGTATTCGGGCTTGCCGGTCATGCCAAAGTGCATGACCAGTACCGAATCACCTGTTGTCTTAAGGAACAAATATTTCCCGATTCGCTGGGTTTCCGTAAAGCATTGGCCAATTAACCCCGATTCAAATCGTGAAATATCTTTCTTCAATAGCCTCTCATCTCTACAATCGATCTTTACGATCCGTTGATTGAGTGAAGTTTGATCGATGTATTTTCTAAACGTTTCTACTTCAGGAAGCTCAGGCATCTCTTTTTTAGTTTCAACAAAGAGAAATGATAGTGGTTTGAAAAGTAGCGATAAAACTTTTGCTTACTTCAAAACAGAAAGTGTACTACTTGCCTTCAAGCCAACCGGTAATGAACACCCGGTCATCATTGTTTCTCCAAAGCAAAAAGAATGATTGACCTCGTAAGGAATCAAATGATGAACAGGTATCCTAAAGAAACAACTTAATTAGGATTAAAGCCCATTTTTCGGTAAGGTTAAGAGGTAGTGATATACGGTTAAATTTTTTGAACTTTAAAAAGATGGTTTTAACGTGTCCTAGATAAGATTTTTCTTCAAGGCTGAAAACTACCGTGCGGCGGACCGTCCCTACCCCTGAAGGGAGCAACTAAGAATTGCTCCCGGCCGGGCATGGCTTTAGGGAATCCAAAGGCGACCGGCCCGGGGGTGGTATCAGAAATTACTTCTAAATCGAAAAATCTTTTCTCGGACACCAGTAGTTAAAAGCTACCATTTCGGCTATTCTTCTGCACTCACCATTTCTTCGATTTCTTTTTCCAACTGCTGAATCCACGTATCAAGTCTGGATTCGTTTAAGTCCTGTTGGTTTTCGAAATCAAGGGCCAATCCATAAAAAAGACCCTCTTCATAAAGTCCCTTAGATTCATCAAACTCGTATCCTTCGGTAGGCCACATGCCCGTAATGTATCCTCCATTCTCCATGATCACTTCTCCAAGGATTCCAAGTCCGTCCACAAAGTATTCGGGATATCCTGTCTGATCTCCTAACCCGAACATTGCTACAACTTTTCCTGAAAAGTCAATGGTCTTAAAATCATCGAAAAACTCTTCAAAATCGCTTTGTAGCTCTCCGTCATACCACGTCGGTAATCCAATCAGAATGATTTCGAAACGTCCATAATCCTCTACCGTCATGTCGCTGGCATCAATCATTTCCAATTCGGAAATCTTCCACTTGTCTACAAGTAGTTCTGCGATTTCTTCTGTATTGCCCGTATCTGACCCAACAAACAAGCCCACTTTATTATCTAAAAAAAATGACATTTTAATTCTCTATTTACTATCGTATTTAATACTGTGGTAAAGATCCTTTCTATCTTTTGTTTAAAATTTTAAACACCAAGCTATGAACCCACGTTTGAGAGGAACTTAACCAACAACTGTATCTCTTTAGTTAAAGAAATGATAGGTAAAGTTACTCGTGTTAACATTATTTGATAAGCTATTTGAGCTGAAAAATGTAAGTTGGAAAGAAATTGACTAAGAAAATCAGATAAAACTAACGGTCAAAAACGACCAAAAAGACCCCACATACTTTGTGGTCATATCCCTCATTGTAGTCGAGTTGATTTGGATGGGTTCCTCTGCTACCCTTACGGTGGTTACGTGTGCGCTTTACTTGAATTTTTTATGGAATGATGAATGGAAACGGACCCACAAAGGCACTAATGACTTGACACTAGCCACTTTTAAGAATTCGAAGGCTTGACTTATTTTTTATCCTAATCCTTCTTTTATGGAGCAACTGTAAGACCAATGCCGATGTCCCCAAAATGGCACTGATTTTCCAAATGCTATCATCTACTGGTCGTCCGTTATTGGCTAAATCAATAACAGGAAGCGCCACTGCGGCTATGTACACTTTTGTTATCGAGCTATTCCTTGGGTTTTTACGATAGATCGTCTCAATTCTGCTAATGGGGATTTCCCTGTTATTTTGGAAAAAGAAACTGGAATCTGTAAAAGCGGCAATCTCACCTGTCGTCTTTCTACCGTCCAGTAGCAGCGTGATTTCATCCCCAACTTTATAAAATAAGTTTCTTTTGTGTTTAACATGTAAGTAGGGCTGAGCAAAGCTTCCGTGACCGAAAAAACCAATAACGAGGAAGAACAAAACGAGAGAACGTAGCATCAGGTATTGCATGTTTTGAAGCGTCTTTACGAAAGTAAGAATCAGATCATTTGCTATCTGCCCATTTAACAAACATTAGGAAATAAGCACTGCTTCTGATGCGGTTGTGTTCGTACGAAACCTAAACCTGATTATCCTACGGGTAATATGCTGTCTGTATAAATAGGAGTTTAGTTTGTTCTGGCCTTGTTGGGGAGAAAGCCCAACAAGCATTTTGTTTTTAAGTTGTTGGTCATAAGGCTAACAAGGACGAAAGAGTACAGTGTAACAACCGATTTTTTAGTGGAAATGCGTTCAATCATTTTCTTCTTCTGGAAACCTACTCATGGGGATCTCTCGCTCAGTGGCAACCAAAAAATCAATCAGGACGTGCAGGCTCTCGATCATGTCTTCGAAGTTCGGGGGCAATGCCTCGTATTCCCACCTCAGGTACTTCATGAGTACCGTCGTCAGGTGGTTTTTAAACCGGGTAGGGTGAGCAAAAGAAAATAAGGAGTCCACCTGTTCCGCAATATTTTCGTTAATGATGGAATAATCTGGGATTTCAATGGTTTTTGACATGTTATGAGGGAATTAAAAATGGGACGTGTTAGGTATAAGTAAGACCTGGCATTAAGCCGAGATATTTTTGATAGGGGTTCACCTGATTTTTGATATATTCATGTTTTTTTGATGATTGAAATGGAATCAATTAATGCGTAATAATATGCATTTATTTTAATAAATCATATAAATGCGCAATTTATTTAAAACACCGGCATGTCGCAGATAGACGGAAAGATGATCAGGGCGTTTAGAGAGGCCAATGGCATTTCTCAGACAGATTTTGGAAAAATGATGGGAGTGGCCTTACGAACGGTACAAAACTGGGAGTCCGGCAATAAAATACCTCCCAACAAGCAGCAGAAAATGAGAGAGGTGATCGAGCGTCATGAAAAGAAAGCGTTTTCTGTAGACTTTTTGAGTGCAGACGGACAGAAAGCGGATGAAAAAGCCATCATACTGGATGCACTGGAAAACAAGCGGCTACTTTCCAGGGATGAAGCTCACCGGGTTATTGCACGCATCACCGAACTGGAAGAGATCGAGAAAAGGTGGACAAACATTGTGAAGACCCTCAAGCAGACCCTACGAAACGATCTCATGTAACTTCTTAATGGTCCGGTACAGGCGCAGCCATTTTTTGTAATAGATGCCCAGTACCAACCCTACCATGACCAACGAAACAATCAGGCCGACGATCCATCCGGTAAAAAAGCCCCTGACCTTGCTCAGTTCCTGCTCCTTTCTCTGCTCACGGACCAACAGCAGGAGTTGGGTTTCGTTGAGTTCCGCATTGACGGCTTCCTGAAGGGATAAAAATGCTTCCGTGGCCTTTCGTGCCTTGTGGTACCACTGTGGCTCGTAGCCTCCTGCCTCGGCCAGCAGGTCGTAGATGCGAATGTTTTCGGTAGCTACGGGTTGTTGTGCGAAGAGAGGCTCCGTGCGGAGCAGCAGGGCATATGCTTCGCTTTTCCTCCCCTGCTTCAGGTAGCACTCCGCCAGATCGGTCTGGTAAGAAAAGGTTTTGGATGCCACGCCAAGTGCCAAGGCCTCGTTAAGAAACGCTTCCTGCCGGCGGTAGTCCTCACGGTAGTAGGCAGCCATTGATAAGGAGTGAAATACTCCTGCACGTATTCGCTTATCTACAGCGTTTGGTTCCTCTTGTTCGTTGACCACTCGAAGAGCTTCTTTTATGTAGCGCTCAGCTTCGTCTGGCCTTTGCTGGCTCAGAGCAATTTCCCCAAGTTGACGAAGGCTGCGTATTGTATTTTTTGTGTTGCTTGCCTCCCGAGCAGTTTTCAGCAACTGGTGGAAGGTTTCCATGGCCCGAAGGGTATCGGTGTATTTGTAAGCAATCGCTGTGTTGTACAGTATGTTTAGGTATTGACCGTAATCATATTCTTTGGCGTACAGAAAAGCCCGCTGATATAACTCAGCAGCTTTTTCATATTGTTTTAGTTTCTTAGCGACCCAACCCTGGTTTTGTAAGATGTAGGTATAGAGTTTATCATCCGGCACTTCCGAACGCTCCAGGTGGTACAGCGCATCGTTGTACGCTTCGTACTCCTGCAGGTGCTGGCCGCTATCGTATTGGAAAAGGGCCAGTTGGAAGTAGGATAACGCCAGCAGGTAGTCGTCATCCGAAGAGGCCAGGTTGTCTAGTGCTTGTTCTTTTCGCTCTTCGGGTGAAAGTTCCGCCCGGTAGTTCCAATAATCAATAAGAGATTCGTTAGCAGGTAATGGTTCTTGACATGAGGCCAGGAGCAGTAACAAAAAGATAGGGAAGAAAATACGCTTCATGGTTGAAAACTAATGTGTGTAGGTTTGGCCTGAAAACTCAGGGATTTTTAAAGTTAAACTGAAAATAAATTAAAAAACTGCTATCAGAAAATTATTTAAAAATAACTCTTACAGTTATTTAATAAGAAATTCAACATCGCAAATGTTGAATTCACTATCTGGGACCGGCTCTCTCATCATCATCATCAGTAACGGGAACCATCATTAGTTCTGGGTCACTTACAGTGAGTGCATCGGTTTCATCTTCTCCACAGGCTGTCGCTGCGAGCAGGATGGATATCATGAGGGTTGTTTTCAGTAGTTTTTTCATGGGTATGTATTTTGGCTTTGGCAACCCTTAGCTTAAATTCAGTTGTCTTAAAAATCATACGTAAAGTAATGCAAAAGAAGCTGTGAAAAAAGGCTCTTTCTGTGACCCTTCCCGCTAATTATAATAATAAGATTTTTTGTGGCTGGTTAATTATCACTGCTTCTGAACAAGACCATGTGAGGAGGGGGAGTGACCGTTCAGAAGATTGAGTAAACAAGTACACCTCTCCGGTATTAAAAGTACGCGATGGAGAGGATGTATTTACAGGTAATCTGATCTGCAAAAACGTTAACCAGCACTTCGTTATTGGATCCTTCTCCTACTTACAACAATCAATAGCAACGTCACGATCAATAACGGTAATAAAATCTTCTGCCATTCGATGCGCTGATTGTATGCGACATATTCCGGGCTGAATTCTTGCCAGTTTATTTCCCTGGCATTTACTTCAGAAAAGATCTTTGGGTAGAAAAAGAGACGCATACGTTCGTGAAAACGATCCGTCTCATCAAGGAAATTGGTGTAGTTGCTTAGGTTGGTCCCTGCGAGATCATTTAAAACAAGCTGCGCATGCAAGGACGGAACAAAGCGTGCCCATCCCTTGCTGATTTTCTCTCTTAACGCAACTTTTTCCTGCATCAGTTGGCGTGTTTCCAGAGCAGCTTCATCTCCTAAATGCTGCATGGCATAGTACCACCTCCAGTTAAATCCTTCTTCCGGTGGGTAGCCATACGACTCAAATTGGGGATATCGGGCATAAAAGGCTTCCAATGTCTTACGCTTATTCGTGTCCCACTTTTGGTGATAACCATTTCGTTGCTTGATCATCGAAGAAAATGCCTCCGGAATCGGGTGTCTGGTGTTGACGAAGTTGTTCAAAGCTGCAGGAAGTAATATGACGAGGCACAACCAAAGCGCAAGCAAGGTGAGGGCATTAAAATTAGAATTACGCCCCAATGAGACCACGCCATAGCTGAGTACAAACCAAAAGATCAGATAAAACACGGCGGTCAAAAGAAAAGCAAAAAATGGATCGTTCCACGGGATTCCCAATATCAGGCTTGCCAGCATAAAAAGCAGGATCAAAGCAGAGAACAATAAAACAGCTCTTACGGAAAGCTTGGCGAAAAGAAACCGAAAACGGGACCGTGACATCACCTGAACAAATCGCCAGGTGCCGGACTCTACCTCTTCCGAACGAAGGTTGTAAGTAAACGCGATGATCAAAAGCGGAAATACATTGACGATGAGAAAACCCAAATCGAGGTTGCCGTAAAGCAATTTGACGGGGTTTACTAAATCTGAATCGTACTTCTGGCCTTCCAGCGTAAGGATTTTCACACGCTGCACCTTAGGGTGCACATCACTCTGCCCGATGGATAATGCCGCCAAAGGGGTGGCTTTATTGACAAGGGCAAATTTCAGGTAATACAGCAACAACCCAATGTCATCGCTGTGATGGTCCAGGTTTCGCTCGATGTGCGCCGCTTGTTTTTCAATCACCTCGTCAATGGCTTTTTCCTGTCGGACCAGGAATTGTTTACCCACTAAAATGCTCACCAGGCCAAGTAATAAAACAATGGACAGACCAAAAATACAGGTCTTGGTTCGTAGAAATTGTTTGAACATGAACAGATACATACCTAAAGTGCTTTAGCTTTTTTTGACAAACGAAAGAGGAAGAGAATAGAAAGAAGAAACCAGCCGAGTACAGATAGCAAAGAGGGGATTTCGTTGCGAAGGCCGGAGACAACAGTAGGGTAATGGTAGTCGAAATCCGGGAAAGCCTTCCATTCTGACCGGTTGACCACATGTACTTTGCCTTCTGAGCCGCTGATGTGCCCGGTGCTGATGTATTTCATTTGAAGCTCATTCATCTTCTGGGCCAACAGGTACCGGTAGTTTTCAGACTGCTTTTGAAAATCCACGTACGACTCGAAGTCAGTTCCACAGAGCGTCATCGAGATGTTTTTCAGTGCCAGGTACGGGTTAATGATGGATAGCCAGTTGGTCAGGCTATTTTGATTTCGGTAGTTGATAAGTAGCCGGTTATGATGTTTGTTGTAAATTTTGGCGGATAATTTTTCACCTTGCCCCATGATAAATCCCCCATAATTGAAGGGAAGTTCTTCTACACTTTTTACCTGATGTACATTAAGTACGGAGTCCCGCAACGAATTGAAAAAAGGATCATTGGGATTATGGCTGTCTCCATTTTGGATCACCTCTTCTTCAATGGCGGACCTGAAAGTAAGTTTAGTAGGTGATGGGTAAAAATAGGAGCCGATAGCTTGAGACGTTTTTGGCAGTAAGACGACCAATAGCAGCCAGATGCCCAAAAGTTTGACCAGCGCATTTTTAGCTAGTTGACTTTGCGCAGATACGATAATGGTAACAAAACATAAAATGATCGCATATAACAAATAAAAGAAGGTGACTAGCGCAAACCTCGTCCATTCTTCACCACCTGAGTCATGCCACTCACTAAACAGCAAAGTTGCCAACGTTAGAAGATAGGGTAGAATAAAGATGCAGGCGATAATGAACAAGCCTAGCGATCTGCCCAATAAGATCTCTTTCCAGCTCGCTCCCTGAGTTAATAAAATTTTTAAGGTTCCATTGGCACGGTCTGAGACGATGGAAGCATATCCAATAAAAAAAATGAGGAGGGGTAAAATCGTTTGGAGAATCATGGCCATACTCAGCTCTCCAAACCGCAGCAGTCCCGTTGAAAAACTTGCCTCGGAAAAATTGACCATGTTTTGTCTGTGCGCCTCCAGAAAAACCGCGTTTCCTGTAAAGCTTTCTATTCCAAAATCAAAGACGCTTAGAGCATGTTTGAGCCTGAAAGCAAAGGTCCCAAAATGAGCCATCCGATGCGGGTGTTTATCCGGGTTATCCTCCCAGCTCTTTCTCGCAATTTCCTGATGTTCGGTTCGAAAATGATTTTGGTCGTGATACCCTTTTCCGCTTAAAGCAGCATAAAAAAGGAGTATTACCATCATTCCGATCAACAGGTAGATGGCCTTCGACTTGAAAACGTTTGCCAAAAACTGTCTGGCAATTAATAGTAATACTCCTTTTCGCATGAAATCAGAATTTGTAAGTTGCTGTTAATAATACATTCCTGGGTGCTCCAGGAGCGAGTCTAAATTGATTTAGCGCTCCTGCCCAGTAGGTTTTATTGGTAAGGTTGTTGACTTTCAAAATCAACTGAAGATCAGAGTTGGTTGGTTTGTAATAAACCGCTCCATCCAAAACCGTATATTCAGGAAGTAATAGCCGCTCGCTAAAAGAGTAATTGTACCATGAATACTTATCGCCACTGTACTGGATGCCAAAGCCAATGCTTATTCCATTTATCAGGTCAGTTGTAAAATCATATTTTCCCCAGAAGTTCGCACTATGCTCCGGTGCCCCGCCTATTCTTTCTCCGATCATCTGTTCGTCACCATGTTGTAAAATTTCCGCATTGGTGAAAGCATAAGATGCCAGTATTTGAAGGTTGGGTAAAACGTATCCTGAAACGTCCCATTCAACCCCGTTGCTTCGCTGCTCTCCAACGGTAGTCAGACTTTCAAGGCTGTAATTTCCCGGATCTTCAAAGGGATCTCCTACCAGTACGTTTCGTTGTTTGATCTCAAAAAACGAGAGATTTCCCTGGACTTTTCCATCGAAAAAAGTCCCTTTGAACCCTACTTCTTTCAGATCACTTTCCAAGGGATCGAAATTTCCAGGAGAGGCGGTCCAGAAGTGGCCTTCGGCTGCCGGAGACAAGGTTACGGTATTGGTTTGAGGCTGAAAGCCTTCGAGATACGTGGCATAGGCACTGACACTTTCTGTGATCTCATAGGTTAGGCCAATCCGTGGGATAAACGCTTCATCCTTAAACTCTTGTTCATCCCCCTCATAGTCGAAAATATCGGTAAACCACTCGTACCTGAGATTTAACAAAGCAGAGAATTTCCCGATTTTAAATTGGTTTTGGATGTAAACACCATCCGTAGAGGTCAGGTTGGCGGGAATTTCCAGCTCACCGAATACATAATCTTTGGTAACCCTAATGGCGTTGGATGGGTTGGTCAGGTCAAAATGAGGGACGTTTGGCACAGGCATCTCGATCCCGTCTACGATCATTGTTTGGAAAAGACCTGCGTTTTCCGGATCAAAACCTGAAACAGAGCCATCGTTTCTGAGGTAGCGACGGGCACTATTTTGACCACCTCCGATGGTGCGCTCCCATCTGCTTCCATCGTAGCCAACCAGCACCTTGTTGGTAATGTTACCACTTTCGATATCCATGTTGACAAACGCATTGAGGTTATCCGTATTCCAAAACTGCTGGCGTTCTACGTACCTCATCGCTGCCAGTGTGGGTATGGCAACACCATCAATGTCCACAGCTGCTCCATTTACTGTTCGGTGCTCTGCCAGGTCTTCATTCCAGGTCTGTTTCATGTAAGAAGCATTGAAGACGATGTTGTCTGTAAAGGACTTGGTGAACGTCGTCATCAGTATCAATTCTTTTGATTGGTAGAAGTCATTAGAAGCGCCAACGTTGGTAGACGTAGACGTGCTATTCAAATCAAAATTGCCGTTGATTCTTCCGAAGATAGGCTGGCCCCGATCCAAATTTCCTACGCCATTGCTGTAAATCACTTCAGCGTTCAATGCCGTCGTGCTGTTAGGTAAATAGCTAATAGAGGGAGTGATCAGGAATGCATTGTTTTGAACAAGGTTCCTGAAGGATTGTGCTTCCTGAAAACCGGTGTTGAAACGATAAAGCAATGTTTTGTCTTCATTCAAGGGGCCGGTAAAATCTGCAGCAGCCCGTATGGTTGAGAAACTCCCGGTAGTCAAAGACACTTCATTTCTGGACACTTCCAATGGTTTCTTGGTCACCATGTTGACGTTACCTCCCGGATCGGCGCTAGAGAATGTGACGGAGGAGGGCCCTTTGATTACTTCCACCCTTTCGATATGAGAAGTAATAGGCTGTAAAAAATAATACTGCCTTGTGCGCATTCCGTTGATCGACTGGCCATCCTCCGCTTGTGTAATGCCGCGAATGTTGAAGTGGTTGTAGTTACCTGTTGAATTTACGCTGCTTACAGCCTTTACCGCGTCTGCCAGTTGAAAGGCCTGACGATCACTGATGAACTCTTTGGTCACCGTTGAGATCGCCTGTGGCAGTTCCTTGTTTTTGATTGCCATCTTAGACGCAGAAAAAGAATAGTCACTGTTGTAGTCCGTTCTGGCGCGACCTACAATTTCTACTGTCTGAAGCTCGAACTCACTTTCTGTGAGCGTAATTGTGCCCAGGTTATACGTTTTGTTTGCTTCGACTTTTAAAGATTCCCGATACGAACTAAAGCCGATGAAGCTCATTTTTAGCTCGTAGTCACCTGGAGTTTTTAATTCGATACTAAACTCGCCATTTCCATCTGTGATGGTGCCTTCTACCTCGCCTTGTCTGCTGAGTAAAACAGTCACGCCGGGTAGCGCTTCATTATCAGGGTCTAAGATGCTTCCTGTCACCTTAATCTGACCATAGCTCTGTGCTACCGTTCCAAAGAACAGTAGGATAAATAAAAAATTAGTTCTCATTAGATTTAGATTAATAGGATTGTAGGCTTAAATGGACTTTAAGTACAATTGCTGTAGTTCCTCCGCCTGCAATCCATTGGTTTGTGTTGTATGGATGAGTTCGCCTTCTTTCATGATCCCTATCTGGGTTCCTACGCCTACTGCATTGAAAATGTCATGAGTAGCCATAAATAGGGTCTTGTCCTCGGCAGCCAGTTCCTTACACAAAGAGGTGAATTCATCCGTCGCCTTCGGGTCCAGGCCAGAAGTAGGCTCATCCATGAAAATGACCTTTGCATTTTTTGAAAGGGCGATGGCAATGCCTACTTTCTGACGCATCCCTTTGGAATAAGATGAAAGTTTTTTGGAGTGGTGTTCCTCTTTTAGGCCCACTTTCTGAAGGAGTGACCTAAGTTCCATTTTGGTGTACTTAAAACCGGCAACTCTGCTGAAGAAGTCAAGGTTTTCGATGCCGTTCATGTTTCCATAAAGCTGTACCACCTCCGGGATGTAGGCAATCGACTCATTGGTTGCATTGCGCTTACCAACCTCCTGACCATCTACCATGGCTTTGCCTTCGGTAGGTTCGATAAGTCCGAGAAACAAATTGATTGTCGTTGTTTTTCCTGCTCCGTTTTGTCCAAGTAAACAAAAAACTTCTCCCCTGACGACGGAAAGATTGAGATGATTGAGTGCGTGATGTTCGTCGTAGACTTTCGAAAGGTTGATTGCCTCTAGCATGGTTGAAGGTTGTTAAGTACCTAACGACGCAGTGGATGATCGCCGTGCGGTTATACTGGTTAATTAATTTAAAAAGCGAAAGTATTAAAGGGTTGAATTTAATGCAACGCTATTGCGTTATTATTTGCAATAATGTTGCATAAATGGATTGATTTGCTATATTAGTACAGTTAGGTGGAAGGTAAAACATATCTCCTTTTATCTAGTTTTGAGGCAAGAGAAAATAAGAAAGAATGAACAATTTGTTGAAGAAGAAAAAGCTTCCGGTCACGGTACTTAGTGGCTTTTTAGGAGCAGGTAAAACTACATTGCTGAATTATGTCCTTAACAACCGTGAGGGTCTCAAAGTAGCGGTTATTGTCAATGACATGAGTGAAATAAACATTGATGAAAAACTCATTTCCGATGGCACCAAGCTGTCCAGAACAGATGAGAAGTTAGTTGAAATGAGTAACGGGTGCATTTGCTGTACCTTGAGAGAAGACTTAATGATCGAGGTGGAAAAACTAGCGAGGATGAATAAGTTCGATTACCTATTGATTGAAAGTACAGGTATTTCAGAACCCATTCCGGTCGCTCAGACTTTTTCATTTGTAACAGGGGATGAACTGTATGACCTGACGCAATTCAGTAAATTGGATACCATGGTTACGGTGGTAGATGCATTCAACTTTTTTGAGGATTTTGGAAGTGCCGATACCATTTTGGACCGCAAAATGACAGATGATATGGAAGATGACCGTTCGATTGTGAGCTTACTCACCGATCAGGTAGAGTTTGCAAACGTGATCATCTTAAATAAATCCGATTTGGTATCCAAAGATCAGTTAGGGTTTTTAGAAAAAACATTAAAAAAACTTAATCCTACCGCTAAAATCATTCGTACCTCGCACAGTAAAATAGACCCTAAAGAAATTCTAAATACCGGTTTATTTGATTATGAAATTGCGGAACAGTCCGCAGGTTGGCAAAAAGAGTTAGAACTTGCGCAGAAAGGGATCGCACATAGTCCCGAAACAGAAGAGTACGGCATCAGCTCATTTGTTTACCAACAAGCCAGGCCTTTTCATCCACAACGATTTCTGGATTATGTCAGCGAGGACTTCCCTTCCTCAGTCATCCGTAGTAAGGGTATTTTTTGGATCGCTTCCCAGCCTGAAAAGGCAATTCTTTGGAGTCAGGCAGGCGGGTCGTTAAATGCGGATGTGTATGGACGCTGGTGGGCAAGTGTTCCGATGAATCAACGCGCATTGAACGACGCCTACATGGAAAATCAGGATGAAATTCAAAAAAAATGGCACGTACAATGGGGCGACCGCATGAACGAGTTGGTCTTTATCGGAAAAGACATGGATAAGGCACAGATCAGTTCGGACCTGGATGCATGCTTACTAACGGATGATGAAGTAAACAGCATGAACTCAGGAGGTAGCTTTCAGGATGACTGGCCATTATGAGCTTACTTGCCTCGTTCTTTCTTCGTCTAAAAACAGCGTCTATAAAGCAGGTCGTTAGTAAATCGTGATGCCTTGGGTAAGGTCAATGAACAGATCGTAAAAGATCCGTCTCAAATTCACCATATGGAAGCTTTTGAAGTAGGTCTGTTAAAAGGAGAACCATCAAAAAACACTTCTTTTGCCAAAGGAATTGTACACCGATCTCCATTAATCACTCTATTGGGTGAAAAAAGGATCATTTTAAGAGTAGATGCATGACAAGAAAACCAGTTCATATCATTACCGGATTTTTGGGTTCCGGAAAGACGACCTTCTTAAACCATTTTATTAAAGAAAAACGATCAGATCGGATCTTCGTCATTGAAAACGAGTGCGGGTCTACCAACGTAGACGGTGCATTGGTGATGGACGGGGTAGAGGAGATCGTAACCCTTAGTGCAGGTTGCTTGTGTTGCTCGCTGGCAGATGGCTTATTGGATATCTTGGAAGAAGCACACAAGCGGAGAGACGAATACGACCGGATGATTATCGAAACGACCGGCATAGCAGATCCAGGCTCCATCATTCAGGTTTTTCTGGAAGACCCAAGGGTGAAAAATGCATTTAAATTGGAGCAGGTTACCTGCCTCGTAGATGTAGGACTAGTGGAAGAGTGGCTTTCTGAAACAGAAGAAGCGTTACGCCAGGTTGCTGTTGCAGATGTATTGTTGATCAATAAAACGGACACCGTATCGCAAGATAAACTGCAGCAGGTGACGGGGTTATTGAAAGGCTTGAATCCGCATGCAAGCGTTTTTAGTGGCAAAAACGGTGATTTTCCCATCGAAGAAATTTTGAAGGTAGGTACAATCAATCCCGGAACGATTGAGGCGGCAGCGACAGATCACCATCACCACCATGAGCACCCGGTAGAAGGGGCGAATAACAGTCATCGCATCACTACTTTTACCATTACCTTTCCTCATCCGCTGGATTTGGACCGCCTTCAGTTAGACCTGAATCGTATTGTACACCTCTATCGACATCAGGTATATCGTGTTAAAGGCTTCATCGCTACACCTGACCATCCCAACCGGGTGATTTTACAGTCAGTACGAAGTACGTTTGTTGCCACTGACGGCACACCATGGGAAGATGCTGAAAACAGAGAAGGCAAGCTGGTTTTTATTGGTCGGGACCTGAAACGGGCGGCGTTTGAAAAAATGTTTGGCCGACATATGGTGACACCGCAGGAGGAGAAGGTTTAACTTCTTTTCATAAGGTATCAAAGTAAAAAAGCGATCCGAAAAATAGTCTCCTGAAATCTTTTCAAGTAGCATGCTGATTTCTTCTAAGCTCATAACTCACGGTTAACTTCAGTTACCGACGTCAATTCATGGCATTGTAAGGAAAAATGATTGAGTAAATCGAGGGGAGTCGTGATGAATGGAGGGTAATGGTTGTGTCATGTTAGCGGATAATGAGATCGTTACTTGAGAGTTAAATTTTTTCCTATTAGATTTATGCTTGAAACTAATCAACTTTATGAATCCGGCGAACGGCATCATGCCGTTCGCTCTTATTTGGATTCTTACCTCCCTAAAACAAAACATACTGGATCAATATCGCGACATAGCCACTGAACGTTTAAACCTACCACCAGCCGTACGTTTCTTCATACCTGATGTATCAATAAAATCAAAAGAGTGAATGTCATTTTTTGCCATTCAATCAAACGCGATCTCTCATTCTAATGGTTGTGCAGGCTTGATGTACTTGTGATTTACCGACTTTATGTGGTGGGTTCGCCGGTTTCCAAAGAAAGCGAATACGTATTGAGTACTTCCATCAGTTTTTCTTCATCAATGGGCTTGGTGATGTAGTCGGCAAAACCCATTTCCTTGAATCGTTGTATCTCGTCATTCATCGCAAAAGCAGATTGTGCAATGATGGGGGTTTCGCTACTCATCTTCTTGATGGCTTCAAACGCTTCCTCTCCGTTCATTCGTGGCATTTTTAAATCCATCAAAACAAGGGTTACGTCTCGGTTTTTCTTGAAAAGTTCTACCGCTTCCTGCCCATCGTCAGCCATGATCAGCTCGATTTTGGTGTCTTTAAGCAAATTTTGATAATACAGCTGGATAGACGTACTGTCCTCAGCGATAAGGATTTTTTGTTTTAGCTTATTGGAGGTTTTTTTTGTTTTTGAGAGTTCTTGTGCTGCATGTTCTGATGCCGGTTCTAATGGGATGTATACCGAAAACGTACTTCCTCTCCCTGGCTCAGAATCCACGATGATTTCGCCCTTCATGGCTTTTACAATTCCTTTGCAGATGGCCAGCCCCAGACCGGACCCACTGGTGCGGAGCTCATTTTTTTCTAACTGTTCAAAGCGTTCAAAAATTCGGTCGAGTTCTTCCTTCGGGATACCCTGCCCTTCGTCGGACACTTCAAATTTGATCTGACCCAGTTCGAATCCGTAGCCTAAAACGATGTTGCCCCGGCTACTGTATTTGATGGCATTGTCCACCAGGTTGTTCAGCACCTGTCTCAACCGGACAGGATCCAGCCGG
>JBCCXH010000035.1:0-20130 GCA_039192005.1 Bacteroidota bacterium
CCGACATAGAGATCCCCTTTTTCGAACGCCCCAAACTAGAGATCGAATTAGTAAAAGAGATAAATGGTAGCGATTTGGTGCTACTTAAAAACTTGTCGAACCCGTCGCTCAACCAAATTAGTAGCGATCCAAATGAATCAGATATATATGTTTTTGTCTAACTGTAAAATGAACCTAGCATGTTAAATCCTAAAACCCCAGGTGTATTTATACAAGAGGTTTCCACCCTGCCCGCATCTGTGGCTCCGGTAGCAACCGCGATTCCGGCTTTTGTCGGATATACGGAAAAAAGAGGAGATGGCTTCCCGGTAAATACCCCGACCCGAATTACTTCCATGGTTGAATACGAAGCGATCTTTGGCGGTCCCTTTGATGAAAATTACGAAGTGACGATTGCAGATGGTGCAACAAATGATGATCCTCCGGTCATTACCGTTGACGACAGTTCGCTCTCCCCTTACCTTCTATACTATAACATGCAAATGTACTTTTCCAACGGGGGAGGGCCTTGTTATGTCATTTCTGTGGGAACTTACGATTTTACAACCCCATCTGTGGACGGTGACCTTTTAAAAGACGGGGTAGATGCTGTGTCTCAGGAAGACGAGCCAACCTTGTTGGTTGTACCGGAGGCAGTTATGGTAGGTGATACCGCACGAAATACTTTGCATACTACCATGCTGGCCCAGTGTCGTCGACTACAAGACCGTTTCACATTGATGGATGTACTGGTAGATGCTGCCGGTAGCGGTTCCACTGTCAAAGAAGACGGAGATTACTTTAGAAACAACGAAGTAAATCTGGAGTACTTGAATTATGGAGCAGCTTATTATCCTTCATTAAAAACCTCTTTTATCAGATATTATACTGAAGGAACTGTCAACATTTCAGACACCAGAGGTACAGTTGCCGCTGACCGGCCCTTTGATGGAGAGTCGCTCAGCGTTTTGAAAAATGGTTCTTCGGCGGCAGCACAGCGTGCAACGGCTACGATTACGATTACGAGTGGATTTAGAAACCTGGATGACCCAACCACGACGTTTATCATTGGAGCGCAAAACATTACCATTGGTACAGGAAATGATCAGTTTGAAATTGGTGACTCAGCTGCCGACACAGCAACCAATCTGGCTGCAGCCATTACAGCGGTAAACGCAACAGCCGATGGGAGTGTGATTACCCTGGAAGCTGGTACACCCGGAGTCGCCGGAAATGAGACATCCATATCGTTTTCTGGTTCTTCAGGTGCAAGGCTATCAGGAAGCACCCTGGAAGGAGGGTCTGCAGGTGGAGATAGCCCGGATTTAGAACTATACGGAGCAATTAAAACCCAACTGGATAGCTACAGAATGACATTATATCCATCCAGTGCAATCGCTGGTGTCTATGCTCGGGTGGATCGAAACCGCGGAGTCTGGAAAGCTCCGGCCAACGTAAGTGTTAATTCCGTATCCTCTCCTACTGTTCTTGTAACAGATGACGAGCAGGGGGGATTGAACGTAGATCCTACTGCCGGCAAATCCATCAACGTGATCCGAAATTTTACCGGAAAAGGAACGTTGGTTTGGGGAGCCAGAACCTTGGCCGGAAACGATAATGAATGGCGTTATGTGCCGGTAAGAAGATTGTTCATCTTCATCGAAGAGTCCATTCAAAAAGCAACCGAACCAACGGTTTTCGAACCCAATGATGCGAACACCTGGACGAAACTAAGAACATTAATCGAAAACTTTTTGGCCTCGCTTTGGAGAGAAGGAGCGTTAGCAGGAGCTTCTCCGGCAGATGCCTTTTTTGTCAAAGTGGGTTTAGGTGAAACCATGACCGCACTCGACATTTTGGAAGGAAGGTTGAACGTTGAGATTGGCATTGCCGCGGTAAGACCGGCAGAGTTCATCATCCTTAAGTTCTCCCATAAACTACAAGAGTAATAGTAATCACGAATAACACTTTAAAAAATTAAAATACGAATATGACTACATACAACACGCCAGGAGTATTTATTGAGGAGATTTCGACCCTCCCGGCATCAGTGTCGGCTGTTGAGACAGCCATCCCTGCTTTCATTGGGTTTACCGAGTTCGCTGGTACGAACAGCACACAGGACGATCTTCTGAATGTGCCAACCAGAATTACTTCTTTATTAGAGTACCAGGAGCTTTTTGGTGGTCCGAATGCAGAAGACATACAAATTGATATTGAGGATGAGTTGGATGGAGACGGAAACGTGGTGACACGAACCATTAGTACTTCCCTTGACAGCCCTTCTGCTTACAAACTGTACTACGCCCTTCAGTTGTTTTTCAATAACGGTGGTGGACCTTGTTACATCGTTTCTATCGGGGATTATGAAACTCCGGTAACGGCAACTCCTTTTATTAACAACGGGATACCGAGCCTTGAAAAAGCAGACGAACCTACTTTATTGGTATTTCCTGACGCAATAGGCGTATTTACTCATGAGAATCCTGCAGATGAAACAGAAGAGTTAGAAAATTACGCCCAATACGGTGGTATAGTAACCGCAGCTTTGGCCCATTGTGCCAAATTGCAAGACCGGTTTACCATAGCAGACGTCTACGATAACGGCTCGAATGTAACCGCCTACAGAGGTAGCCTGGGAACTTCCTTCCTTAACTACGGAGCGGCTTATCATCCATACCTGAATACCTCCTTAAACTACGGCATTGATGAATCGACCCTTACGGTCAATTCACATACCAGTCCGCCGGAAAATGGCGACCTGACAACGAATAGTCCTAGTTTAGAAGACTTAAGTAGCACTAATCCGAGTGCTTACCGTTCCATTTTGGCCTCTATAGCTACCATTAACGTCGTAATGCCTCCTTCAGGAGCAATTGCCGGGGTCTATGCAAGGGTAGATAGCGACAGAGGGGTTTGGAAAGCTCCGGCCAACGTCAGCTTAAACTCGGTCATTGCACCTACCATTAAAGTGACCAGTGAGCAACAAGGGGGCCTAAATGTTGATCCTACCTCCGGAAAGTCCATCAATGCGATCCGTACGTTTACCGGAAAAGGAACGCTGGTATGGGGTGCGAGAACATTTGCCGGAAATGACAACGAGTGGAGATACGTTCCGGTGAGAAGACTTTTCATCTTTGTTGAAGAGTCCATCAAGAAAGCCACGGAGTTTGTGGTATTTGAGCCAAACGATGCCAATACATGGCTAAGAACGAAGACGCTCATTGAAAACTTCCTTGCGTCACTTTGGAGAGAAGGAGCCCTTGCTGGTGCGTCACCTGCAGATGCCTTTTTCGTACGGGTAGGACTTGGAGAAACCATGTCTTCACAAGACATTTTGGAAGGTAGAATGAACATCGAGATAGGCATGGCAGCCGTTAGACCTGCTGAGTTTATCATCTTGAAATTCTCTCACAAACTTCAAGAATCATAAATAAAAACCTAAGCATTTTAATAATCCGAATTTAAAAAAACACTTAAAAAAGAATAATTATGGCAATTGCATATCCTGTATCGGTATTTCATTTCCAGGTAGAATGGGGTGGAACACGAATTGGTTTTACTGAAGTATCAGGCTTAAACGTAGAACTACAGGCCATTGACTACAGAGAAGGAAGCGCACTGGAGTATCAGGTCACAAAAATGCCCGGTATCCCTCAGTACCCTAATGTAACTTTGAAGCGAGGCATCTTCCGTGCGGACAACGAGTTCTTCCAATGGCTCAATACCGTCAGGTTGAACAACATTGAGAGAAGGGACCTGACCATCAGTCTTTTAAACGAAGACCATGCGCCGGTAGCTACCTGGAAGATCAAGGAAGCGTGGCCATGCAAAGTAGAAGGCCCTACGTTGAACTCAACAGGAAACGAAGTAGCCGTAGAGTCCATTGAACTTTGCCATGAAGGTTTGACCGTAGAGTTCGCTGCATAATGGCATTGGTCTATCCACCTACCGGTTTTCATTTTATTGTCAGGTTTGAGGAGCGCATCCTTGGTGAGTATCCCGGAATACCTGACATTGGGTTTCAGGAGGTAACAGGGCTTACCTCCGAAATCGGCATAGAAGAATACCGGGAAGGTGGAGAAAACCGTTTTGCTCACCGGTTGCCCAACCCTGCTTCCTACAGCAACATTTCTTTAAAAAGAGGGATGTTACTAGGTTCTTCATTGATGAAATGGTACACCGATACGGTAGAAAGTTTCAAATTTACTCCTTATGATATGACCATCATTTTACTGAATGGGGATCACATCCCGTTGCAGGCCTGGAATATCATTAAAGCCATTCCCATCAAATGGGATATATCGGGGTTGAACGCGTCGGAAGCTCAGGTCCTGGTGGAGTCTGTAGATTTTAGCTACCAGTACTTCAGAAGAATTGATCCGTCAAGCTTTTTACCCTTTTAAAACATGATTGAAATCAAAGAATTGATCATCCGAGCCACCGTTGATTCGGTTAGTGCGAACAACAGTATACCATCTGATGTACGTCATGTCGAAGCATCTGATACAGACTCAATAGCATACCTTGAAAGTATGGCCAATCAATTAAAAAATAGTAAAGAAAGGTAAATGGGAATCGCTTTTTCAAATGTCTTAAACCCCCTGGAAGGGCTTGTTAAACTCCTGATAAACACCTTCAACGAAGAAGACTTTAATAAACCCAGCAAAAGTTTTGTGACGATGTATAACCCACAATCTTTTGATCACCAAGTCAAGCCCATATATGAAAAAACAAAGGTTAGCGGCAACAAGGAAATACAGAAATTTAAATACATACAAGCAGATACCTTATCTCTTGAACTGTTATTCGATGCGACAGGAGCGTCAGTCTCAGATGGATCAAAATATCCAATAGCTGATTTAATAGGGGAAAAGGTTGATTTGCAAGCAAAGGTTAAAAAAGATAAAAGTACCTACGATGCTATTCAGGAGCTTCTGCTTGAACTGTATAATGCAGCTTCGGAAACACATAAACCAAGGTATGTAGAAATCATCTGGGGAAGTTTGAATTTTCGTGGGGTTTTAGAATCATCAAAAACAACACACTCTCTCTTTGGAGCTGACGGCAGACCGATTAGAAGTAAAGTTGCTTGTGTATTTAAGAACCATGAAAGTCTGGCTCAACAAGCCGCCAGAACAAAGAAAAACTCACCAGACCTGACACGCTTTAAGCAAGTAAAGGATGAAGATAATCTGCCGTTGATTGCACAAGACACCTACGAGGATCCCAGGTTCTACCTCGAATTGGCACGAGTCAATCGCATCAATAATTTCAGAGCACTCAGGAATGGTTCCAGGTTAAGGTTACCACCCGTAGAAAAGTAAAATAAAATGGCTGATAGAGTAATACCACCCGGCGTTGATGCATCTGACTTTTCATCCTACAAAATACTGGTAGGAGGCTCAGACATTGGAGGATTGTACGGGTTACTTTCCATTTTCATTTCCAAAAGCGTCAATAAAATCGCTTCAGCACAAATCATTTTGGCGGATGGTGATGTTGCGGCTGAAACCTTCGAGGTGAGTAGTGAGTCATTGTTTTTGCCTGGAGCAGAGGTGGAAATACAGTTGGGATATAACAACTCGGAAGACACCATATTCAAAGGGATCATCGTGAAGCATGGCATCAAAACCAAGCCGGATCGTACTTCCATGCTGATATTAGAGCTAAAAGATGCAGCAGTGAAAATGACGATCGGGCGTAAGAATAAGTACTTTGAAGAAGTCACCGATAGTGACGTGATTGAGGAAATTGCTGGTACTTACGGTTTGGATGTGGAAGTAGAGGCAACCGAGGTGACACACCCTAAGATGGTCCAGTACTTTGTCTCCGATTGGGACTTTATCCTCTCTCGTGCAGAAATGAATGGGCAGCTGGTTTATACCGATGATGGCAAACTCATCACTAAAAAACCAGAAATCACGGATTCACCCGTAGAGTTAGCCTATGGTCATAATGTGATTGAGTTCGAGGCCGATATGGATGCCAGAGATCAATATGCTGCTTCTTTAAGTAAAGCATGGGACTATACGGGGCAGGAGGTATTAGAAGAAGAAGGAACAGATCCGGGTTTGGACGATCACGGGAATGTTTCTGCCGCTGAGTTGTCTGATGTCGTCGGCCTGGAAAACTTACTCCAGCAGCATACGGGCAAAATTGCCGATCAAGAGCTAAAAACCTGGGCAGATGCCAAGCTGATCAGAAGCCGATTAGCTAAGATTAAAGGTAGTGTCAAAACGATTGGGTTCAAGGATCTAAAACCAGGTGATACCGTAGAATTTGCCGGTTTTGGAGATCGCTTCAACGGCAAAGCGTTTATCTCGGCTGTTTACCATTCATTGAGTGCAGAAACAAGTTGGTACACCACCATACAGTTTGGTCTAGACCAGGAGTGGTTTTACAAAAAGTTCTCAGATATTTCTGATGCACCAGCCTCCGGGTTGGTACCTCCGATCAACGGGCTACATACCGGAATCGTGACCAACATACACGAAGATCCAGACGGAGAGTTTCGCGTTCAGGTTCGCGTACCGATCATAGACCCGGAAGACGCCGGGGTATGGGCACGGGTGGCTACATTGGACGCAGGAGAGAATCGCGGGTTCTTTTGGCGACCGGAAGTAGACGATGAAGTGGTAATCGGATTTCTGAACGATGACCCCAGAGAACCGATTGTTTTAGGAACCATGCACAGCAGCGGGAAGCCTTCTCCCATTGAGCCATCAGAAGAGAACAATGAAAAAGGCATCGTCACACGAAGTGAAATGAAATTGATGTTTGATGATGATTTGGTAAGTACCACGCTGGAAACACCTGCGGGAAATAAGCTTTTGATGAGTGAAGACGAAGGCGGCATCACCATCGAAGACGAAAATGGAAATAAAATCCAGATGAGTGCCGACGGGATTGTCATCGAAAGTGCCGCGGACATGACGCTGAAAGCAAGCGGTGATATAACCGTAGAAGGGACCAACCTGACGAACTCTGCTTCCGCTCAATACGCAGCTGAAGGCAGCAGTGGCGCGGAAGTCACATCAGGAGGACAGGTAGTAATAGAAGGAGCATTGGTTGCAATAAACTGATTAATTAATCGGTTCTGAGTTGCCTGACCATGCTTAGTTTAAAATAATTAGTTAAAAAATTAATTCAGGAATATGCCAGCAGCAGCACGCGTAACAGATACTACGAATCATGGAGGCACCATTGTGGGGCCGGGAGAACCCACGGTTTTGATCGGAGGGATGCCGGCAGCCGTCTTGGGAGACAATCATGTGTGCGTCATCCCACCGCCCAATCACGTACCTACGGTCAGCCCCTTTCCAGCGGGCAGTGCGACGGTACTAATAGGGGGCAAGCCTGCCGTTCGCGTTGGGGACACCTGTATTTGCGGGGCTTCTGCCGCCGTGGGCGAACCCACCGTCATGATTGGTTGATCGTGTGAATAGATTTTTAAAGAAAAAGAAGTAAAAGCACTATGGAGAACAATAACTCTTTTTTAGGAAGAGGATGGGCGTTTCCGGTATCGTTTACACAAGGAAGCGACATCGTGGAGATGGCAGAAGACGAAGAGAACATCAGGCAGAGCCTTAGAGTACTTCTCTCCACTATGCGCAGAGAAAGGGTCATGTTACCTGATTTTGGAACGGACCTGAAGGACCTGCTTTTTGAATCCTTAAGTACATCAACAGGTACAGCACTCACCGGAAGAATCGAACAGGCCATACTGTTCTTTGAACCCAGGATCATACTTGATGGGATCACTTACGATCAGGATACAGCCCAGGGAGTGATAAAATTGGATTTGGAATACACCATTGTTGCGACCAACACGCGGACCAATTTGGTTTTCCCATTTTACATCAATGAAGGTACGGATATAGGATAATGAGCAGCACTTGTTACGAAAATTCGTTAGTTCGTGATGGAACCAGTCAGCAGATGAGGTTGGTCAAGGCACTCCTGCCAGACTATGTCTCTGTGGACGAGAGAAGCATTAAAGAGTTAAAAGACTTTGTTTTAAAGTTCTCCAAAACGCTTCGTTATTTCAATCTGGATGGTTCTACGCCGATCAAGGGGGAAAATGACTGGGTCGATTTCTTTGATAAGAAGATCAATGAGAATCAGCAGACAGAGCCTCATTATGCCTTATTTCAAGCGTTTTTGGAATTGTTTCGCATCGCCCAAAACGATTTAAACACCCTGACCAAAAGGCACCTCGATTACTTCTATCAAGAGGTGTTGCAACTCAGGGAGAGGGACCCCGTACCGGACCAGGTATTCATGATCTTCGAGTTGGCCCGCCACGTTTCCGAATCCGGCCACCTGATCAAAAAAGGCACCCGGTTAAAAGCCGGAAAAGACAGCCTTGGAAACAATGTTTTTTACACCACTAGTGCAGACCTGGTGGTCAACAAAGCTGCCATCAAAGAAACCAAAGCATTGTTTAAAGACCTAACGAGCGGTAGGCTGTTCAGTTCACCCCTTGCCAAATCAAGCGATGGACAAGGAGGAGAGTTTGAAGGAGATGTATCCAGTTGGCTGCCATTTGGAAACAACGAGCGAGCCGCTACATCCATCGGTTTTGCCTTCTCGTCCCCCATCTTACGATTGGCCGAAGGAACACGAAAAGTGATCATTAAGATTTCCTTTAATGGTTTAGAAAACAGTTCCCTCGCAGCTCTCCCTATCGATCAGTTGAACAAAGCATTTCAGGTTGCTTTCAGTGGAGAGAAAGAATGGATCAACCCCATGTCACTCGAATCGGTAGCGACCAGCAGTGAGTTACAGAACATTGTCGATCAAAAAGCACTTCAATTCATCAACACTTGCGAAACACCAGAGCAAATAGCCGGTGTGGAGCCAGGAAGGGGCCCGGTACATGACGCGCCCGGGAGCGGTTACGGAGATCAGGTAAAAGACTATGACATCGGTAAGACGGTAGCAGAAAAAATCATTGCGCTCAGGAAAAGCCTACCCGATCAAAAATTCACCTCAATGGATGAGTTGTTGGCAGTTAGAGGATTTGGAGAAGATAAATTGAACGACCTCCGTTTCACCTTTACTTTTGTCGACGATTTCCACACCTCTTTTACACTGGAGGACACCGGTGAAGGGCAAGAGCTGGTTTTATGCATCGTCAGGACCCTTAGCAAGGACCAGGAAGCAGTAGTGGGCTACAATCAGGAAGCATTGGGCGACCCCTTGCAAACCACACTCCCCACAATCAGAATACTACTGGAAAACACCGATCAAAGCGACTACCTCTATGAGCAACTTTCAGGTCTTCACGTAAAAAGAGCAGAACTAAGCGTAGAGGTCCACGAAGTAAAAAACCTGATCGTTCAGAACGATCAAACCGTGATGGACCCCGCCAAGACCATCCTTCCCTTTGGGATCATACCTGTGTCCAGAGGATCTTTTTACATTGGAAGTCAGGAAGTCTTTCAAAAACAATTGGATGACCTGTCGGTAAACATTGAGTGGTCTGACCTGCCTGAAGGCACACTTGGGGATTACTTCAAAGATTATACAGACCCTGAAAATACGAAGCTACGTGCAAACGATACATTCACGGCCAGTTTGTCCATACTGGATAAAAAGGAATGGAAGCAGGTGGCTCAAAACGATCGTTTGTTATTTACTACGGACAATACAGTAGATGTTTCGGAGTTAGGAACGGTCACGCTTTCAGGAGACAGCAGCCTACTTCAGGCAATTGAAAGAGACCCGGAGCTCGGTGAGTTGGAAAGCTTAGGCACAGACACTCAAAAAGGGTTTTTGCGAATGCAACTCAATGGCCAGGACTTTGGACACAAAGATTACCAAATCGCTTTTTCCAAGAGTGTAATCAAAAATGTAGGCCCACCGATACGAGACCCTCAGATATTTCCAAATGAACCCTATCAGCCCCAGATAAGTGGCATCTCACTGGACTACAAATCCACGGTCATCATGGGGGAAAACAGTACAAATGAAGAAGAGCAGTTTTTTCACCTCACGCCATTTGGTTCATCAGAACAAGAAATACGAACCGACGAAATGACCGCACCCCTGTTCTCTCAACACCCGAACGAGGGAGAGTTATACATCGGTATTGAAAAACTAGCGCCACCACAAAACCTGTCCATGCTCGTACAGGTCTCTGAAGGGAGTGAAAACCCCCGGGTACAAAAGCCGGTCATCAATTGGGCCTATCTTTCAAATGATGAGTGGATTCCCTTTGAGCAGTTTGACATCCTGTCGGACAGTACAAACGGATTGGTCACCTCCGGCATTATCAACTTCTCCGTATCGAAGAACGCGACCAGCGAAAATACGCTACTTACCAATGGCTTGCATTGGTTGAGAGCATCCGTTGAAAAAGACACAGGGGCGATCCCACGCTTCACAGAGGTCCTTTCACAGGCCGTAGTTGCAAGCTTTCAAGACAACAACAACGACCTTGACTTCCTCGCAGAGGCATTACCTGCCGAGTCCATCGGCAAGTTCGAGTTCAGCGACTCCGCCATTAACACCATCAGCCAGCCCTTTGCATCGTTTGGAGGCGAAGTAAAAGAACAGAACCAGTTGTTTTACCGGCGAACGAGTGAACGACTGAGGCATAAACAGCGTGCGATTACCATATGGGATTACGAACGCCTGATCCTTCAGGAGTTCCCTTCCATTTACAAGGTCAAATGCCTGAACCACACCCGATTCAGTGGCGCATTGGATGCACAAAACCAGCCAACGGACTTTTCCGAAGTCGCACCAGGCAACGTAAGCGTCATCATCGTATCTAATGTCAGGAACAGAAACGGAGTAGACCTGATCCGCCCGTTGACCAGCGTCAATGCGCTCGATGAGATTTCCACGTTCCTTCAGCGCCTCAACGGAGATCCGGTCACCTTACATGTGAAAAATCCGGTCTACGAAGAGATAAAAGTAGACTTCAAGGTAAAGTTCCGGGAAGGCTTTGACCTCGGTTTCTACAAACGGCAGCTAGAAGATGAGATCAAAGCTTTCCTCTCTCCATGGGCCTATGAAGACAGCCCTGACATTGTCTTTGGAGGCAAGTTGCACCAGTCGCGGATCATTGACTTCGTTGATGAAAGGCCATATGTCGATTACGCCACCTGCTTCAAAATGTACCATCCGGTAGGTGAAGCCATTTCGCAGCTCGCCGAAGCGACAGAAGAAGCGGTAGCACTGACCTCCGCTTCCATCCTTTGCTCTATCGGTAGCGTAGGGGAGTACGGCGACCATACGATCACGGTCCTGGAGGAAGAAGATGACTGCGACGAATGCACGGATAATGTAGTCATTGCTTCACTACCGGACCTGACTGAAAAGACAAACGAAAACCGGTACGAGGACATTCCGGTGGAAGACCCCAATGATCCTGAGCCTTACGAGTTCAAACGACCCGATCTCAGCCTGTGTCCGCCAGATACCGGGCAGACCGATCCTTGTGCAGACGAAATCCCCGATCCGGTAGATCCTGTTGACCCTCCTGGTCAGGTATCCGACTGCATTTTACCAGGCCCCGGTGACGCCAATTACTTCGATTTCGATGGCGGGAAGCGAACATTCAAGTTTGTGGATGTGACCTACTTCATACCTGTTGCTCTCGATAATGGAAGCTTCGGAGTGGAAGTTCTTAGTGTAAATGGCTCCCAAGTTGAAATCGTAGGGAATTACCAGGATCGAAGATTTAATTGGATCGAGAGGCTATCTGACCGTGACAAGGATCCGGTAGGCTATACCATACAAGGAGATGGGTTACCTTCAGACACTGATGAAGGCGCAATTTTCACGGTTAATGGAGGGGCACCTGATATAAAGGCAGGAGATTATGTCAATATTCTTCTGAGATCGACTCAATACGACAGAATACGCTTGCCTGGTGTAACAGAGGAAATGGTTACCAATGAGGCCAAACTCAGGGTCCAGGTCGTAGCCGGACAAGGTGCCAATGTGCAAATCGATCCTCCGGAAGGTAACCAAAATCTTTTTAGATCACTGGACGGCAGAAAGCTGGCAAATTTTGCCATGAGAGGTCAGGGAGCAGTATACTCAGCAGAATTTCAGGCAACCAGGTTTGATGATGTAGATCCGGGGCTCGGATGGCTGAAGATATCCGATGACAATAATCTAGCTAATTACTACCCGGATGCGTTGGCAAAAGGCTTTTTTGATGACAAAAAAGACGTAAGTATCACGGACCAGGGACTACTACAGCTTTCCTCAGCCGTGCAAGCCCAGGCCATCACGGAAGAAACGCCAACCGAGCAGGTCACCACACAAAACCTGGCAGCGTCAGCAGCAATAGCATCTTTTGATGAGTCCGTTGAGGCGTTAGAACCACCAAGCGGTTCCTCCCTGGACAAGTCTACATTGGAAGATCCTACGCCAGAGGGGGCAACTCAAGAAAGTGTTTCACCTGATGAGGCCACTTTACGTGAAGAAGCTACTCCTGAAGTACGTGAGGAATCCGGTACAAAAAAAGAGCAACAAAAACCACCAGCGAAGAAGAAGGGTCGGGCCGCGTCAGGTCGGGCCTCGTCAGGCAAGTCTTCGACCAAGAAGAAAACCACATCCGGTAAAAAGACGACCAAGGCTACTGATGACAAAAAAGAAAGCAAGTCGGCTGACACGGGTGAAAAGAAAGACACGACTGCTAAGAAAAAGACAAGTCGTACGGCATCGAAGAAAAAGCAAACGAAGAAAGGTGGAAAAAAGAAAAATGACTAAGAAGTAGATGGATGAGATTCTGACCATATCAAGAGAGACGCCCTCTGTTCAAAGCATGGACTACGGGTTCCTGAAAGACGAAGGGATCAGGCGCATACAGGAGCTGGCCGGTAAAATATGGACCGATTACAACGAGCAGGACCCCGGAGTCACCTTTCTGGAAGCGTTGTGTTATGCCTTAACGGACCTGGGCTACCGGACTACTTTTGATATGAAAGACCTGCTGGCACCCAACCCCAACGACGGAACGTCCGATGGGTATGATTTTTACACGGCTCGTCAGATCCTGCACAACAACCCGGTCACTATTCAGGACTACCGAAAGTTGCTGATGGACGTTAGTTTAGTGATCGATCCCGACGGGAACGTCATCACCGACACGTCCGTTTGCTCCTTTGATCCGTTGTGCGACCCGGCCTCCGGGTCCGGGCAGGTATGTTGCGAGATCATCGGGATAAAAAATGCCTGGCTGGAGATTGCCACCGATTCGGAACACACCGTGTACCCGGATACGGCAGAAAGCCGCCTGAGCTACATCCAGCCGGAGATCACAGAACCGGCTCCCCTTGACCTCAAGGTATTGTACGATATTGTTCTTGAATTTAGCGACTCCAGGTTTTTGGAAGACCTCAATCAGGACACCACCGAGTTTGACTTTCCTATCTTCCACCCGGATGTGGTTGCACTCATCGGTGATCCGACGATTTCACCCGACCCATCTTTATACGAATACGATAAAGAACTTTTTGATACCATAAAAGGATTGTATTTTCTTGAAGATGGAAGTCGGAACGAAGAAAACATCAAGAACGTACAGGAACAAACGCTCGGACTGACCGATGTACAGGTAAAAGTGAACGTAGAGTTCCCCCGATGGGACGAAGTAGATCTTAACTGGAACGACATTGGTGAGATCAAACGAGCCATCAAAGACATCCGCATCACCTTTATCGGGCTGCCGGATGACATGGTGATCATCTACAAACTTGACGACGACACCAACGACATCCTGCTGGCCAGTGGGCGGGAAGAGCTAAAAGACCGTGCAGTACCCTTTTTGGCAGACATCACCAACCGGGTCAACTGTCTCGTGCTCGGCCCCTCGGACAGTATGTTGAAAAGGTACCAGAACAAGGTCCTCGCCATTTTAGCCCTTTTAGACAAAGCACGGGCACGGCTCAATGCTCATCGCAACATCTGCGAAGACTTTTTCCGATTCAGCGCACTACGCGTGGAAGACGTGCTGGTATGTGCAGACGTAGAGTTAGATGCCAATGCCAATGTCAGCGAAGTAGAAGGCACGATCTTCTACCTGCTGGATCGGTTCCTTGCCCCGACGGTCAATTTTTACTCCCTCGAAGAGATCCTTGAAAAAGACCTCGAAGATAAAAAGTATGAGATCCGGTCGATCAACAGGGACAGCAACACCATCACCCTTCCATCCGTACTCAATCAGGAGCTGCTGCCAGGGGATACCGTTAGCCTTTCCGGATTCGGGGAAGAGGTTATTGAATACACCGTTCAGTCCGTCTCCCCAAATGCACTCAACGAGCGATTCACAGACATCAGCGTCGCAGAAGAGATCACCAGTGCCACTGAGTCCGAAGGCAGCTTCCTTTTCGCAGGGAGACTGTCCGAAGAAAAGACCAGACTCACTGAAGAGGTATTTGAAGGTCCCGCACTCGAAAGCGGATTCATTGATACCGATGAGTTGGAAACAGCAGATCGGGTACGCTTTGTGCGCGCCTCCGACATCATGAACCTGATCATGGACGTAGGAGGAGTCGTAGCCGTCCGAACATTACAGATTGCTAATTCGCCACAAGATGAAAACCCGGACATCACACGAAGAAGCGTGAAGTGGTGCCTGGAGCTCGCAGTAGACCAAAATTATGTCCCTCGGCTGAGCAGGGAAGGATCTTCCCTTACCTTCTACAAAGACGAGTTGCCCTTTACTGCTTCCGTACTGGCATCCGACGAGACCTTTGAAGCACTCAAAGCAGCCGAGCGGAATCCCAAACCTCCCAACCCTAAACTCGACTTTGACATCCCCAGAGGAGAGTACCGGCAGCTTTCCGACTACACCAGCATACAGGACGACCTACCCGCCACCTACGGAGTAGGACCGGAAGGCATCCCCACAGACCTAAGAGACCAGGAAGAGATACGGCAGAGAAAACTCAAGATTAAACAGCTGAAAGGATTTTTGATGATCTTTGATCAGCTGCTGGCCAACTATCTGGAGCAGTTAGACCATGTCAAGCACCTCTTCTCTTTTAACCCGCTCAGAAAAGACGCCAACGAGGAAAGCGGTGAACTTCCCGCAGAATACAACTTTCAGATTGATAAGACCTACTTTTCACAACCCATTCACCAACTGGTCTCCAATGCACTCGAACTCTACTTTAGTCTTTTTGATGATCAGGGCGATAGTCTGGTTGATAAAGATGGCCTCTCCGAAAAGGGCATTCGGAATCTCCTCGCCAAAGAGCTACAACCCATCACGGAGGACCTTACTACCTTTCAGAAGAGGAGAAATAAGTTTCTCGACCACCTACTGGGCAGGTTTTCCGAACAATTTACCGACTATGCCCTGCTGGCTTATCGGCTAAACGAGCCGAAGACCGAACTCGAACTCATCGAAGACAAACAGGACTTTCTGAGCAGATACCCGAACATCAGTGCCAACCGCGGAAAAGCATTTGACTACAAAAGCTCTTTGTTCTGGTACCTTGATAACTCTTCTGGCCTGGAAAAAAGAGCCTCGTTCCTGACAGGAATCGACCCCTTAGAACCAGAGCAGTTGGTCTTTGATCCCAGACGGATCAAAATAGCAGTAGAGAGCGGAGGGAAGTACTTCTTTGAGGTTGTAAAAGTCATAGAAGATCCATCGGACGGATCAGAAACAACGACGAGGCTGTTGCAAAGCATGCCCGTCTATTCATCTAAACGTGAAGTAGCCCATGCAACAGAAAAAGCCATCCTTTATGGAGTGGTAGAAGAAAACTACAACATTCGCTGCCATACAAACGATAACAATGAGCAAAAATACGTCACTTACCTGACCGTAGAAGGGAAAGATGTAGCCTTCTCTTTCACCTTGTACGATAGCGAAGACGAAGCGAGAACAGGTATTCCCGAACTCATAGAGATCTTCGAAAAAGAGTTTTTCGAAAATCCCCTGTCCAACCGGAAAAATATGACCCTCCCGTTCAATAACTACTTTACGGAAACGGTCGACAACATTGATACGGTCACTGAGACCTATCAAATTAACTATGAGCTGTATGCGAGTCCCTATGGGTTTGAAGATGAGAATGCCAGTTTTCTACTGAGCGGCTCGTTACCTGACGTTCCATATATGAATGACGAGACAGTCGATCCCAAAGCGTTGCGAAAGGAAATTGAAGAAGACGTAAAAGACCGGATACGTACCACCTACTGGGACATCGTCTATTACGGAGGCAGGCTCTGCTTATATGCAGAAAACGGAACAGACCTGCAGGTCATCGACAAAGTTGGCGACCCCGTCGCCAGAGGCGACATCAGTACCATCAACGGCTTGCTTCCCGCAGGTGAGAACGAAGAAGGTCTATCAGACTACAAAAAAGCCGTTGAACGGTTGACGACCTTTTTCGAGCAGACCTTTTTCCGGCAAGAAGGGCTACACTTGTTAGAGCATGTTCTGCTCCGGCCAAAGGTCAACAACGTGTGGGTCGCAGCAGACATAGACGACGTGAAGCTACTCCCCGAACAAGAGGTATTCATACCTGTAAAAGAACGTTTGACAGATGAGGCAAAAGAACAAGACGGTCAGCTCGTTTTCGATGGAGACTACAGGGATCAGGTTCCTTTCAATGCAGAAGTAACGCTTACTCCCGGAGCGGGAGAAGTACAAGACGGAGGACCAAAACAGGTGACTATTGTCAAGGGCATTGCTTATGATTCAACTACAAATGAAACAGGGCTAACATTAAACCCACCGATCAGTAGTGATTTTGATGCCCTAAGTATGCTGAAACTGGAGATCAAACGGATGGTGCAGGTAGTGGAAATTCAGGATTCAGATCCGGGTGCACTACCGGTTTTAGACCTCATAGAAAGTACAGACCCTAATCTGTTCGTGGACGGTATGACCGTACGCTTGACCGATCTGAGAGACCAGGCCAACTATGGCGAATTCAGGATCATGAAACGAGTTTCCGACTCGGACGATGCCAGCACCGGGCCAGGCATCCAGTTGACAGAACGCAAACTACAGGACCGGCTGCTTCCCATCTACATCCCCAATGCAGATAATAACATTGGAGACCCCACTACAAGTGCAGGGTGCGACGATTGCCAGATGGAAAATCCCTATTCATTCATCGCTCAGGTAGCGGTGGCAGGTTGGCCAGGTAGGTTTGACAACATCGATTTCCGGGATTTTTTCGAACGTACCCTTCAGTTAGAGTCTCCCGCACATGTCTTTCTGAATACCTGCTGGATCGGATACGACCAGATGGAACTGTTCGAAAGAAGGTACAAAAAGTGGGTACTGGCCAATTTGAAAGAGGACGATCCGGAAGCCATGTCAAAGGCACAGAACGAACTGGTAGAGATCCTCTACGAATTGAGAAATGTATATCCTGTCAAGACGCTCCATGACTGTGAAGATGATGAAGGCACAGAGGGCGCAATTATTTTGAATCAAACAGCTTTAGGCGAAATATAAAAACATTAAACCACGATGAGTAATCTGATAATAAACGGAACTGTAATTAACGACCACCCGGTTTTTGAAGGCAGCCAGGTATTGACCAGCGACCAGCTCAATAGTATGTTTGGCTACCTGGATCAGCGGGATCGGTACACGAGGTCACGAATGATAGGCATAGGGATCGTCTGCGGGCTGCACGTGTCAGTCTCTGGTACGGATATCATCATCTCTAAGGGCATGGGCATCACCTCCGATGGCTATTTGATCAAAGTAGATGAAGAAATTAAACTGAAGCACCGGCGTCAGTACAATCTTCCATCAGATACCGTTTATGAAGGCTTTGGGAAATACGATGACAATAACATCTTCTCACAGGGAGTGATAGTAGATGAATTGCTAGAAACGGAACCAGCTGACTCCGATTCCCTGGTTGATACCTTTGCAATAGATGGAGGCTTTCTCTCAGGTAAGTATATCCTCCTTTTCATGGAGTGCTTTGACATCGATCCGAGGTCTTGTTTCAGCAAAAAGTGCGAAGACCTGGGAAAAACCCGGACCTTCACCCTCCGGGTACTTGCCGTGGACCAGACCAACCTCGATCAGGTATTGGGTTTTTGTGACGATGCAGGTCGGGCAGACTATGGTGATGATAGTTTAGCTAACCTCGGTGTCGTTGGCAATCCTTTCCACGAAGCATCCAGCCTGCCTTACATCGACTTAAAAAAGCCGCAGTTTGATCCGAAAAACAACGAAAGTAGGATTTATTCCTACTTCACAGATCAGTACAAGAACGTACTCAAAGACACCTCCGTAGACGGGCAAAACATCCTTGCACTGTTATTTGGGACGGGCCTGGCGGACAATAATTCACCAGGTGACGAAAGGGGAGTACTTCACGAGACCTATCAGGTATTTGAGCCCTTGCTAAAAGAGGCCTATAACCATCAAAACCCACTTTCACTCGATAGTGAAGGAATCCTCGACACAGCAAAAACGGATATCTATTCATTACTGGAAGAAAATGAACCCATCGGCATTCAGTATCTGTACGAATACTTCCAATTGTTGATCAAAGCCTACGAAGAATTTGTCAGTGAGGCCTCGCAATTGGTCTCACAATGCATGCCCAGAAAGTATTTTCCCCTGCACATCATGCTCGGAAAGGTCACTTTTGACGACCTGAAAGAAACCGATGAATGGAATTCGTTGGGAGAGTCAAGGTATCGCCATCAGTTCATACAGCCCAAAGTCCTGAATTCGCAGAATTTACTTATGAAAAAAGTGATCAGTCTCCACAAACGACTGGTACTGATGGTAGAAAAGTTTGACATCAGTCGGATAGGCGAAGCAGTGCAGCCGCCACAGACGGAAAGTATAGATGCGTTAATAGCAAAAAATTCATCCCTGACAGTAAAAATAACACCGGACCGGAACACCGGGCCGTTGGGTGGGTCAACCATACCGATGTATTTCCATGCGACAGCCAAGGGTACGACAGAAGGAGTTCGTTCCACCACATTGGAACAAGAATGGAATTTTGACCGCACCATCGTCAGTCGGGGACAAATAGGGATCAGGAACCTGAGGGTATTGTCTTACGAACGAAATGAGATCACACCGACAGCTCCGACTGTCTCAGACCCTACGTCCATCACGGCACCTTTGCTATACGACACTACCGGGTATTCTTACCGTATCGACGGCCTGTTCGGAGATCCCTATCAGATCGACCCTCACGACACCCTGGACGACGAGCGTTCCTTACGGGACACCTTTCACCTGCCCTTTGAGGTGCTGAAGGTCCAACTCACAACGGATACCTCCAAAGTAGTTGTAGAAGAACACTACTGGGAAGACCTACAGTCCGACTACAAAGTGATCAAAAGTGCATTTCAGGTCACCATCCGAAACTTTCTGGCTGAGTTGAAGCAGTTTGATGGCATCAGCAGAACATGGAGTAGTTACGGGAGTAGCGGGACAGACGCATTGCCTTTTACTAACCTGGACAATTTTCTGGACGAGATCACTACCGCACAAAACCTCATCGAGACAGGTACTACAGGTCTACTGGTTGCCGGAGAGGCGGTGATCGGGCAGTTCCCTGCGACCATTCAGGAACTGGATGAAGTATCCGGTACCGTTCTACTCTTTGAAAACCTGATCAATGACTACAAAACCTTTTGTAGTACCACCCGGCAGGCTCATTTGCACCTGAAGCATGCAAGTAATATCCTTTCCCATGAAAAGATCGAGGTCATGCCCCGACACCTCTTTGATGAGTGGACACGCATCCTCCATACGATCAACGCATCCATTCAGGCGTTCCTTAAAAATCAGGACATCTACGAGTTGTTCAATCTTTACTACCGGTTTGTCGCACGTTTTAACCACCTCCAGGCCCACCACTACTCCATCTTTTACAACTTTCTGGAGTTGCATCGCGGCATTAACGAAGGAGCGGTAGCTCGTGGAGGAACCCATATTATCGTAGAAAGTGAAGTAAGGAGCCAGGGCAGGATCGTTGCATCGTTTACCCTTCCCTATTGGCTGGATACCAACAAGATCCAGATCCCATTGCCTGCCAGCGGTAGAATGCCGAACAACAAAAGGCCCCGCCAACAATGAGAGTAAGGAGCGAGTAGATGAGCAACCAACGTGCCCTGCTCCACCACCTCCCTATCATCGGGGGAGTGATTGCCCAGCTCGACCAGTAGACG
>JBCCXH010000036.1:0-19632 GCA_039192005.1 Bacteroidota bacterium
AACGTTCGATATGACAAATATCGAACAGCTTGGTGTTTTTTTTAATCCCCCTTACCCCCTTTTAAAAAGGGGGATTCCTTAAAATAACCAGGTACTTCAGTAGGATTAAACTCAACTTTTTGCCGTTGTTGGTCTTTTGACCAACGACATGAACGACAAAGTGCTTGTTGGTAAGTAACACCGATAAGGGCAAAAAGGAGTGGCCGCATTAGAAAACTAACCAGAATTATAAGACTTGATGCTTGGGCTGAAGTAACGTTGGATAGCTAACTTCTAAAGCCTCCGTGCAGAAGCAATGCTTAATTGATTCGGGTCCCAGAGCCTACGATAAACGTTCGATGTTATAAATATCGAACAGCTTGATGTTTTTTTCAATCCCCCCTTACCCCCTTTTAAAAAGGGGGATTCCTCAAAAGTAACCAGGTACTTCCGTAGGATTAAACTCAACTTTTTGCCGTTGTTGGTCTTTTGACCAACGGCATGAACGACAAAGTGCTTGTTGGTGAGCGACACAACAACGGCAAAAAGGATGGTAAACAATAGATGGTTGGTGAGCATATTGCCCGAACTAGGAAAAATTAATCACCTGTTACTTTGTATCCTTCCGACACGTGAGGACACGTGCCGAGGCGAGTGATGGGAGTTGGATTTTGTACGCTCGATACTGTCTTTCGTCTTGAGTTATGCTTTCACTACCCAGCCTCTCCTTGCGTTTTCAGCACGTGAAGACACGTGACGAGGCGGAAGGTCTTTGAGTCAAAAACCTTGGGTGAAACGTTTTCTGCCTCCCGCCTCAACTGTTGATTATAGCTTTCCATAGGTGTCATTCGAGCTTTTTTCTTGTCTAAGGCGACCCCGTCACTTTTGACGCACCAAAAGTGATCGGGTCGCGCCAGACCAAAAGTGCTTCCCAAGCATCCTGCCGGAACCAATCCAGCTCACCCGCATACCCTACACGTGATTTTGGGGTTCGCCCTACAGGCGATAAGGAAGATCGTGCTACCCAACTATCGTAACTCATGAAAGGAACGGTGTCCAACGTTGTACAGTTTTTGACCAACGACATGAACGACAAAGTGCTTGTTGGTGAATAACACCAATAAGGGCAAAAAGGAGTGGCCGCATTAGATAACTAACCCAAATTATAAGACTTTGCGCTGGGCTGAAGTAACGTTAGATAGCTAACTTCTGAAGCCTCCGTGCAGAATCAATGCTTAATTGATTCGGGTCCCAGACCCTACGATAAACGTTCGATATTACAAATATCGAACAGCTTGAATAAGGGAATTACCTCAATCGTCTAAACTTCCCACCTTCTTCCACGATCTTTTCTTCGTCCAGTAAGAGCCGGAGTGCGTCCATCACCAATTTGTCCGGGTAATCGGCCAAAACGGATGTTAATTCCGAAAGAGACTTCGGTTCCTTTAGAAGTTGGAGCACTTTTTCGAAGGGTATTTCCAACGAGGCGCTTTGCTTTTTTTTGTTCAAATCATTGTCACAAATTCCGCAAACACCGTCCGGTACTTCGTCAAAATACGTCTGAAAAATGTTGGTCCGGCAGGCATCCGATTGAACATAATCGATCACGCTTTCCGCTTTCGCTATGGCCAATTTCCTCCGCTTTTCCAACAGCTCCGCATCGATGACCAACCGATCGGGATTTTGGCGCGGCGTCAAAAAGGTGAGTTGCGGGATGTCTGTCGATGGTTGATAGTCAACCACTTCCTGATGGTGCAAGTACCTCAGCTCATTCATGACCTCTTGTTTTCCTCTCTTGATCATCCTGGACAGCTCCCCTTCATCCACCTGAACGTAGTTGCTAAAAGCTTCCCCTCCGTTGAGTCGTAAAACTGCCTTGATCAGCGCATCCAGCTTTTGGTTGGCCACCTGGTATTTATACACCCCTGATCGTTCTAATAAGAAAATAAGCTTCGATTTTTGATGAAATCCATCCGTTACCTGAATCAGTCCTTCATCGGTGAGCTTTTTGATGGCTGCGAAGGTCTCTCTGGTGGGCAACTGATAGGTTTTGGTAAATGCTTCCAAATGAAAATCAAACCCGTGCGTTGACGTGCTACCAATTGCCATCTTGTAATAGTTGGCCAGTGCCCGGTAAGTGGTTTTCAAAACGTCCATCGTTACCTGAGCTTGCAACACGCGTTCGCGCAAATCCGTCAGGTCCTGTGTGTGGTACAACACCACCGCATACGCTTTCTGCTCATCCCGCCCTGCTCGTCCGGCCTCCTGGTAGTAGGCTTCCAGCGAGTCCGGTAAGTCCAGGTGAATGACCGTGCGAACATCCGGCTTATCAATGCCCATCCCAAACGCATTGGTGGCCACCATGACCCGGATCTGATTGGCAAGCCATGCATCCTGCCGCTCGGAACGAACCTGTCCGTTTAGTCCGCCATGGTAGTACCCCGAGGAGATGCCGTTTCTTTGTAAAAAACCGGCGACGTCTACGGCACGTTTCCTGCTGCGTACGTAAACGATGCTTGTGCCAGGCACTTTTTGGAGTACCTCCAATAGCTTCTTTTCCTTGCCTTCTAAGTGAAAGACCGAGTAAGACAGGTTGGCCCGGGCAAAACTTTTTTGGAAAATGGCGGGTTCACTCATCTCCAGCTTGTCCAGAATGTCCTCCTTCACCTCTTTGGTGGCAGTGGCGGTCAAGGCAATGATTTTAGGAATTGCTAACGCTTCTTTAAACCGGGCGATCTCCAGGTAAGGGGGTCGAAAATCATATCCCCATTGCGAAATGCAGTGCGCTTCATCGATCGCCAGCAAGCTGATGTTCATCTGCCTTGCACGTTCTATGAATAAATCGGTCTTCAAGCGTTCCGGTGATGCATACAAAAACCTAACACCTCCATAGATGCAATTGTCCAGTGCAATGTCTATTTCCCGCTTGCTCATCCCGGAGAAAATGGCTAGTGCTTTGATGTTCCTGCGGTTGAGCTGTGCTACCTGATCTTTCATTAAGGCGATCAATGGTGAAACGACCACACAGATGCCTTCCATACAGAGCGCAGGTACCTGAAAGCAAATGGACTTGCCTCCACCCGTAGGCAGCAACGCCAACGTATCTTTCCCATCCAGAACGGACCGGATGATGTCCGCCTGCAAGGGACGAAAGGCTTCATAGCCCCAATAGTGTTTAAGTATGTCGAGTGGGTCGTTCAAAAAAAGTGTACGCGTCTATAGGGCCTAAAATAAGGCATATCCCAAGACTTGGGCAAGAGAACCCATCGCATCGAACCTTCAGAAATGAGATGGAACATCGTGAAGTCAGTGCACAGGATTGATCTTGTTTAGCCAAACATTGCTATAGCTAAAAAAGTGGTAAATATGCCACACGACTTGAACGTTTTCAGGCCTCAAAAAGGCCACCATACAAGTAATTAAACAAAAAGAAATATTCGTGTTTATCGTGAAGTTTACAAACACCTAAATTTCATACTTTCTTAAAGTTTTTAGTAGGGATTTAAAGGATTAAATCGTTAACTATGAATTACATTAACAACCATAACCATGCGATTATTGATTATACTGGCTTTTCAGCCTTATGCTTTAGTCTGCTTTTCCCAGGCCGACACAACTGCATTGAATCAACATCTTGACAGCCTACTTGAGGTGAATCTTACGATTTACAATAACCTCCGGCATTTAGATCAAGTAGATGACAGTGTGCTGAATTATCGGGTGTACCAGAATGCCCTGAAGGCGTCTAAAAAACTAAACTTCCACAAAGGAATACTCAAAAGCTACCTAGCCCTACTCGAATACTACACGCTGTACCAAAACCTTGACAGCCTTTTTCACTACAGCCGGCTATTTGAGAACTACCATCACCTACACCCTGATGAACAGCTAAATGCCAAGTACTTGCGAACCATGGGGCATACTATGCTTTATGACTATTTCCTTCCTGAATTGGCACTACCCTATTTCTTAAATGCATTAGCTTTCCATGAACATCATCCTTTCGATGTAAAGTTCCTAATAAAATCTGGGATTGTTGACTGTTACATCTATAAAGATGAATACGATTTAGCCATTGAACAGATCATGAATTTATTGAAGGACTCGGCGAGAATTTCTGTTCTGGAAAAAAATTTAGTGAAAGAATCACTTGCTTCTGCCTATTTATGTAACAATCAAATCGAACAGAGTAACGCAATACTCAATGAACTGATCACAGCGCCTACCATTCTCCAGGACAGTTCATTGTATATCGGCATCAAACTTTTACAGGCGTGTAAATATTACATGGATAATCACCACCAACAAGCCATCGACTCTTTACTTTCTCTCTATGATCTGGTGAAACAATATTGGTCTCATGGCTTGGATACTTACTATACCTACCTGTCTCTTTCTTATGCAGGAAATGGACAGCTACAAAAAGCTGTAGCCAACATGCGAAAAGCCATGGAAAATCGCCCGGTTACTACTGAACGACCTAAAATATTGGGATCACTCTCCGAGTTTTATGAACGGTTGGGCAAAAAAGACTCTGCACTGTATTATAACTCCCGAAAAGTGGAAATGATCGACAGCATCCGGCGCATGGAAAAAAAAATGTACGTAAAATTTTCTCAGGTCAGCGTAGAGGCAACCGAAGCAGCAGCGGAAAACCTGACCATAAAAAAAGCCAACAAGCAACAGCGGTACTACCTCATTGTGCTGTCACTCAGTTCCCTTTTGATCGTTGTAGGGATCGTGGCTTACACGCGCCTTCACAGAAATCGTAAGCTTAAGGAGGCCGTTAAACCTTTAATACAAAAAGAAAAACGCGTCCTACAACGTCAGATCAAGACAAGGGAAGACGAGCTTTCCGCTACCTTGATGAAGTTGACCAGCAAAATGCAGACGCTTTCCGAGATCAAAGACCAATTTGATGCCACTCCTGATGGGGACCTCCCCGAGCGGCTCAGAGAACCCATCAACCTGTTGGACAAACTCTTGAAAAATGATGGTTCGGACCATGCGCTCACCGAGCGGCTGGAATCCCAGCACCTTGGCTTAGTGGTCTTGCTCAGGGAGCTTTATCCCAAACTTTCGAAAACGAACATCAAGCATTGCCTCTTAGTGAAACTTGGACTGTCCATTAAAGAGTCCGCAGACTTTCTAAACGTCAACACCAATACGGTCAAAACGGCCCGGTACCGGGCAAAATCGAAATTGGGCTTGACCGAAGAGATGTCTTTGGAAACGTTTCTAAATGACCTGTATGCTTCCCACGTTGGCACTGGAGTAGGAGCTTAAATGAGCTACCCGATCATTTCAAGCTATCGGGTAGCTGAAAAAAGCCGCGAGTGGTATTTTATGAAATCCACCTTTGGCTTTTTATACTTATCAGGCCACATACAAGCGGTTCTAAACCGGTGATCAATCTGTCCACTTCATCCTCACCCCTATTTTAGGACAATGATAGATTTTCAAGTCGTTGGCCCATAGCCTGCCATGCCCCTCTACCCACACTTCCTTTTCCGAGGATTCGAAATGAGCTACGTCAAAGTCGAGCATCACCAATTTGTCTTTTGGTGCCACCTGCCCCCGGTAGTGCCATTCGTTTTCTCTTCCCAGAATGACCGGCTCAAACGTGACCTGATCCAAAGATGTTTCGGGATGTGTATGCAACAAATACGCCTGGATCAATTGCAACAACGCCTCAATCCCCAATGAACCCGGCTGCACCGGATCGGAATAAAAGTGCGCTTTGAAATACCAGTCATCTGTACTCACGTCTTTCTCCCCTCTTACATATCCCTTGCCATGCTCTCCTCCGGTGGGATCAACGTACACCATGCGATCGATCATCAAAAGCTTATCCTTGGCTGGCAATTTCAATAAATTGGTCGCATCCTTCGGACTTAAAGACCTTAGTAAATTGGAAGGCAAATCAAGCCGTTGTTTTTCTGCATCTGAAAACGAGCCTCCTTTCTGATCTTTCATGCTCTCCGGGTCAAAGAAGCCAAACACGGTCTTCATTTCGTAAAAAGGTGCTCCATCTACCGAACAGTTCACATTAAAACCAAGAATGATTTTGTCACCCAAAATAGACGTGCTGGTCAATTCCACACGGGTAGTAATGGTGCGGTGCGCAGGCGTAATGTCGAAATACTGGGTGGCCGTACCGTCCAGGTTTCGAAACAGCACGTGTTTGTTTTTGGTCTCTCCTATCGTTGCGTAAGTGCTGAGCCAGCCACAAGGCTGTAACGCGACCTCCAACAATACCGAGTAGGGCATCACTTTGCTTAGGTTATCCTGAAAGTACCAGACATCCGGAGGGATATCGTAGGCTACCTCCAGAGATTGTGGACCATCGTAGTCTCCTGGCTTGCCTTCAATGTAAGCAATACGGCTGATGAAGAGGTACGGAGGCGCCGGCAACCTGGGTGTGGGAATGGACTGGTCCAACCCATCGTAGATCGGACCAAAAGCATGTTGGGGGTTTCCCACAGCACAATGAACCAACGAAGCATGATCGTATGTGTACCCTTCCCACGCCGCAACCGGACCTTCATAAGCCACTTCCGGTATCAACAAATCCGGCATCGTGGTGATGGGAAAATCCGGCACCAGTTGGATCGGAAAGCGTTCACACATAAAACTTTTCAGCGAATCGTCTACCGTGACCAATACGTGCGCGTAGAGAGAGATGGCACGGTCTACCACGATTTCGTCTACAAATACTTCATAAGTGACCTTTTTCGATGCGGGAGTCACCTGACCCCGACAAACAAAATGGCAGCTTTCCTCGGGAATGGGCTGAAACCTCCACCCGTCTTTGTCTTGCGTATACCCGGCCGCCACAAGGTAGAATGCCATCATCTGCAAACACGCTTCTGCCATTAAGGTCCCTGGCATGCAGTGATCATTTTTAAAGTGCCCCTGAAAAAACCAGTCGTCTGGTGAAACGTGGTATTCGGATTTTAAATAACCACGCCCTGCGGGTCCTCCATTAAAGTCCAATACGGAAATGGTCTCCATAAAATTCATCTGCTTCGAAGCTGCTCTGGGTGTCCGCGTGTGCGTTCTGGTGATAGAAAAGGTGTCACCAAAACAACGGACCATGTCATCGGCGAGGTATGCCTGAATGTCCTCACTCGTAAACGACGTTTTAGTGGACGCTTTTGACAGGTCGGGCCTGACTGCATCAGGCGCATACGCTGCTTCCTCAGGCTCCCAGATGACCCCATTGGACTCCGCCAGTTCTTTTTTGGTAAAAAAGCCGGCCTGACCGTTCCTGACGGACGACCGCAATGTTCCATTGATGTAACAATCGTAATGAAAGAAGAAAAGAGAGACGTCGCCCATATTGGCGTAACCGTCCAGGTGGATCTCATATTTCAAGGTATCTCCGGGCTGGGGCATCTCACCGTGAAAGGTAAGATCGCAACCTAACAGACGGTAGGCTCGCTCCCCTTTGTTTTGATGGAAGTCAACGCCCATCCAGGAGACCAACAGCAAATCTGCCTGACCGGATTCGATAAAAATCCCTGCGGGCATCCGGTTTTGGTGTAGGTACCAGCTGTCTTCCCGAACATCGGATTCGGTCCACATGATGCCCGTAGACATCGACCCGGCCTCTGCCTGTATCCCGGTGACCCGATCACAAAGCAACAGGTCACCTGCGGGCATTCTTACCTGAATCTCATAATGATCTTGTTGTTTGAAGAGTGGACCAAAAACATTAGAGATTTTCCCCGAAGCCAATTCTTCCAGTTGGGCCCTGTCGAACTTGGGCCCGGGTAAAGCCAGTGCATCCGGTTCGGTATCTGGTATATTGGTGATCAACTCGTGCCCATTGTTTTCGGGAGTTTCCTCTTCCAATGGCAACGCATGACTTTCGGTCTCGTTTTCGACCTCCTGAGGTAAAGCGGGCCACTCCAAAGGAACCGAACCTGATGGCAATTCTCCAGCCTGCCCGATCAGGGATGACATCGTCATCAAACTAGTCAAATAGTTCTGGTGCGACTGATTCATCGTATGTAAAAATGCGCTTCTGTTTTCCGTGAGTTTCGCATATTGCCACACCAATGGGTGTTGTTCCGCCAGGTTTTCGGCTAAATGCTCCCCATTTACTTTTTCATACTCTGTAAAGGTATCCTGAGTTTCTATCGTATTTATTTCCAACGCTTGTGCCTGGTTTTCAAACGTTTCCTCGACAAGTGGCTCATTGGAATGACCGATTACAAATTGATCGAACCGAAAGCGGATCAGGTCTTCCTTGGAAGGTGCGTCCATCATATGTGTATCTTCATCTCGTTTAACTGTTTCCCTAAGCTTCTCAGGAATGGGAGGGATGACAATATCGGGAGGAGAAATATGGAAGGCAATTTTAGTTGCTTCCGGGTTTAACTCTCCTCGCATAGCCGTTGGAATCTCTCCAACCTGTAAGGCCCAGAGTTGACTCGTCGCTTTTTGCAATTGCAGCAAACTGTCTACATCAAAAATATCAAAAGAAACGGTAATGTGTGGTTTATCACCCAGTATATTCGAAACAAATCGAGTCATATTGTTTCTCGGTCCCTGTTCAATAAATACACGCACGCCATCGTCCCACGCCTTTTTGACTACTTTTCTAAAGTCTATCGGGTTCAATCCCATAAAGGTGAGTGTCTCGCCCACACGTTCGGACGTAGGTGTAAAGGCACCTCCAAAATATTCCGAATAGAAACGAACATCGTCCCGGGGAGTCAGTTTTCTGGTATGTATTTTTTTCCAGGTTTTTTCTACGGCTTGTAGCACCGGTACGTGAATGGCAAAGTCATATTGGATAGAAGTACT
Source organism: Bacteroidota bacterium (assembly GCA_039192005.1). Taxonomy (GTDB): domain Bacteria; phylum Bacteroidota; class Bacteroidia; order Cytophagales; family Cyclobacteriaceae; genus Ekhidna. The sequence continues at coordinate 8,794 of JBCCXH010000036.1, forward strand.
GAATTCAGGGTCCAGTTCTTCAATCAATCGTTCGCATGCTTTGGCATCACCGGAGAGCACAAAATTGGTGTCCGTGTGAATCATGCTGACATAGACCCGTTCCAGTTGAGCGGTTCGTTCCAAAAACAGCTCAAGGTTTCCTTCAATCACATAGTTGCCCCACTGAATGGCTTCGTCTGTCTGCCAACCTTTTTGAACCGCTTCAAAAGCATAGGAAAGGTGTTTTTCGTAAAACTCGGCTTGTTTCAGTTCTTCAAACATTTGTCCCGGGTCACTGATGACACCCAATGAAATCAATGAATTGGTTTCTCCAGCAGAAAAGCCCATGGCTACATCCGGCTTTACCTTTAGCATCTCTACGGCTACTGCTGTATGAAATTGAGAAATGATGGAAACCATCATCAGTTTCTGCGCAGGAGAATCCGGTTCTTCATCGTTGAATATCCACTGCAGACGGTCAGCAATCCGGTGATGATTTCTTGCATCCAGGGTCTTCAACACAGACGGATAGGCTTTCAGTACGCTCCCGGCCATTTTTTTATATGCGGTGGTCCCTCCTGTGTAGACAAAAGCCACCTCGCCTTCAGCAGCATGATCTGTAAAATAAGCCTGGCTCGTTACCCAGCCCGTTTTCCACTGATCGACGGATTTTTGCAACAAGGTGTCCATGCTCAACTGGATTTCGTCAGGATGCGCAATGACCGCCAAACGATAACGGCCTTCGCTACTGACTTTTTTATCGGCTAACGAACCGAGCATGCTTTCCAGACTGTCTCCGGCAAACGTGTATATTTTACGGACCGGCTCAGGGTCTAAAGGGGTATCGTTTGGAGCCAGCGCGACGGTATGCTCCACTCCATATGAATCCGATTTGATGTAACGATCCGATGTTTGAGTTCCTGCATACCTGAAGTCTTCTCCGTCCCAAAGGTTACCGGTGGCTTGTGCAAATGCCTGAGAGGCAATATTCATCAGTCCGCTCGCGCAATGTACAGTGGATGCGCCTGGTTGAGCGGAAGGCACAACCTGACTTGTCTCTGATGCCATAGGTTGGATCAGTGTCAGGATGTTATCACCATCTTCTATGGCCTGTGCCTCACTTTTCAATAAAAGGGTCACCACTCCATTTTCATGTTCTTTGCCCGTTGCTGCCCGAAGCGTTGGTTCGTCAATGTCACACGCACAGACTATGGCTGAGGTGAGCCTCCCCTGTGAAATGGCTCCCATCGCAACATCCAGTGCTTCATTGCCTGATAGCTCCTCGCACGCTACCGTAAAGCTCTCCCCTTTTAGATCAAAAAAACTGTTCAACCTGTTGGCCGGCAGGTTCGGCATGTTCCCAAGTACTAGTCCCGGGGTCAAGTCGGAGTCAATGGAAGCTACTACCTCGCTCCACCATGCATCATCGTAAGTGATGTTACGGTCTTTTAAGAACCTGAGCATCCTGTTTTTCAAACTCTCATAAGAAGCGCCCTCCTGTATGCTCGTGCCTACAAAAACCCCGGTACGATCGTTATCGATGGTTTTGCCTTCAAGTACCTTTTTAATGGAAGCGTAGGCCAATAACTGCTGACCAAGTGCTTGTTTTAAGTCATTGGGAGGAAAGCCTAATTTGTCGTAGTCAATGAAAATAGTTTGAAGAGAACTTTCCGTAGCGTCATCAAAAAAGAATGCTTCTATTGATGGGTATTGTTCGGTTTTCAGGTCTATTTCCACAACCGCCACCTTGTGGTTTTCAGTTGTGGCTTCCGGCTCCACTTCTACGGCATAGTCTACTAACTTACCATTCCACTCCTGAACCAATACGTGTGCGTTGTTTCCTCCAAACCCAAAGTTACTTATGGCTGCAACTTTCTTATTGCCATCCCATGGCAGAGGCTCCTGATGGGCAATGAAGTCGCTGTCTTTCAGGATCGAAGTCGCTGTGGTGATCCCAGGCGTTCCCGGCAGTACTTTTTGTTGAAAGCCGTTTAGTATCTTCATTAATCCTGCAACCCCGGAAGAGGCCATCGGGTGTCCCAGGTTTGCTTTTACCGAACCGATGTGCAACGTTCGCTTACCGTATACTTCTTCGGTAGATTCGAGTTCCACAGGGTCTCCTTTTGGGGTTCCCGTGGCATGACATTCGATAAAAGAAACTTCGTCCGGGGTAATGCCCGAGCAGCTCATGGCCGCCTTCATGGCGTGTACCTGACCTTTGGAAGAGGGGGATAAAAACCCGCCTGATTTCCCATCATTCGATAACCCAATGCCCCGAATCACTCCCAGAATAGCATCTTCATCGGCCACGGCATCGGCCAGCCTTTTGAGTACGAATGCTCCTGCACCCTGCGCAGGTATGAGCCCGTCGGCCTGTTGGTTGAAAGGACGCGACTGACCCGAAGGACTTAGTGCGCCTAGTGTTGTAAATCCCATATTCAGAAACAGCTCGTCGGCGGCACTCACTCCACCGGCGACCATCATATCTGCTCTGTGTCCTTGTAACTCGTCACACGCATACTTGAGTGCGTACAATGAACTCGCACAAGCCGCATCTAAAGAAAATACCTTCCCCTTCATACCAAATGCTTGTGCAATTTTTATGAAGGGGTACCCTCCAGACATCCGGTTTTCCGGTCTGGTAGCAGGTTTCACATCAAAAGCATCTTTTAGCGTGGATTCCAGTAGTAAATCACTGTACTTTCGGGTAGGGTACATCAGGTTGCCCATGATCAGGCCGCAAGAGGAGAGGTCATCCGTTGCTGCAAAACCTGCAGATCGCAATGCCTGATGTACTGCATGTAAGGACCAATGAAACAGGTTTCCGAGGCCTTCGAACTCCTGAAACTCCTTTAGGTCGAAATCCGGCAGAAAATTTCGTATGTATCCAAATCGTGTATGCAGGGCTTTATCAGCTTCAAATAAATCAGAGAAATCTGCATCCAGGTCTTCGGAGGACATTTCGTGAATGGAAACGTGTTGATCCAAAAGATTTTGAAACAGTTCTTTGGGGCTGTTGGCGTCGGGGTATACGCAACCCTGACCAACAATTGCTATAGGAGAAAACTTATTCATAATAGTGGTTGATATTTTTATTCGCTTTTATTCTTAGTATTTACTTTAATCCATCACCTCTTCGAAAGTGCTTACATCGTAAGTGACCACCTTGACATCTCGTGTTTCAAAGTACACTTCCTGCGTGTCCCTGTTGATCAGTTGTACATTAGAAGCAAATTCTACCTCATCTTGTGAGGTTACCCTCAGCTTGTACTGAAGCGGAGCGTGCAGCTCTGGCTCATTGAACCATCGGAATGAAGCGCACCCCATGGGAATGGCCTGGGCCCCTTCCTTCACGATACCGGCCTGAATGCTCCCTGCCTGGTAGGCTCCGTCCATCAATTTGAGCTTAAAGTCGGCTTCGCTAAACTGGCTTACTATAAAGTCCGAACCCGTTGATGTAAACTCCAATGAATCGATCATTTGGAGGTCTTCCCCATGAAAATATCCGGGCTGTGTCACCAGTTTCTCTTTCGTGTAGGTTGTGGATGTTTTGGTCAGGGCAGAAAGTACAGAAGGCTGGTAGGCTTCCGGTACTACGACCAGTTTATAGTTGGGTAGGTTTTCGTTTTCCTGATACACTTCAACAAGCAGCTGATCCGTTCCTTGTTTTGTCAAACGGTAGGTTAACCATTCGCCTTCCTTCTTATATTCCGTTAGTTTTATCCCTCGCAATACGTTGACATTGCGTACGGTGATTTCTTTTGTTTCGAAAAAGTAATTGCCTATCGCTTCTGCATGTTTAATGATGCCTACCATGGGCATCACCGCCGTGCCTTTGATGACATGATCTTTTAAAATCGGAAAAGTAGCTTGCTGAACCCATACTGATAACGTTTCTTGTTTGGACTGCGCTTTTGTCCAGTTGTGGAGTCCGTTGCCAATGACCACTTCAACTGATTGCCCTTTAGAAACCAGCTCAGCTACGAAAGCTTCTGCTCCTTCTTTTCTACCAATCACTCCTATCCCCCGGCTTTCAAAGTGTTCCTTCAATTCGGGAGTGACCATCCCTCCTTCCCAAGGGCCCCAATTCAGTGCTTTTACAAGGCATCGCTCTCCTTTTTCTGTTTGAAGTTGGACACACAATTTGTTGAGTACCTCATTGGCCATGGCGTAATCGCACTGTCCGGTGTTCCCAAACCTTCCTGCGACTGAAGTGAAACAGGCGACGTATTTGAGGTCTTGATCTTTCGTTACCGAAATCAGGTTTTGAAATCCTTTTACTTTGGTATCAAATACCCTTCGAAACTGGTCATCTGTCTTGTCTTTGATGTATTTATCTGCAAGCACTCCTGCTCCATGAATTACCCCTTCAACGCTGCCATATTGAGCCACAATCGATTCCATAGTTGTTGACAATGATTTTTCATCGTTGACATCTGTCGCGTAATAAGTTGCATGAGCTCCAAGCGATTCCAGTGTTTTCAACGTTTTCCTGATTTCCCGATTGGCCACAATTCGGTTGGCTTGTTTGGCAATTTCTTCCAATACTATTTTCTTTCCTTCCTGCTGAAAAGACTTTACCAATTGTCCTTTCAACTGGCTTTCTTCCACACCTTGCATGAATTCCGGCTCTTCAAACAGCTCACTACGACCCAAAATCGCAAAATTCAACCGTTGCTTTTCGGCTAAGGCGATGATACAATCGGCCGTCACTCCGCGTCCTCCACCTGTCACAAGAAAAGTGGCACCGGACATTAAATCGAGGGAAATAGCTTCTTCCTGCTTTTCTTTCACTTGTAGCTCAAATCGTCTAAAACTCTGATCGTAGAAAACTTCATTCAATAATCCTCCGGTCATTACCTCCAAAAACAAGGTTCTGGCTACTTCTTGTATTGCTTTAGGTGTTTCAAAACCAATTGCTTTGACAAACGTATCGGACCACTCGGAGTATGCCGTCTTAGCTAACCCTAAATAACCCGCTCCGTATGATACAGTGCGGGTCGAAAAATCTGACTGGCCAACGAAAACGTACATGGACTGCTCTTTTTCCTGATTGGCGTATTGACGTGCTGAATCAAAAATTTCAAAATTCCGATGGATCGCTTCCTCTGATGTTTGGATGCTGAGCGCCGAAAGATCTATCACAAAGGCATCTCCTACAGAGATTTCTCGTTTGACGATCACCTCAGGAACTACTTTCTGAAAATGAATGGCAAGCTCTTTGGCCAAATCACCATCGGATACCCCTTCCAAAATCACCAGCCGATCCATGTGCTTGCACTGGACAGCTGTGATTTCAGGTCTGGCAGCATACGCCTTTACAACGTCATACCTCGCTACGCCACGCTTTTTTTTTTATGCGTATCTTCTTCTCCAAAAGACTCCATTGCATAGTTTACAATCTCTTGCAGTGTCTCCATTTTTGCCAGCTTAGAGGTATCCGCACCCTTTAGTACCGGGTATTCCTTTTGCAACGAAGATAAAATTTGTACCCGCTTGATGCTGTCAATACCTAAACCCGACTCTAACTGCGCTTCCATATCCAGTACTTCTGCAGGGTAGCCGGTCTTCTCAGCAACAATACCTAACAGCGTCTTTTCTACCTCTGCGAGATCTAAAGATGAAGTCGTCTCTGCGGATGCGGAGGGGGCAGCATTAGCACTTACTGATGGTGCAGCAACCTCGGGTTGGTTTTGCCCTAGAAAATCGTAGGCATAATCCAGGATTTCTTTCAGGGTATCCATCTTCGCAAGAAGTGTGTTATCCATCCCTTTTAACTCCGTATATTCCTTTTGCAAGGCGGAAAGAATTTGTACCCGCTTAATGGAGTCAATTCCTAAACCAGATTCGAGGTTGGCATCCAAATCTAGTACTTCTGACGGGTAGCCGGTCTTCTCAGCAACAATTTCAGTAAGTTTAGCTGCTACCTCTTCTGTACCTAGAGATTTGGAAGCTGCCTGTGGCTCCTTAGCAGGAGCAGGTTTTGGTGCCGGTACGGATACCGGTTTTGAAGGTTTTACCTGGGTTTCTACTACCGGTGGCGGAATGGAAACGTTAGCCTGTGCCTTAAAATCAGATGCTGCGGGTATTTCTGCTTTCAACGGCATCTTACTTTGTCCATTTGAGTAAGGCACAACTTCTTGTTTAGCTACCGGTAGTGAAGCAACAGGTTGAGGTCTAGAAGGGCTCTCAATGTTAACCGGCTGGTTGCTCAAAAGGCTCGCAGATAATTGTAAAAACTGATTTTGGTTCTCCACCATCATACGCATAAATTCCATTTGACTGGAATGCATGTTTTGTTGTATTTGAGAAAAAGCATTCACCCATGAAGGCTGGTTAATGGCATGTGTATTGTTCTTGTCCATATGTTTTTTTGACTTTGCACTGGAAGGGATCGTGTTTTCGTGTCCTACGTTCCTATCCGGTTTTATTTGAGTATTAATTGAAGTGTTAGTGATTTTCGATTGAGTGTTAGGGTGTGACACGGTTTGTTTCTGTGTCATTTGCTTGTTCTGATTTGGCTTACTGTCAAAATTGGAAATTTCGTTTTTTGATTGATTTTCTAATTTGGGTTTTGATACGGGAGGGTGCATCCCGGTCTTTTCCGGATAAGGTTTTCCGTAGTTTGCACCTGTAATCTCTACTGCTACTGGTGAATAGTCCGTTTTTTTCGGATGGCTTTCTTCGAATTGATCCCACAGTTGTGAAAAATCAAGTGTGATACCTGCTACTGCCAATTGGCCCAATGCTATCCAAAAAGCAGATTTACTTTCTTGTTTTTTATGTCCATCTAGTGAGATACAAACAACATCTTTTCCGGTCAAGGTCTGCTTGATGAGGCTCGTGAGGTTATTGCCTGGACCGACTTCCAAAAAGATTCGTGCGCCCTCCTCATACATATTTTCAACTTCCTCCGTAAATCGTACCGGACTCTTTAGTTGATTGGAAAGGTTATTGACTATGGACTTTTTACTCTTTTTGTACTTTTCACCATCTATGTTTCCAAAGACATCAATTTTTGACTTTCCGAAAGCAAATTGCTCAAGATAAGCTTCAAAATCCACTGCGGCATCTGCAACTAATTTTGAATGAAAAGCAGTCGACACCGGTAATCGTCTAAAATCCTGCTTATGCTCGGATAAAAACGCCTCTAGCTTCTCAATGTCTGCCAACCTTCCTGAAACGACGGTCTGATCGGGACTGTTGTAATTGGCAATTTCCAATGGGTTCTCTAATTGAGACAGCCACTTTTCAACTTGTTCACCTCCGGCAAATACCGCTGTCATCGCCCCGTTTTCGGTAGACGCTGTCGCCATTAACTCTCCTCTTTTCCTGGAAATATTGATAAGGTCACTCGGCGTTTTAATCGCCCCACTCCAATACAAAGCGGAAAGCTCGCCATAACTATGTCCTGCAATCATGGAAGGGACCAAACCCATGCTGTTGAGCAGGTGATGATGTGCTATTGTCAGGTTGCCGATGGTCGGTTGTGCCCATCGTGTATCGTTCAATAGGCCTTTTTGTCTGGAAAGGTCTTCTTCATTGAATGTACTCACAGGAAAAGTGACTTCGTGCAGGTTTTTATCATCGTATAAAAGATCTGCTGTAGTAGCGTACCCTTCCAACGCTTGTGGAAATTGATTGATTAACTCCCGTCCCATGTTCAGGTATTGGCTCCCCTGCCCGGAACAAACCAATGCGAGCGGCATTTGCTGGCTCCCTGATGAGTAGTAAACCTGATTAGGGATTTCAAAATGCGTCTTATCATTACTGAGTAGCGATATCAGCATCTTTTTTATCGTAAGGAAATCATGCTTGGAGCCAATAATCATGGCAAGCCGATGTGGTGCGGTGGCGTTAAAGTTTTTTTGGTAAACTTTCGCAACCTTAATGATTTCATCGGACTCCAATTGCTGATCAAGTTCTTCAATTTTACTTCTCAGCGCTGGTTTGTCTTCTGCGGCAAGTAAGATGAGCTCATTGCCGGGTACGTAATGTTTTTTGTCTTCCGTTGTACTGTACTCTTCTACGATACCATGAAAATTGGTTCCTCCAAAGCCAAACGAACTTACTCCTGCCCTTCTGATTTTTTTATTGGTAATCCATGGTTTGGGCGATGTATTGAGGTAAAATGGACTTTGCTCTATTTCCATTTTCTCATTAGGCCTTTCTACTTTAATGGTAGGCGGGATGACCTTGTTGTAAAGTGCCAGCGCTACTTTCTGTAAACTGGCAGCTCCTGCCGCCGATTTGGTGTGCCCTATCTGAGATTTGATGGACCCCAGCGCACAGAACTGTCGCTTTTGCTGCTCTCCAAAAGCAAGTTTCAGCCCATTAAACTCAGCAGAGTCTCCTGCCACCGTGCCTGTGCCGTGCGCTTCTATCAATTCTATTTCATCGGGTGTGGTGCCTGCTGATTCATGCGCTCTTTGGATGGCCAGTGCCTGTCCCTGGGAATCAGGAGCGTAAATACTCTTGGACTTCCCATCTGATGAGCTGCCCATACTCGCAAGCACTGCATAAATCCGATCTTCCTGTGCGATGGCATCTTCCAGTCTTTTTAAGGTAAAGAATGCCAATCCTTCGCCCAAAATGGTCCCATCACCTTTATCATCAAAGGCGCGACAATCCCCGGTTTTAGACAACGCTCCTGTCTGACTGAAGCACATGTACATGAATATGCTGCTAAGCGCATCGGCACCACCAGAAATGACCATATCTGTATTGCCTAGCTGTAGTTCCTGCATGGCATTCTTGATGGCCGTGAGGCTACTTGCGCAGGCGGCATCCATCGTTGAGTTGGTCCCCCCGAGGTCAAAGCGATTGGCAATTCTGCCAGCTACTACATTGGAAAGCAAGCCCGGAAAGGTATTTTCATTCCATATGCCATAGCTATCCCGGGTTTCCTGTGCGATTTTCTGGGCCAGCGATTCTTCTACCCCGTTTGATCGCAAGGTATTGAGTAGCTCCGGCCAGTGTACTTTGGCACCCATCATTTCCATGGTTTCCGTACCTGCAGCCACACCGAGAATGACGCTTACTTTCTTTTTGTCAACTTTCCCGGCCTGGTAGCTTTTTGTATCGTTTAAAACGTCACGCGCAGCAATGAGAGAAAGTAACTGCACGGTGTCGGTAACGGGTACCGAATTGGGTGGCATCCCAAATTCCATTGGATCAAACAAAACGGGGTCTAAAAAGCCTCCTGTTTTGGCATACGTAGTCATGTCCTTCTGACCAGACGGATCATAGTAATCATCAATCCTCCAGTTTACATCCGGAGTGTCTTTGATCATATTTCTCCCTTTTACAATGTTTTCCCAAAACTGTTGCTGGTTATGAGCCCCAGGGAGAAGGGAAGACATTCCCGTTATCGCGATCTTGTGGTGTTTGTGTTTATTTAGTAGTTGCATGGTTAATTGCTATTTTTGGTAAGTTCTTTGTTCTAGGATGGTACTAATCTCTTCGGCACATATTTTTGTTGATTGACATTGGTAATTCCAAAAGATTTGATTTGTTGAATACGCTTATGGTGTGCGGCACCTTCCAGTAAATTGAGCATAACCTGACCCACTTCCCGGTTTTCTACTTTCTCCAGAAACGTTCCACTTGCCCAGTTGTTAAATGCTCCTAATGCCGGACCACTCCATATTTGGTAATCTGTTCGCTTACTTGATTCGCCATTAATGGACCACTGGTTGGATTTTCCTAAGTACCACCTCATCACTAAAGCCATTTTATGCCGTGGATCTACATCTGCCTGTACCAATTGAGACGGGTCTTGACTAATGAAATACGTCATGGTTTCCTCCCAAACTTCAGCGATGGTCTTCTTAAAGATTTTTGTTTCCAACTCCTGCTTTACCTGGTCTGGCAATTCTTCCAGACTTTGGTACTGTCGGTATAGTTCAAAGAGTCGATTACCGAAGATGGGCATCATGGTGCCTTTTTTCAACACTTGCACTTTTATCCCCTCTTCAAACATATCGGGAGAGGGGGTCATCGCATAGTCGGCCAGGCCGGCAGTTTCTAACATTTTCTTGACTTCGTCAGATGTCCCTGCCTCTACGCAACTTTGGTGTACAGAGCCAATGACACAAAAGTCTGCACCTATATCAAAGGCTGCACTGATTGCTTCTGGTGTTCCTAATCCTCCAGCCAAGCCAACAAATGGTGTTTCGTCGTAACCAAACTTTGCAGCCAGACGAGCTGTCAGTAACTTAATGACAGGAAACAGTGCGGTAGACGGTCTGTTATCGGTATGTCCTCCTGAGTCAGACTCTACAATCACACATTCCGCAACTGGCAAATTCTTTGCAAGGGATGCTTCGTATTGTGAGAGGTGACCCAATGCGACCAATGATTCTAAGAAATAATCATCCGGTGGCGATAAGAAAGACTCCGCCACATGCTCGTGGGATATTTTGGCAAATACATGATTAGGTCGTACGATCTGCCCATCATCGTCAAGGTAAATTCCTTTAAAGGCAAACCATATGGCAGCGGGAGTAATGGAGGTAAAAGCCGATGCTTCTATGTTACGTACTCCTTTCTCAAGAAATAGCGCGACCTGATCAAATTCCAGTTGCTGGTCTTTTAGGTGATGGATGAGGTTGACCCCAAATGAATACTCGTCACCCAAATAATACTTGATCTTGTCTATGGCATCGGCAATACGGGAAACAGACAATCCTGCAGAGCCGAAAAAGCCCAACCCCCCATGTCTTGCTACCTCAATCACTAAATCTTCAGAAGCTATTCCTTTGGCCATCGACCCGGATACATAATTGAATCGTACGCGGAATTTTTCCTGAAATGCACTGGCGCCCAAATACTCAGGATAGATGGGGGGTATCGCACCTA
>JBCCXH010000037.1:0-19531 GCA_039192005.1 Bacteroidota bacterium
AAACACTTTTAGAAATGTTAACACTCAACAATGAGCAGTCTCCCATGACCGGACTGCGTTTTTCAAAAGCCATCAAAGATGATCAGACCGGGACATTGATCGTCATCCCGATGCAACGTAGCACTGATGTCTGGAGGGCCAGGAGTGCAGATGGACAAATCGATGACGTGACCTATGATTTTTCAAAACCTTGCCCTAATGCATGTCCAGAATCTGATCTATGATAAATAGTTAACTAAACCTAAACTCCATGAAAAAAATAACATTCCTTATCCTATTGGTAGCCAGCACCATTGCGTGTACCAATGAAGAAGCAGAAAACCTCGACATTACCACGGATCAACTACGCATCGCACAACTCCTCAACCCGGAAGTCGGGGGAAAAATCAGTAATGAAAACGCCAAAAAATGGACGGAGCAGTATAAAACAACCCATACTTCGGCGTTACAGGTCTCCTCATTTTGTGCCAACAAGGACCTCATACAATCCCTTTTAGCCATACAAATAGACGGTCAACCGGTAGATGGGATCAACTTCACCAATGGATTACTGGAAGACCAAACAGAAACAATGTTCATCGCACCAATGAAAGACGGAGTGTCTTTGTTTGCTGTTGATGACAGTCCGTTAGATCGAAACGATAAGGGTACGCTCTATCAGCTTGCTGAGAATAATGAAGCTATGCCTGTTACTTTCGAGGCGGCCAAAGCGGCAGCCATCCACTACAGGAAAAATAACGACATCTCTGTCTTACATCCCAGGTCGTATTTCATCGGTAGGGAAACACTTTTAGAAATGTTAACACTCAATAATGAGGAGTCTCCCATGACCGGACTGCGCTTTTCAAAAGCCATCAAAGATGATCAGACCGGGACATTGGTCATCATCCCGATGCAACGTAGCACCGATGTATGAAGGGCCCGGAATGCAGATGGACAAATCGATGACGTGACCTATGATTTTTCACAGCCTTGCCCTAATGCATGTCCAGAATCTGATTTATTATAACACTTAATGCATCCGATAGTTGAAACTATCGGATGTATTAAAACCCAGGCTTTACCAATCACCGGGGATAAAGCCGCATCCCATCGTTGTCTGTTACCAGCTTTATCGTTTAGTCCCTTGAATCAATAGGGATGATTTGATCGATTTTTCTTTTAGATGTAGCACACTTTTTCGTTCCTCATCATTTTTGAATGCATCAAAATCCTTCTGACTATCGAATTCAACGAGATGTATTTCATAGGGTGTCTCCATGCTACCTTCAATGATGGACTGCTCTGTTGGGCGAATTCTTAGCGTCAACCTCCCGTTATGTTTCGCAATGGTAGAAATCGTAATTTCCTCAAACTGCTCAAATACTTCTTCTTGCCCTTCGATCAGATAGATTAATTGGGTTATGTAAATCATGATGTTTTAAATTCTAAATCTCAAAAAAGTGCCTCCTGCCTTGTCCTCGATAAGGTTTTTAACCAGAGCTGAAAACCCCGCTACGGCGTATTGTCCTCACCAAATGTTGGCTCTGGTCTAACCAGCTGAGAGGTATTTTTCGGAGTTAACTCCCAATCGTAAAATCTTATCCAGCACACGGAGTAGTATGAATCATAAGAGTTTATAAAAATCTAAAAAATTCCGGGTAACAAAATCCGAAAACGTGAACCTAGGCATGGAGACATTCAAAAGTCCAGTGGCAAGGGCTACTAAAATTTAACCAGCATGCAACACAGAACAGAAGAGAAAAACACATTTTCGAAGACGGATACGGGAATTGACGCCTTGACAAAAGAACAACCCACCGAACCCAACGCGATAGAGGTACCCGCTATCTCGCTACCCAAAGGAGGAGGCGCACTAAAAGGCATCGACGAAAAGTTTGAAGTCAACCCTTCCAATGGTACGGCGGGGTTTTCCATCCCACTTCCACTGACTCCCGGCCGCAATGGTTTTACCCCTTCGCTCTCGCTTACCTACAACTCCGGAGCGGGCAACGGACCATTTGGGTTGGGTTGGTCAGCAGAACTTCCGATGATCCAGCGAAAAACAGACAAACAACTCCCCACCTACGAAACGGGCCCGAATGAAGATACTTTCCTATTTTCAGGGGCAGAAGACCTGGTCCCCTACCTGAATGAAGAATCGCAGCCTTTGATCACCGAGCACCCCGGATTGACCATTCAGCGCTACCGCCCACGACTGGAAGGAGGATTTAGCAGAATTGAAAAAATTACCCTAACCGAAGAAAACCGAGTGTATTGGAAAGTTACCTCTGGAGATAACACCGTCACTTACTTCGGGTTGAGTCCGGCCACACAGCTTTACGACCCAGTGAACGAAGCAAAGGTGTATGCCTGGCTCGCTGAGTTTAGCTACGACAACAAGGGAAACTGGATCAGGTATGCATACAAATCCGAAAACCTGGACGCCATCCCGGACCGTCTTTCCGAAAAAAACCGTCACAATGGGCTGGCTCCATTTACCAACCGGTATTTAAAACGGGTCTATTATGGAAACCGGGAGCCATGGTATGCAGACGATCCTTATCAACCGACGTTGCCCGCGGACGACGCCGAAGTATTTTTCGAGTTAGTCATGGACTATGGAGAGCACCAGGCAGTAGAAGATGAATACCCTTCCTATGATGAGATACAACCCTGGAATGCCCGACAGGATCCCTTTTCATCCTATCGCTCCGGATTTGAAATTCGTACCTATCGTCTGTGTGAGCGCCTATTGATGTTCCATCATTTCGCAGAAGAAAACCAGTTTACGGGCACGCCTGATGAAACTGCGTTTGGCATCCAATACCTAGTCAGGTCCATGGAGCTTGCCTACCAGCCATCCGATATCAATCAATCCGGCCAAACGGAAGTAACCTACCTGCGGGCCATCACACAGAAAGGTCACATCCGTACACCAGATGGTACCTATTCATCCAGGTCGCTTCCCCCTTTGGAGTTTGACTACCAGCAGTTGCTATGGAATACCGAAACCAAAAGCGTAGATCCTGAAAGTACGATTCACGCTCCTTCCGGTCTGATGACCAACTACCAGTGGGTGGACCTGTATGGAGAAGGCGTTTCCGGCATGCTTACCGAGCAGGCCGGGGGCTGGTACTATAAGCGCAACCTGGGCGACCCACAGGAAAACGGACAGGTGTCTCTTGCAAACGCAGCTCCCGTCATCCCCAAGCCTGCTTTAACCGGACTAAACGGAGCACTTAGCCTGCAGGACCTGGAAGCGAACTCCCAAAAGCAACTGGTGGTCCACAGCCCTGGGATGCAGGGGTTTTTCGAACTGGATGACGACGAAAACTGGAAACCCTTTCAGGCTTTTGCCGAAACCGCCAACGTCGACCTGCAGGACCCCAACACCCGCATGATGGACCTGACCGGAGACGGAAAGCCCGACCTGGTGATGACGGATGAAAACGTGTTTACCTGGCATGCCGCGAACGGTAAAGCAGGGTACCACTCCGCCAAAAAAAGTTTCAAGCCGCTGGATGAAGAACAGGGACCGGCCCTCTTGTTTCGCGACACCAGCCGGCAGGAAGCCGTGTTCCTTGCCGATATGACAGGAGATGGACTGACCGACATCCTGCGCATACGTAATGGGGAAATTTGCTATTGGGCCAATAGGGGGTACGGTCAATTTAGTGCCAAAGTGACGATGGACAACTGTCCCGTTTTCGACCGTTCGGATCAGTTCAGCCCGGACTACCTGCAGCTCGCAGACGTAAGCGGTACCGGTCCGGCAGACATCGTTTACTTTGGCAAAAATGAGTTCAAAGCTTACTTGAACCTCAGTGGGAACGCCTGGAGCGATGCCCACGAGACCGACCCCTTTTTTCCAACCCATCCACAAAGCAAGGTAGCCGTTATCGATTTGCTGGGGACCGGCACCTCCTGTCTGGTCTGGTCTTCCAGCCTTCCTCAGGATCGTCATGCTCCGATGCGCTACATGGACCTGATGAGCAGTAAAAAGCCACATGTCATGACCCGATATGTCAATAACCTGGGGAAAGAAGTCTCGCTGGAGTACAAAAGCTCGACCCATTTCTACCTCAAGGACAAGCGGGAAGGCACCCCCTGGATCACCCGGTTGCCTTTTCCGGTGCAGGTCATCAGCAAACAAGTCGTAGAAGAAAAAATCACTCAGGTACGTTTCACCACAGCGTATAGCTACCATCATGGCTACTACGACCACGCAGAAAGGGAATTTCGTGGGTTTGGCCGGGTAGACCAATGGGATACGGAGCATTATGACACGTGGCATGCCCATCATGAAGCCACCTCATTGGAACGATCCGAAGACCTGTACCAGCCACCTACCCTGACACGGACCTGGTTTCACACCGGGGCATTTCTGGACAAAGAAAAACTACTGAACCAATTTGAGAAAGAATACTGGTACGAACAGTACAACCAATCTTTTCCTGATGAACCGATAGCCGTTTCAGAGCCACAACTACCAGATGCCCGGCTGGTCATCACCTTTGCCGATGACGGTCCGGAAAGTATGCCGGCTGCGCTGAGCGCGGATGAATGGAGGGAAGGGCTGCGTGCCTGCAAAGGGATGGTGCTGCGGCAGGAAGTATTTGCCCTGGATGGAGAAGAAGAAGCGTTGGAGTCCATGCAAAAACAGGCCAAACCTTTTACGGTGGCAACGCACAATTGCCAGATCCGGCGGTTGCAAGCGAGGCAAAACAACCGCTACGCCGTGTGGATCGTAACCGAGAGTGAAGCCCTCACCCTCCAGTATGAGCGCAACGAGCAATACCCGAGAGTGACGCATGCACTCAACGTAGAGCTGGATGAGCTGGGTAACGTGCTGGAACGTGCATCCGTCGTCTACCCCAGGCAGCAACCCGACCCGGAACTTCCCACGGCAGTGCAGGAAAAACAGGCACAGACGTTCATCACCTATACCCGCAACCAGTATACCAATGATGTTTCAGAGCCAGAAGCCTATCGGTTGCGACAACTGGCAGGTACGTCTACCTTCGAAATAACAGGCCTGCCCCTTTCCGGCAATAGCTATCAACTGGAAGATTTCCGTGACCTGCTGACCACAGGAAGTGAAGCAATCGGTTACCACGAAACCCCTACGGTCGGAACCCAACGCAGGTGCATCGAGCAGGCCCGCTCCCTGTTTTACCGGGACGACCTCACCGGGCCATTGCCATTGGGAACGCAGGAAACGCAAGGCATCGGTTACGAAAGCTATCAGCTGGCCTACACGCCCGGTTTGATTCAGGACATTTTTGGAGACAAGGTTCCCGATCCTGACGAATTGCTGAACGAGGGACGCTACGTTCAGCAAGATGGCAACTGGTGGATTCGTAGCGGAACAGTGCAATTCTTGGAAGGCCCAGAAGCCGTTTCAGATGTAGCGCAGCGTTTTTATACGCCCATCTCCTACACGGACCCCTTTGGTTCGGTGACGCAGGTTTCTTACTACAAAGATTACTACCTGTTGATGGCGACTACCACGGATGCCGTGGGAAATGAAGTAGTAGTAGAAAACTACAACTTCCGAACCTTGGCTCCTATCCGGGTGCGGGACATGAACCACAATGTATCTGCCGCTTTACTTGACGAATTGGGGCTGGTAAAAGCCGTTGCCGTTATGGGAAAAGGTGCGGAAGCCGATAACCTGGAAGGACTCAGTGAAATCACGGACGACTCCGAGCGCGCACTCATCCAACACTACCTGACACTGACAACTACAGAAACGCTGCGAACTACGGCAAATGAGCTCTTGCAGCATGCCACCTCACGCCTCGTGTACGACTTTGACCGCTACCAAAACGCTGTCCTCTTATTGGAAGAGCAACTAGACGAAAACCCGGAAACGCTACCCTGCGCGGTGGTAACATTGCTGCCCACCGTCACCGGAAGTATAGCAAGAGAAGCACACCATCAGCAAAGTGAAAACAGTCCGCTTCAGCTAAGTTTTGAATACTCAGACGGTGCAGGGAATGTGGCCATGGCCAAAACGCAGGCAGAGCCGGGGGAGGCGCTGCAACTGAACCTGCAGCCGGACTGCCAGTTTACCCTCGACACCATAGCTACCGGTAGCGAATTGCGATGGATCGGAAACGGACGGACCGTTTTAAATAACAAAGGCAACCCCGTAAAGCAGTACGAACCTTATTTCTCCACCACCCCTTTTTATGAAGATGCCAAAGAGCTGACCGAACGAGGCGTGACACCCATTGCATATTACGATGCTTTGGGAAGAAACAGGCGCATGGAGCTACCTGACGGCTCGTTTACCCTGGTCGATTTTGATGCCTGGCAACAAACCAGTTACGACCCCAACGATACCGTCATGGACAGCCGGTGGTACCTGGACAGAGGGAGCCCGGACCCGGATGGCCCGTCGCCTTCCGCACCGGATGCAGTCGCTGCCTGGAAAGCGGCGCAGCATCATGGCACTCCGACGAGGATACACCTGGACACGCTGGGCCGACCCATTGCCAGCGTGGTGCACAACCGGGTAGACGGAGTGGACGCGTTCTACCTTACGCAAATTGACCTGGACATAGAAGGAAATACGCGGGCCGTCGTGGATGCACGGGGCAACGCCGTCATGCAGTACCGCAACGACCTCCTGGGACATCGGGTGTATCAGTTAAGCATGGATGCCGGGGAGCGATGGATGGTTAACAATGCGATGGGCAACCCCGTACAGGCCTGGGATAGCCGCCAGCATGTGGTGACTACCCGTTACGATGCCCTGCAACGTCCGTTGGAAATGCGCGTCACCGGTGGAGACGGCGACCAGCCATTGGATCATGTGGTTGAACGGATGGAATACGGAGAGGGACAACCCGATGAGCTGGTCAATAACCTGAGGGGCCAGGCGGTCAGGCATTACGATACGGCCGGTCAGGTAGAAACCCTGACCTTTGACTTCAAAGGCAATCCACTTACCGTAACCCGACGACTCGCACATGAGTACAAAAACACCGTGAATTGGGAAGGGCCCGATCCGGACAGCGGCTTAACAGCTGAAGTGTTCACCACCAGCACCACCTATGACGCCCTGAACCGGCCGGTAGCAGTTACCGGGCCGGATGGCAGTATTTCTTCCTCCACTTACAACGAAGCAGGGCTGTTGGAACGTGTCTCCGTGAATATGGCTGCCGCGAACGGGGCCGGAAGGATAGAGGAGGTGATCGTACAGCAAATTGACTACGATGAAAAAGGCCAGCGACAGCGCATCCGGTACGGAAATGACGTCACCACCCGCTATTTCTATGATCCCCTGACGTTTCGGCTCGTACGACTGGAAAGTCAGCGCCAAAACGGAGAGCGCCTGCAGGATTTGTGGTACAGGTACGATCCCATCGGAAACATCACGGAAGTAGAAGACCTGTCCATCCCGACGGTTTTCTTTGGCAACCACCAGGTCGAACCCCGGTCTCAATACACATACGACGCCCTCTACCGGTTGACGGAAGCAACCGGCAGGGAACACATTGCCCAAACGACCTTTGGAACGTCGGACAATTGGAATGACCTGCCCTTTTTGACGCAGCACCAGCCCAATGACCCCATGGCGTGGCGCACGTACACCCAGTCGTATAACTATGATGCGGTAGGCAACATCCTGGAAATGCAGCATGTGGCCCCAGCCGGTAACTGGACGCGGAGCTACCAGTACGAAGCCACCACCAATCGCCTGGAAAGCACGCAGACAGGAGCCAATACGTACCACTACGCGCATCATGCAGCGCATGGGTTCATGATGCAGTTGCCACACCTAAGACTCATGAACTGGGATTTTAAAGACCAGCTGACGGCTACCTCGCGACAAGTCGTCAATAGCGGTACACCGGAAACGACCTACTACACCTACGATAGCAGCGGCCAACGGGTACGCAAGATCACTGAAAACCAGGCAGGAGAGGGTGCGGCCCCCACCTTAAAAGAAGAGCGCATCTACCTGGGAAGTGTGGAAGTCTTTCGCAGGCATTCGGGTCAGTATGCCGGGCTGGAACGACAAACCCTGCATGTAGCGGACGATAGCGGAAGGGTAGCGATGGTGGATACGCGCAATGAAGTGGATGACGATACCGAAGTGCGTACGATGCGCTACCAGCTGAGCAACCACCTGGGATCTGCTACACTTGAAGTCAATGAAGCCGGTACGGTCATTTCTTATGAAGAATACCATCCCTACGGCACGACGGCCTATCAGGCCCGAAATGCGGACATTCGGACGGCGGCCAAACGCTACCGCTATACAGGAATGGAACGAGACGAAGAGACGGGGCTGAGCTACCACACCGCCAGATACTATATTCCCTGGCTGGGGAGGTGGAGTGCCCCCGACCCGATTGGGATTGGGGATGGAGTGAATGTGTTCCAATACTCACATAATAAGCCTCTTAAAATCACAGATAGGACTGGACATAATGGAGAAGAGATTGATAAAGCTCAGGTTTCAAAAGATATTAGCGAATTATTGCAAAGACTGGCAACTACTAAAGCAGGAAGCGACGAAAGTAGACAAATTATAGAGGGGATTCAAATCTTGAGAGAAATCGCTAGGTTTTCTCCAGATGGCCCTGAATCAATGGAATCCAAAATTGGAAAAGAGAAGCTCAGGAAACAACAAAAGGATCGTAAAAGGTCGGAAAAAAGAGTCTCTAAAATCGGAGAGAACAGAGACAAATTAGCAATTTCAGCATCCATAGGAACAGTGGTTTTATATGCTTCTGGTGCTGCTGCGACCGCGGTGGGAATTGCCGCAGTATCCTACGGACTTGGTACAATGGGTGTCGGCGCAACTTCAGGTTATGCTGGCGGCTTGGTGTCAGGTAGTGGAAATGAGCTACTTAGGCAATCGGAGGCTGGAGAAAAAATTGATCTTCTTAAGGTAGGGAAAGAAGGAGTCAAGGAAGGTTATGTTGGTGCCGCGACGGGAGTTGTTTTCGGAATTGGCCAAAACGTGGCAGGGAAAGTTTTTAATCCCAATCTTACAGTTAAGTCAGTTAAAACCCAAAGTAGAGGACGTTCTGGAAAAACTCAGAATGAAACTCCCATTTCAGTTGATCCTAAAGCAGGGGTAGAAAATGGACAGATTGTAGTGGGCCCTGGTAATGGTGCATATACAGAAATTATTGGGGGACATGGTGTTATGCCAACACAAAAAAGTACAAAAATCTCCCCGGATGGAACATACTTAGAGTTCGCCGTTGATGAAGGAGAAATTTTATTAAACTCAGATGCTCTTGAAATTGCCGAAACAGGAATAAATCATATGAAAAGGATATTAGTATCTCCTGGACAAAGGTACAATGACCTAATTATTTTACCCAAAAATAACGGAAATGGTATTCTGCAAGTTCATCCATCTGAAACCACAGTTACAAAACCCACTTTATTGAGTCAAATCATAGAAAAAAACAATGGGCTTGTTCTTGTTAACACATGTAGGAGTTGCCAATAGTTCGCACAATTTTAAACAAAGAAGAAAAATTACAAACACCAAAAACATGAAAAAAAGATCCAAATAAAAGCTTTGAAACCATTGCTGGAATCACCTCCTGTGAGGAGCTAACAAGGACATAATCCTTACATAAAACCATTAAAAAAACTCGGGGCTGACTGAAGTAATCAGCCTCCCTAAAAGATCTATGCATTAAAATATAAAACAGTTATGAGAGAAAATAAACTATCCATCGGAATGATGGGCGATGAAGTCGGGGAACTTCAATCCAAACTTATCCTGGCCAAGCTCCATATTCCAACCGAAGAACTGAGGAAAAAACAATTCGGCAAAGGCACCAAACGCGCCCTGAAGGAATGGCAGGCGGCTCAGGGATTGGAGGTCACCGGATCGGTAAACGAGATCACTGCCGACCGGCTGGATGCTTTTGAGGCACCCGGAAAACAAACCCGGTTGGGAGGAAGTGAACAAAAACGCCTGCAGGTACTCAACAATACCCTCACCCTGACAGATGAGCAAAAAGCCCAATTGGAAACGCGCTTTACCGAAAATGGCGGAGACATTACCCGGCTAAAGACGAGTCTGACAGCAGATGACGGGTTTGATGAGGACACCATCAAAACCATTGCGTATCGTTTCGAGCTATCCGAGCTATTGGAGGATAAAGAAACCCTGGTGACCGCTTTAGCCGATGATCCTAAACTCAACACACTGAGAGATGTAGCTCGCCACGTCAGGAAAGACGACCTCCTGAATCAACTCTCGGAGACGGATATTCCCGATGACATTTTTGGAAAGACCATTGATGAGCGAAAAGCGCAGTATGCGGAACGTTTGCAGGACCGCCTCTTTCACCGGGACCCTACCGGCGTACTTCACCGAATGGTCGAGGATGCAGAGGTTGCCACTGATGAGGAGGAGGTACGCGAAGGATTGTTGACATTTTTTGACCAGCAGTCCACACTGGATTTCCGAAAAGGCTCCGTTTTGAACATCTTCCAACAAGAAGGCAGCCTGGAAGCGATACCGGAAGCACACCGCGAGGGCGTGATCGACTGTCTGAAGAAAATGCAACGGTTAGCAGGGATTTGCGACAAGGCAGAAGAGGTCCCTGTCCTGATGAAGGCAGGCTTAGATTCTGCCTATGCAATCAATGAGATCCCGCAACAGCGTTTTGTCAGCTTGTATGCAGCGCGGCTAGGGGGTGAAAAAGTAGCACTTCGTACCCATCAGAATGCGCAAAACATAACCGCCAGAAATGAGAAAGTCTACCTCTCCATGCGCCAGTATGCAACAGGTGCCGGGGTCGCCATGATTCACGGGGCGAATGCTACGGTAGCGGAACGAAAGGCGGTACTGGCAGAGTATGTACAAAACAAAAACATCCCTGTCAACATTGAAACCTTATTTGGCAGCGCTGACCTGTGCGAATGCAACCATTGCAGCTCCGTATACAGCCCTGCGGCTTATTTGGTAGAGCTATTCCAGTACCTCCGCAACAACAACCTCGACCCGGATCACGCAGCAACGGGCATAGAAGGCATCCATGGCACCTCCCTGCAAAATCTCTTTCGCCGAAGGCCGGACCTGGGGAAACTGGACCTGACGTGTGAAAATACCAACACACTGATCCCGTACATCGACCTGGTGAATGAAGTGATGGAAAGCTTTGTTGAACACCTTCAGGATTACGAGGCCGACAGCCACGTGCCGAAACAGGCAACCATCGACGAGCACAACGTACTGGACGAAAGTAGCGGGGAGTTGCTGGCCGAACCGCAACACACCAATGCAGAAGCGTATCGAACGCTTTCAAAAGAGGTCTACCCGGTTTGCCAATTGCCTTACCACCAACCCATCGATACGATCCGGCAGTACCTTGACTTTCTCGGTACCAGCAGGCACGAGTTATTGGCTACCTTCCAGTCGCCCGTTGTCCATCCGGACGGGGAAGCTTTAGGTATAGAAAATGCCACGCTTTGGGAGACGCTCAAAAAACAAGCAGTAGACCGCGCCGTCGGGGCCGAATACCTTCACCTGACAGAAGAAGAATACGTGATCCTGACCAAAGAGGGCTTTCACACCAAAGAATGGTACGAGTTGGACCAGGAGGTGTCACTGACCGATGAGGAATACCGGCAACACATCGGGCTGCAACGCACCTGGGACTACTATGGCATCCCCGACGAAACCCAACTGTTGGATGAACTCAAATGGGTGAAACCCCCGCAGGAAACCGGCATCATTGGCTTCCTTAGGCGTACGGACATCGAATACACCGAGTTGATCGAGTTGTTGAAGACCCGATACATTAACCCGGACTACCTCACAGGAAAAGCCCTTTCTTACATGAACAGCCTTCGGTTCAGTTACCGCTTCCTGCAAACGCTGGTAGACTACGAAGAGACGGAAAACCTTGAGTCGAGGTATCAGGGGTTGGTCAATTTTTTGCAAGAAGACCTGGCGAACAAACCGGCAAGCCCTTTCACACCCGGGTACGTGGCCTGTTGGGTTCATCGTTACTTTGAAAAGATTGGCAAGCTCATCGTCCTGGAAGATGAACATCATTGTCAATGCATCAGAGGACGTATCGTGCTTAAGGTTACCTACATCAGTTCAAGCCAGTCAGGTCCCATTTATTTGCAAATAGATGAGAATTGCCAACTGGTGTGGGAACACGATAACGAGTCCCGTATTGTCGGGAGTCTGGACACCCGCACGGGTATTGTAACCATTGATTTTGAAGCTTTAGGTATAGAATCAATAGATGGTGCTTCTTTTACGGGACTCAATGGCGAAACCGGAAAACTGCTGCTTCCTGAAATGATTTTGGAGATTAATGGGACGCAGATGGTGTGCACCCATTACCACGAAGCATGCGACCTTTCCAAAACACAGTTCAAACACCTGGATGGCACCGCAGTAATCACGGAGGAATACGAACGTATGCATCGTTTCATCCGGCTCTGGTGTAAACTGGGATGGGAAATAGAAGAAGTGGACCAGGCCATCACCGGAGTCGGAGAGGCCGCCTCGCATCCGCTTCCTGCACCGTCCGGTTTTTTCACCTCTGCACCTGAGCTCCATCTTATCCCATCCATCGACCCCGAACCGATCGATGATTTTATTCCCGTCCCCATCGACCTCAGCGACTGTCAGCCGGAACCTGCCTCACAGGTAGCCCAGGAGATCACTCCCTACTTAATTGAGCAGTTGGTGGCCATCAAAAAACTGCTGTCAGTTACCGGGCTGAAGCTCCCCGGGTTGCTGACCTTCTGGACCACCATCGGGGTGTATGGTGAAAAATCACTTTACCAGCGGTTGTTTTTGAAATACAACCAGAAGGCGTTGAATAACCCTTTTTTGGAAGACGAATTTGGGGTGTACCTGAGCAAAGAGGGCGAGCTCATCAGCACGCACCTGCCCTTTCTGATGGCGGCATTCAAGACCGATGCGGATACCATAGAGGGCGTCATGAACCTGGCAGGCATTGCAAACGAAATGACCCTGGAGAACGTATCTGCCATCTATCGGTACCTCCAATTGATGAAAACACTGGGACTAAAACTTGTCGAACTCAGGGGGCTGATCGACCTGACCGCCCCACTTGCCAACCCCTTTGGAAAGCCGACCGAGACGCAATCTTTCTACTCCCTTTTCGAGCGGATTGAAAACTCCGGGTTTGACCTTCGCACCCTGAATTATTCGATCCTGGATCAGGATGACCCACGTCGCCCACTCAATCCGGGCGTGGCCCACACTTTTCGCCTGGCCATGACGCTTCGGGAGGCCTTGTTGAAAATTGAAACGGACCATCCCGACATCACCCAGGTAGATGAGACGACGGAAACCTTGCTCAGGGACAAATTGAGTCTGATCCTTGATAGCGAGACGGTAGAAAACATCCTCACTTTGTTGTACGGCACCACCACGTATTCGGACAATACGCGCATGCAGTTTAGCAAAAACCTGTCCCCGGCGTCCAATGAGGAGCTCACGGAATACCTGCAGGTAGCCAACAACCTGGAAGCCGATGATCCTCAAAAGCCTGCCGTCAGTTTTTTGAACCGGGTATCTTTTAGCCCGGTAAACGGCCTTCGGGTAACCGGTATTTTGAATGATGCAGATCAGGAAAGCTTAACTGCCCTGGCCGGTGCGATCACCCATGCGGAGGACCGGACCAATTTTGAGGTGGTCATTGAAAAGATCCGGGCACAACCTGAGCAATTGGCAACAGACCTGCTGTCCGAAATTTTCACCCATGATCCATCCGTAAAAGAAGCCATACTGATAGCAGATGCAGCCGGAGATCATACGGAGGAAAACACCGCCCCTCAAAAACTCCTGGCTTTCGGTGTGGCTTTTCTGCCGTACTTGCGGGACCAATTGAGAAAACGGACGGTCTTTCAGACACTATCGGGAGACCTTGGGCTTGATACGAACCTGACCCAGTTTCTGGTCATGGATGTCATCCTTTCGGCATCCGGAGATGCGATTTACGAAGAGATCATCCGATTGAAAGAACAGGAAGATGCCATCGCGGATGAGGAACCTGAAATCACACGGAAAGAGGGCTTCTTTGTCCCGGAACAAGACGGGACGTATGTTTTTTTGCTGGAAGCTACAGGGGAAGCTACGCTCATGCTGGACAATCAGCAGCTATGGGACACTCATCAACATACCGATGCGGAAGGCATCAATTATTACAGCAGTCCGTCATTGTTCCTGACTGCCGGGAAAGCCTACCCTTACCGGCTGGAAGGTTACAATACCGACAGCATGGGCGAGTGCATTGGGTTCTACCTGAAGTTTGAAAACCAGGCAAGCGTTGAGTTAGCTCCAAACATGCTGTTCCCGAAACGGCACACCGAAGCATTTCACGAAGCCTACATCCGCCTGCATCAGGCATCACTTGTCGTGCAAGGGTTTGACGTTACCCTCCCGGAGCTGAAGTTTTTCCGGGAGCATGCCGCTTCTTTGGATGACCTGGACTTCAATGCATTGACGTTTACCCACTGGCTGCGATTGGAAGCATTCTATCGGCTGAAAAACAGCCTGCCGGAAACAACATTGAGCCTGGTCAATTTCTTACGTTGGAGCCATCAGGCCGAGTTGGGTACCGAACCCTCATTGACGGATCAGCTTCATGCGCTCACAGGTTGGGAAAGGCCGGCCATTGAGAACCTGCTGTTGCCGGCACACCTTCACCTCGATGACCCGGAACATTTCCGTGACGCAACGAACCTGCTCACCTTACAGCATGCCTTACAGGTAGCTGAAAAAGTAGGGGTAGGCATCGGTTACCTGTTTGCCTGGGGAGCGGCTACGTCTGATTTCGATCGCAACCGGGCCATTGCCGGAGGCATCAGAGAAGCCATCCGGGCGCGCTACACGCAGGAAGACTGGGAAACGGGTATCAAACCGGTGCATGACCGGTTACGTGGAAACCAACGAGACGCGTTGGTGGCCTACCTGCTGGCTCAGCCCGTACTCAGGGCGTGGGGTGTACGAGATGCCAATGGCTTGTTTGAATTTCTATTGATCGATGTGGAAATGGAACCGTGTATGGAAACCTCACGCATCAAACAGGCCATTTCGTCTGTGCAACTGTACGTTCAGCGCTGCTTCCTTGGTTTGGAAGCGGATCATGGCGTACAGTCGGAGGACCTGGACCTTGAGCGCTGGGAATGGATGTCCCGCTACCGTGTATGGGAAGCCAATCGCAAGGTCTTTTTATACCCGGAAAACTGGATCGAGCCACAACTGCGAGACAACAAAAGCCCGTTTTTCGAAGAACTGGAATCGGAGTTGCTACAAAACGACATCAATCAGGACCTCGTCAAAGCCGCCTTGACCAAATACATGGTGAAAGTAGACGAAGTCGCCAACCTGGAAGTGTTGGGGCAGTACCTGGAAGGAGATACGACATCAGGAACACTCCATGTGGTGGGAAGAACACGAAACGCTCCCTTTTTCTTTTATTACCGATGGTACGACTACGCTACCAGCTACTGGTATCCGTGGGAAAAAGTAGAGGTAGACGTTCCAAGTATAGACGTAAAGGGAGAAGACGGGAGAACGATAAATAATGGCTCCTATGCCATTCCGGTCATCTGGAATGATCGTTTGTTTATCTTCTTTCCGGAGATGATGGAAAAAAACTGGACAAGTGCTCTGCAAAAGCATCAAACAATTACCGAGAGCGCAGAAAATAAAAGTGAGGACATTCAGCCACTAAACTATTGGGAAATTAAATTGGGATGGACCGAGCGAAAAGAAGGCAAGTGGACTCCCAAACAGTTGTCAAACCGTACAATTGAAACGATCGTTGTCGCCAATGTGGAAAACTATCACATCTACTCTGAGGTAGACAAATTCATCTTTGCTCCTTTCGT
This sequence comes from Bacteroidota bacterium, assembly GCA_039192005.1. Classification (GTDB taxonomy): domain Bacteria; phylum Bacteroidota; class Bacteroidia; order Cytophagales; family Cyclobacteriaceae; genus Ekhidna. The sequence continues at coordinate 15,859 of JBCCXH010000037.1, forward strand.
AGACGATGACGGGGTGTACATCCGACCGTATTATGTCGGAGCCACGTTGGAAGTGGAAGAGACTCTTGGAAAAGGTCAGGTGCTAACCAGAGAGATCACACCTGATACTGATCCGACAACCCTTATTCACTCCTTTAAATTTGAAAGCGATAAAGTACGTGTCACCAGCACCATTGCCTACGGTCTGGTACCTGCTCATTGGTCCAATACGTATGCGTTTCATACATCAGCAGGTTCACTGGAGCCTATACAGGGTGAGGGAATTGAAAATTATCCCGTTTCCATGGTGGAGCCGAGCTTTTCAGACCTCGGTGGTCAGGTGACGTTTAAATCCGGAAGTGCGGATTACAACTTTCATCATCCTACGACCAGAAAACTGTTGGGTTATTTGAGAAAGGACCGTATGGAACAGGTAATCAAGGAATTGGGTGAAAACAGTGACGATAACTACGGCTCGAATGGAGGCACGTCATATCATGAGTTGGCCCGACCGTTTGCTTTGTATAACTGGGAATTTCAATTTCACGCCATCGCTACGCTGGCCGATCAGTTAGCTAAATCACAGCGTTTCGAAGAGTCCATGCAGTGGTGGCATTACATTTTTAATCCCATTGCCGTACAGGGAGACATTCGCTATGCGTGGCGGTTTTTTCCTTTCTGGGCAGCAGATAGTCAAAACGTTCTGGATCAGCTGTTTGATAATCTGGATCCGAATGCGCCTGATCAGGAAGTGACGGAGTGGCGGGAAGCTCCCTTCATGCCACACGTCATTGCCAGGTCACGCCCGACTTCCTACATGAAATGGGTGGTCATGAAATACATCGACAACCTCATCGCGTGGGGAGATCACCTGTTCCGACAAGATTCCATCGAATCGATCAACCAGGCCACTCAGGTCTATGTTTTAGCCAGTCATATTTTAGGGCCGAAACCAGAGATCATCCCCAAAAGGGGGAAGGTGCAGCCCAAATCGTACCTGGACCTGGTCGATCAGTGGGATGCGTTCTCCAATGCGATGGTGGACCTGGAGTTGCTCTTTCCTTTTAGCAACCAGATCAATACAGAGGGAGTGCTCAACGATGAAGGAGAACCTCACTATGTCAACATTTACGGATTTGCCACGACCCTTTATTTCTGCATCCCGGACAACCCAAAACTACTGGGCTATTGGGATACGGTGGCGGACCGGTTATTTAAGATCAGGCACTGCCTGAACATTGAAGGGGTCTTCCGTAAACTAAGCCTTTTCCAACCTCCTATTGATCCGGCCTTGTTGGTGAAAGCCGCGGCTCAGGGGTTGAGTATTGGGAGTGTATTGAGCGACCTCAGTACGCCTTTGCCCAACTACCGATTTCACGGGTTGCTTTCACTTGCACAGGGAGTGGTTGCCGAGGTGAAATCCCTGGGAGGGGCACTTCTTTCTGCCCTCGAAAAGAAAGATGGAGAGGCACTTTCTTTGCTCAGGGCCCGGCATGAAACGAACATACAGCAACGGGTCATGGAAGTACGCAAGCTGCAACTGGATGAAGCCGAGAAAAGCCTGGAAAGCCTGAGGGAAAACCGAAAGTCTCCCGAGTACCGACTGCGTCATTATCAAGAGTTAGCGGGCGAAGAGGTGAGCATCCCTTCAACGGGTACTGAATTTACCGAACTGCAAAATGAGCTGCCCGAGGTAAAAGAAGAAAGTGGAATGAAGTTGATTGCTTCGGAAAAAGAAGACTTAGATAAGGCCAGTGAAGCAAGGGACTACCAGATTGCCATAGGAGTGATAGAAAGCCTGGCTAGTGTGCTGCATGCCCTTCCTTTTGTAGCGGCTTCTGTTAAGCCTTTAGGAGTAGGAGTGGGAGTAGGATATGGTGGATCAAATTTTGGAAATGTTACACAAGCATTAGCACGTGCATTAAGAACAAAAGCTGATGATCTCTCCTACCAATCCGGAAGAGCAGGAAAAACAACGAGTTTTCTTCGCCAACATCAGGACCGGATCTTCCAGGCCAACTTGGCCGGGTATGAATTGATGCAAATTGACAGGCAGATCACGACGCAAGAGATCCGTAAGGAGATGGCTCAGTTGGAAATCGACAATCAGCAGGTGCAAATGGAGCAGTCTCAGGAAGCAGAGACGTTTCTTCGGACCAAATTTTCCAATGAGCAGCTCTACCAGTGGATGAGTGACCAACTGAGTGGCCTCTATCATGAAGCATATCAGCTGGCGTACGACCTGGCCAAAAAAGCTGAAAAGGCGTATCGCTTCGATCATGGACTTGCTACAACAGATTTTATCAAGTTCGGTTACTGGGACAGTTCCAAAGAGGGCTTTCTTGCCGGAGAAAAGCTGCATCAGGACCTCGTACGCCTGCAAAACGCGCACATTGAAAACAAACCACACGACTATGAAGTCACGAAGCACATTTCCCTGCAGCAGCTAAACCCTCTGGCGTTGATCATGCTCAAAGAGCAGGGTGTATGTGAGTTTGAGCTGCCGGAAACACTTTTTGATCTGGATTACGCCGGACATTTCATGCGAAGAATCAAGACGGTTTCCATCTCTGTTCCTTGCATTGCGGGGCCGTATACCAGCCTGAATTGTACCTTGCGGTTGCTGAACCATGAGTTTCGTAATAGCAAGGTGGTGGCTGGTGCTGCCGACTATGCGAAAAACCTGGAGGAATCCGATGAACGTTTTGTCTACAATCCCATTGCGACGACGTCCATTGCGGTAAGTCAGGGACAAAACGATAGCGGTACGTTTGAGCTGACCTTTAATGGGGAACGCTACCTTCCGTTCGAGGGGGCGGGGGCTATCAGCCGTTGGCGACTGGAACTACCCGATGCATTTCGACAATTTGACTACGACACCATCAGCGACGTGATCATGCACCTAAGCTATACGTCTTGTGAGGGTGGACAAACGCTGAAATCAGCGGCACAGGAACACCTCGAAACCTACGTCTCGGATGCTGAGGAATTAAGCCAGGAACAAGGGCTTTTCCGAATGTTTAGTTTGAAACATGAGTTTCCAAATGAGTGGCACCGGCTTTTACAGGAACGTGACGAGGAAGCGCCCTACCTCTTCAGGTTAGGCAACCTGGAAGAACGCCTGCCCTTCTTTGCGAACAGTAAGCAGGTGAGCGCCTTGACCGTTGATAGTTTCCGACTGTTTTCAGGCGCAGGAGACGTGTCTGTAAATTTCCGCAGGGCAGATGCACCCGAACAGCTTGATGAGGCAGGTAACCTGCTTCCAGCCCCAATCAGCAATGGAATAGCGACCGGTGGCCTCACACAATATGTGGCGTCGGATCTAGGTGAAAGCCTGAGCGGATATTGGGGGTTGGAGATCGATGTAGATGATCCGGGTACGCTTGAAAATGCCTGGTTGGTGATGAGGTATCAAATTGAAATCGCATCGTAAAACCTTGTAACCTAAAAAAGCGGGTGTTTTATAGAAGTAAAAAGCCACACACTTGTGTGGCTTTTTCTTTTCTCTTGTTAGGCCAGTGTCCCAATCATGCCCAGATCCTGATCAGTAGCGCTACCCAAACTGTGGAGTGGGTTTCTGCGATTGGTCTCACTAAGAGAAAAAAATTCAATAGTGACTAATGCCGGCTAAGAGTTGGTCCTCCACACAGCCGCCAGCCGCGTCGGCGCGATGGATGTAGGAGCCACCACGGAT
>JBCCXH010000038.1:0-19479 GCA_039192005.1 Bacteroidota bacterium
AATTACTTACGAAAAAACCTTTCACCATTTGAGAAACAAATTCATTAATAACTACGATCAGGTGAAAAGAAGAGGATTTTTTGAATAAAAAACGTTTCTCAGCAGCTCCTAAATAGAAGCGTCCCGCATCTTTCTATCTCACTCCCATGCAGACAGGCCATAGTTCATGAATTTGAATCCGCGATTTTAGGTAAGTCCCCAGGGCGATTGCATGTTAAATTCGGTTTTTAAAAAGAAGTCTATATTCCCCTTCTCAGAAGGGGTTTTGGGGAAGTCTGGACTTAAAATATGTTTTTAAAAACCGAATTTTCGAAATAAATACGTAAAAATATTAACATGCAATCGCCCTGGGTAAGTCCCCTTTTTGGCCGCTTATATCGTTCTACTTTACGAAGTTGGGTTGATGCTATGGAAGTACCTGGGTTTGAAGCCAATATTCCCCCTTTTTTTGGATAAGGGGGCGAAGGGGGATTCAAAAAAAACATCAAATCCATGTACCAGACCTGATCACCAGACTAACTTCGTAAAGTAGAACTAGTTAGCTGTCCGACGTTACTTCAGCCCGGCGCCAAGTCTTATAATTCGATTTACGACTGATACAGTCCCTCCATATAAGCCGTAGGACTTTTTCCAAACCTTTTTTTGAATAGCCGGGTAAAACTGGACGTATCTTCAAACCCTACGGCATAGACCACTTCCGAGATGGTTTTGTATTGATGGCATTCCAATAAATACACTGCCTGCTGCAACCGGATATCCCGGACAAACTGGCCGGGGGTCAGCCCTGTCGTTTTTTTCAACAGCCGGTTCAGGCTGCTTTCACTCATCGCAGCCCGGTCGGCCAGGGAGGTAATGGTAAAACTGCTGTCCGACAAATGATCCCTGACGGACTTTTCCAGGTCCCTGACCATTTTTTCTTCATGAGTGGGAGGTACCTGTTCTTCCTCGGGTATAACCAATGCCTCTTCCAGCGCTTTTTTTCGTTCCAGGGCATTGGTCAGCAGGTTTTGGACCCGGGCCAGGAGTTCTTCGGCATCAAAAGGTTTCACCATGTAGTCATCGACACCAGTGCGGTACGCAGTGAGCTTGTCCCGTTCATTGGCATGGGCTGTCAAAGTGATAAAAGGAGTCAGTCGATGCTTAGGGTCTTCCTTGAGTTTTTTAGCAAACGTGAGTCCATCCATTACCGGCATCATCACGTCGGAGATGATCAGATCAGGAGTAAACTCCGACAAGGCATCCAGGGCCTGTTGGCCATCAACGGCCTCAGTGACCCGATAGTGACCATGGAGAAGTTGGGAAATGTAACGCCGCATGTCCGGGTGATCTTCCACCAGCAGGATGGAAGGCTTATCCGTATGTTCATCTACCACGCTGGCGACAGGTACCTTCTCGTCTTCTGTTTCCATGAAGGTCGGCTGGTTGGCTGACGAGGGAACAGTTTCCGTCGTCAGGCTTTTAGGTAGCGAAAGGACAAAAGTAGTTCCCTGATTCTCCTGACTGGATACGGTGAGAACCCCTCCATGCAGCCGCGCCAGCTCCTGTGCCAGGGCCAGTCCGACCCCGGACCCTCCGCTTTGCGGTTGATCGGCATGAGCTGCCTGATAAAAGCGTTCAAAGATGTGAGACAGGTCCTTTTCCGGGATGCCGATGCCCGTATCCGAAATCTTAATGTCGATGGAGTGATGTCGTTCCTCCCAGTCGATGCTGACGGACCCGCCGGACGGGGTGAACTTTAAAGCGTTAGACAACAGGTTCGTGAGGATGGTGCTGATCTTGCTCCGGTCGATGTGGAGTACCGGACTGGTAGCATAAGAAAACTTCAGGCTAATGCCTTTTTGCCTCGCCAGTGACTCAAAGGAATCGATCACCTGCCGGGTCAGGACCACCAGATCTTCCGGTTGCTGGTGAACGGTCAGCTTGCCGGATTCCATTCGGGAGATGTCCAGGATTTCATTGACTCTGCCAACTAGTTGCTCACCGTTTTTTTGGACCCGTTCCAGCTCATCCATCATGGACGCAGCCGGAACCTGGTTTCGGGTCATTTGCCGGACGGGACCCAGGATCAGCGTAAGCGGGGTGCGTAGCTCGTGTGCGATGTTGGTGAACCATCGGGACTGGGCAGATTGAAGGGCTTGTACCTGATTTGCAAAACGCTTTTTGTTTACCAGGTTTTTATAAATAAGCAGGGCTAAGGCGATTAACAACACCAGCAAACCTGCCGCAAACCAGATGACTACCTGCTGTCTTTTTAAATTCATTTCCGTTAGTTGAGCTTCTTTTTTCAATAGCTGATTCTCATTATCCAGTTGCTTCGTATCAAACTTCGTTTGCATCCGCGCGATCTGTTCTTCCCGGTCTTTATTAAGAATTTCATTGGATAGCTCAAACATTTGCTGGCCAAAACGGACGGCCTCTTTATAGTTGCCCAGCGCCTGATGGGCTTTGTACAGTACTTCGTTAGCCGTGCTTAAAAGTCCAAGATTTTCCTCATCTATTTTCAACTCCAATGATTTGGTTGCGTAGTCAATGGCCTGCTGGTAGTTCTCCATTCTTAAGTAAATATTTGCGATCTGATTGTACGATTCAGGATAAGCAGCAGTGTAACCAAATAGTTGATAGACTTTCAGCGTCGCCAGGGCATAGTCAAGTGCTTCCTTGTATTCCTTTAGGCCAGTTTTTGCATAGGCCAGGTTGCCATATGCTTGTGAACGGTAGAAGTCCGCATGGGCATGTGAAATGCTATCTGCATAGTTTGCTGCTTCTTTCAGTAGCGGAATGGCTTTTTGGTAATTTTCAATGGCCAAAAGGGTATCCTGACGTTTTTCATGGTACACTGCCAGTGAATTGTAGTAGACGCCCAGTCCATTTCGTACCCGCATTAAAAAAAGTGGGTCTTTTAGCTTTTCAGCCAGTTCAAAACCCTGGTCATGGTATTTTTTCGCTTGTTCGAAATTGGACATATCTGTATACATATTGGCAATGAAATAGCACATATCAATGCTTCGTCTGATATGCCCGCTCATTTGATAATGCTCGACGGCTTCCAGGTAGTGAAAAAGCGCTGAATCCGGTTGGGTTCCCTGGTAAATATGCCCCAATAACTGGTTGCCATCCCCCATGCCTTTCGGGTAGGACAATTCAGTAGATAAGTCCAGTGCTTCCCTGGCGAACTCCGTGGCCTTGGAAGATCCATTATGCATGTAGATAATCCCGGTTTCGATCAATGTTTGTAACCGATTTGTATCCGGCTCCTGTTTTTCCAGCTCTTGTAGCAGGCTGTCCAGACGAGACGACTGCTGGCTGAAAGTTGAAGCAATAAGAGAAAAAAGAGAAATAAACAGAAAGGTCACCCGTATGGGTTGGGTAAAATTAGTGTAGTACATAAAGGTTGCTGGTTTTTTGATCTTTATGCAAGGGTAGTCATACCGCGTCTTCAGGCACTTCGTAAATACCCTTCCTTACACGTGCCTGCCATTACATACAGCTAAAAGTATAAAAAACAGTTGGTTAAACCCTGAGGCAGTTGAGTTATTTCAAGTCGGATTTCAGGACCTGAAAAATGGTCGAGTTGCTAAAAAAGTAGCTCTAAATGCACCATTGACAGGTTTCGCACAGGTTTTGGAGGTTTTTGCACAGCCCTTTCACCCGCTTCCCCGGCAACTTTGGGTCCAAATTATAATTAAAAAAACAAATTAAAATCATGAAAGATCAAAATGTAAAATGGAAGGTTTCCGGCGGGGACAATGCCTCAATGATTGGTTCCTTTAAACGGGTTGTTAGTAGTGGTCGTCTCCTTCCATCACTTAAGATTGGTGTATTTCCATGGCTGCTCTTACTTGCAATAAGTACCGGCTATGGTCAGTCAGGAAATTTGTTTCGGGGAACTTCAGCTGGAGCTTCCAACACGACAGGGGATTTTAATACGTTTATTGGGGAGTATAGCGGTGAAGATAATACCACAGGAAGTAGAAATACATTTCTAAGTTATAACAGTGGCGCTAATAGTAGTACAGGAAGTAGCAATATATTTCTGGGATCTTATGCTGGTATTTCTAATTCTTCAGGAAGTCAGAATCTATTTATTGGGAATAGTAGTGGCTTCAGCAATGCAACAGGATCAGGGAATGTTTTCCTGGGTTACACAGCGGGTTATAATGAAACGGGTTCCAATAAACTCTACATTGACAATTCCAGTACCTCTAACCCATTGATCTGGGGAGATTTTGCCAGCAATATTGTAAATATTAATGGAATGATGGGTATTGGAACTACCTCTCCAAAACAAAAGCTTCATGTGAATGGAGATACGTATGCCAAGGGGCATGTCTGGCTTCATGCATATGAAGGAGACGGAAATAATGGAACAGCCTACTTGCAGGCACGTGATGATTCCGGTACGTCTGACCTGGGCCTTCAACTAAGGAGCCAATCATCCGGAAGTTATGTAGATGCGGTCAAAATAAACCCGAATGGTCATGTAGGTATCGGTACCACTATCCCCCAGTCTGCTTTGGATGTAAACGGACACTGGACGTGGCATAATGGGGATAATTTCCGACTGGCTGGAGCGGGTGAATTTTCCTTTGACTTTGCTGACGGGGATGGTAACGATCGGTGGTCTGTACGGGATCCTGTTCATGGAGAAAATTTAGTGGTACGTAACAATGGCAACGTAGGCATCGGTACTAATTCCCCTTCTGAAAAACTGGAAGTAGCCGGGCGGTTAAAATTGGGGACTCATGAATATGGCGCTGGAGCGTGGTATATGGGTGATGCAGGCTTTGAAACTCATTGGTTCATAGGTTTACGCTCCAATAATGATTTTAGGTTCCATGTAAACCAGCAAGATCTGATGGTGCTCTCAAAAACGGGAAATTTAGGGATTGGCACTTCCAATCCCGAGTCCAAACTGGCCGTCAATGGTAAGGTAACCGCTCGTGAAGTAGAAGTAACCGCCCAGGGTTGGGCAGATTTTGTGTTTGAAGACGACTACCACCTTCAGCAACTGGATCAGGTAGAAGCACATATCCGTGCATACAAGCATTTACCGGACGTACCTTCCAAAAAAGAGGTAATGGAAAACGGCATCAACCTTGGGGACATGGATGCCATCCTACTACGTAAGATCGAAGAGTTGACACTTTACGTCATTGACCTTCAGAAGCAAAACGATGTGTTGGAGCAAAGATTATCAGCAATCCAAAGCAAATAACCTTTAAGAACAGAGATCTTGTATAGAACCTTCCGGCTGATTGGGTGGTCGCTAAAGGCCATTCTTAATATACAATCATCAATCAAGCCTTCTATTACCGGGATCTGGTTCTGATTTCAAAAAAATAAAAACTAAATCAAATGAATGATCAATACCATACGCATGCCTCTACCATGCGGCATAGGAGTGGTGTGTCCAGTTGTTGGGTATACGCTTTGCTCCTAAGCTTCTTGTTGCTGCTTCGGGTAGGACAAGCTCAGGACTGCAGGACTGTGTGTGAAACGGAAGTAGGAGCCATAGCTCAGGACACCATCCTGCATGCTACCCGCATCCTTTCACTAAACGGTGAAGTAACAAGCCCCGGCCAGGCCATTTTTCGTGCCGGAAACAGTGTATTCTTAAGAGAGGGCTTCAGGATAAGTAGCGCAAACAGCTATCTGTTGTCACAAAGTGGCATCTATTTTACGGCTTCTTATAACCAGAGCGATACCTACATCGATCTGGAATGGGCGATCGATACGTGGTATCTCGACCTCCCCGAAAATGGAGAACTGTATGTAAGCTTGCTGGATGAGGCAACCAGTGAAGAACTTTATTTTCAGGAAATGGATATTCATCACGTACAGGAAAATGGGGAGTTGTCAGGGAGCTACCGGTACGAACCGGGGGATGATCAGCACACGACTTTTGAATTGCGGATACTCTTGCAGGGGCCGGGTACACCGGTGACTCCGGAGTTGACCGCTTCAGGAGGGACAGCCACTTTTCGCGCGCCTGACATTACCGTCTCTCAGGGAACGTGGCCGGACCGAATTCTCATCAACGTGACCAACCATTCAGACCTGATTTCCGAATACCGACTGACCCGTTCAGGGGATCACATTGCTTTACTGGATGGTACGGGTGCCGAGCATTCAGACAGCTATTCTTTTTCCGATCCAGGCAGTATGGAGAATGGCGTGGAGTATGAATATTGCATCATTCCTTACAGCAATCAGTTCAATGAAACCTTCGATCCGGTATGCTTCAATGGCTTATCCTTACCCATCAATCTTCAAGCGACAGACCAGGCGTTTGACAGTCGGGTAGAGCTTACGTGGAATGACATGACTGCCTATACGGATGCCATCGAAATTACCCGAGATGGGGAAACACTCGTTGAATTGCCTAATTGGGCCGATCACTTTACTGATGAAATGCCCGTTTATGGAAACGTGCACGAGTATGGAGTCGTGTTACTCAAAGACGACAGTCGTCTGGTCGCGGCCTATGACCAAGGAGGGGTAAGCCCCAATGGGTCCATCACAGGACGGGTCACCACCCAGGACGGAAGTTATGCTACTGAAGGGGTGCAGGTGGTTGCCATGACGGAGATCAACAACGAGACCTATCGGGATACGGTATATACCGACCAGACCGGGTCTTATGCTTTTGACGGTCTTTTGTACGGAGAGGAAGCCAGCTATCAGGTGCTGGTCGGTCACCATAGCCGCACCTTTTTAGACAACCCCAGGACCTTGTCCTTTGACCGGGCCAATCATGTCTTTTCCGGGATCGACTTCCAGGATGAATATACCTATTCTGTAAAGGAACCGACTTTTACCTTTTCAGACCTGTCGGTAGTAGCCAATGAAACACAAGACCTCGTTCAGTTGGATTGGCATTATGCATCCGTTGATCCGGCTATTCCGGTATATTTTCAGGTATTTCGAAAAGTAACAGGGGAAAGCGATTCACTGTTGATCGACCTGCTGACCAATGAGGGCCATTCTCAAAACCAGTACCGGGACTATTCGGGGATTCCTCACACAGCATATACCTACAGCGTCCAGGCATACATCATTCAGAATGATTCGGTTTCCCAGGTTGTAAAAAGTGGGAGTACGAGCTACCCACAGGTGGCGGTTTTCGAAGAGTACCTGATGGTTCAGCCCAATACGGATATGGGGACAATTGATCTACATTGGTTACACACTTCCCACAACCTGACCGGATTCCATTTATACCGGGACGACGAGCTTATTGCCACCATCGATCATACAGACCACTATGCTTTTCAGGATATGAAAGGGAAACCGGGTACGAACCATACCTATTCCGTATCTGCTTTTGTAGAGCGGGAGGGCCAATCGTATGAATCCACCCAAACCGCATCCGATCCGGTAAGTTATCCGACGTTGCCGGAGGTCATAGGATTGAGTACTTCAGCAACTCAGGAGGAGGTCACCTTTACCTGGACCTATCCGGCAGTAGTTCCTGACTACAACTACGATGGCGTATACATTTATCGGGAAGGGAAGCACGTTGGCACGGTGCTGAAGGACTTTCCGGCCATTTTCAGTGACAGATCGGGAGCACCCGGAGTATCCTATACGTATACTTTTCACACCTTTAAGTATAACGAAGAGCAGCCAGACGAATCTACCGGAATAGGACAACAGGGTGGCAGGCAGTCATTACCGGCACCACAAAACCTGGTGGCCTCAGGCAATCAAAAAGGATATGTGGAGCTGGAGTGGGACTACCCTGTCGAAAACTACGACGGGTTTCTGATCCTGAGAGGCACAGAAGCTGATACCGTTGCCAGGCTTCCGAACGGTTCACAAACCTTCAAAGATGCCGTGCCCGGATCTGAAGGAGCGTCGACGCATACGTATTTCGTAAAGGCTTACCAACAAACGGAGGAGGCCGTTCATTATTCGTCTGTAGCCCAAACGACAGGAAGTGTCTTAAGCAATGGAGGAGTAGAAGCACTACAGGCACCCGACAACTTTACAGCTTCCGAGGGTCTTTCCGGACATGTGTTGCTCGACTGGGAGTACCCAGAGCCGATCCATTCGGAGTTCAACGTTTATCGGGACGGGGACCTGCTGGCAACGCTTTCCAAAGATGACCGAGTGTACTATGACCATACCGCCCAACTCAATGCCTCACATATGTACCAGTTAGAGGCTTCGTACGAAGGACAAAGATCATGGATGGTAGGAGACCTGGGTAGTTTGGGATCGGTGCATTCCATTTCTGGTACGGTCATCAATGAACAGAGTGGCATGGGCGTTCCCGGCATTGTCATCGAAGCCCGTGCAACGATTGATGGAAGCACTTTCATTCGGTCTGTTGCCACAGATTCAGCGGGGCATTACCAGATCACCAATGCCCCCAACCGACCAGGGATAGAAGTAACCGTTAGAGCTTCGGGTCAAAACCGTATTCTCTCAGAAAGTGAACAGTCTTTCGTTATTGATGCAGACCAGATCGCCTATACAGTCAACTTTACCGATTTGTATGATTCTCCACTGCCGGTTTCTGACGAAGTAGCACTTCCGGTAGATGTAGTGGCAGTTCCCGATCCGGTAGCTCAACAGGTCTCGATCCGGTGGAACGTCAATGCCTCTAATTACTCCGGGTTCAAGGTCTACCGTGGATTGGTAGAGCTGGCTGATATTTCCTCACAGCACCATCGGATGGTCATCGATAGCGGGGGATACCCCGGTCATGTGTATTCCTACCGGGTGCAGGCGTACTGGCATACAGCGACGGGTACCAAATTTTCCGAGTTCGGTGTGGGTTCGGCGATCTATCCGATGATCCCCGATCCTGAGTATCTACGACTGGTACAACTGGAAGAAGAAGACAGAATCCGGCTAAGCTGGAGCCACCTGGCGGATAAGCACGACTACTATGAAATAAACCGCGGAGAAGAAGTACTAGGCATCGTTGCTACAGGAGAAGAGCTTACTTTTTATGATACCACCGGCATCCCCGGACGAAATTACCGCTACTCGGTGACGGCGGTAAAAAACACATCAGAAGGATTGTTTACCTCAGGGTCGATCAGTGGGTACCTGGGCTACCCGCAGGTTTCAAAAGTGGAGCATCTGAACCATTCATTTCCCGATGATCAAAATTACATTACCCTGTCGTGGTCTCATGAATCGAGTCATCACGATGGATACCTGATAGAACGGGATGGTATCTTGATCGATACTTTGAACTACGGAACAAGAACGGTCAACGACCCGGAAGGCATCCCTGGAGCGGAATATGAATACCGAGTCATTTCCTATGTAGACAAAGGAGGTGTATGGTACGAGTCTGTTCCGATCAAAACAACGTTGTCGTATCCGGCCATCCATCCGGTATCCGGCCTTCAGGCAGTTCCTGATCCGGCCCTGGGACAGTTGGAACTCTGGTGGACGTATGTACCGGAAGATGTAACCGGCTATCATGTGTATCGGGATCACGAGTTGACAGCAACCATTTCAGACCCTTCGGTTACCTCATGGACGGACACGGAAGGTACACCTGGTATTTCTCATACCTACGAGGTGGTCGCTTTTGTTTTGCGTGATGGACAAGAATACTCCGGAGTTCAATCGGTAGTTGGGGACTACCCCATGGTACCGGCTCCCTTAGCCGTAGTAGCTTCTGATGAGGCATCCGTCAATTTCATTGAGATCAGCTGGGAACATGCTCCACAAAACCATTCCGGGTTTTACTTGTATGAAGGCAATGCCACCACTCGGATAGCCACCCTGACTGCCGGGAAAAGGCGTTTCAAACAGGTCTATGATGAATCCGGCATGGTGAATCGGACGTATCGATTGCGAGCATTCCGGGAAGTAAATGGGGAAGAATACCTGTCGGACTTTAGTAACGAAGCGATGGGGACCACCGGAGCCAATGGGTCTTCAGGGAACCTCAACAACGTTACCGCTTCCAAAGGAGCTTACACCAATCGGGTATCGGTAACCTGGGAATCAACAAACCCAGGGAATGTTAAGATCTACAAAGATGAACAACACATCGCTACGGAGCCTGCTTTGAATGGGATCTATCAGGATGTGGATGCCACTCCAGGACAGGAGTACGTATACCGGGTAGAATTGATTGCAGAGGGGTACTCACTGGCAGACAAAGGTTACCGAAAACCCAACGGCTCCATTGCCGGGTCGGTCCTTACCCAGCAGGGAGCGGTAGGGGTACCTGAGGTATCTGTGACTGCCACTGCCCTGATCGATGGGGAGCGGTACACCTACTCCACACATACCGATGTAGCCGGAGAATTTGAATTTTCTGATGTGTATTATCAGGAAGCGACGGACTATTCGGTATCGGTGCATTACCCTGGTCACACGTTTGTGAAAGACACTCAGGAGGCAAGCCTTGACTTGCAGGTGACCAATGCTCCACTGGCCCCTTTCTTTGACCAGACCGCTTACGTACTTAGTGGGTTCGTGAGCAGGGGAGGTGTATGTGCGATCGATAGTGTAGAAGTAACCCTCACTACTATCCGCAATGGGGAACTGCTGACGGAAGATACAGAAACAAATGATCAGGGGTACTATTCTTTTACCCTCAACCCACAGGATCAGCAGGTTTCTGGATATCGGTTGCTGGCGGCATCGGAGAAAACCTATGAGGGAGAAAATGGAGAGCTAGAGACCACATCTTTTGATTTTACTCAGCCGGAGGTAACTTTTACCCGGGCACAGATCGATGCATTGCCTTTGGAAACAGTCGTGGACTTTGAAGAAGAGCAGACCTATCCGGTCACGTTGAATGTTCAAACGACCTGCGGTCCCATCGGTTCCAGCCGTTTTGAGGTACGGGTGACCTCTGCTGATGGATGTTACGCACATACGTACCAGACCCTGGATAATGGGCGGATCACCGTAAACCTGCTTCCATTGGACTATGAGCTGGTGGTGACCGGTGCATCCGGTGCTGACCCTCAAACCCTGGCTGTAGTGGACTATCTGCGGGTACGACCGGTTCATTTGAATCTCTTCGATGATGTCCATCGCCCCATTGAAAAAGGAGAAACTACCCTGGCTGCATTGAAGGATAAAGGAAGGCTGGACATGAACTTTACCTTTCATAAAGCACCGAAATTGTCCGTTACCGGTATCGAAAATTACTTTTGTGGCGACCCCACTGAACCGGCCGTCATCCGGCAAGGGGAGCTCTATTCACTTAACCTCAGTGTAGCGGAGACACATGAGGATGGAGACTGTCCGGTCAACGAAGGGTTCCTCGTCATAAAAAATCCGGCAGCAGCTAGTGCCGCTTCGGATACGTTGCGTTATACACCTGATTTGAATGGCTTTGAATCTTATGGCTTTGTAGGGGGTGACCCGATCACGGTAGCTCCTTATACCCTGGGTATGGTAGTGGAATACCATACCGAGCATGGAGGCTATCAGGGCGAAACCATCCAGCGGTTCATTGTTGAAGGGGACAGGTCTCAGGAAGGAAATGACTTTGTCATTACCCTGGATGATGATCAGCAGGTTTACAGGCTTCCATTATTTGTGTTGCGGGATCCTCCGGGTGATCAAAGCTATAGCTATATTGAAAATGGTACCACTTTTAGCAAAAACCTGACCGTGTCTGACATGAATTCAGGAGGAGCCGGATTGAAAACCGAACAGGAAGCTAACTTTTTTGGAATGGGTGGTTTCGCAGAATATGCAATTAATTTCGTAGGAGGAAATGGGGAAAGTGCATCCTTTGATGTTTCTGTTACGACTACCGAACGAATAGAAACATCCGCAGAATCTGCACTCGGACACAATTATGTTTTACAGGAACAGGCCGATGTGATTGTAGGAGTAGGGGTGTCTACAGCCTATGGTGTGACAGAGAACATCCAGGTCGTTACTAATGAGGATAATCAATGTGAAGTACAGCTAAATACACGCATTCAATTAGTTCCGAACGGGTTGAAGACTGATTGGTATTTGACGGTTTTTGAGATTGAGCGTCTGATTGAAGAATATTCCCGGCAACTGGATGCCATAGCGGACGGTACGCTTGTCATCGAAGGATTGGAAGGAGAGAGTTCGGCAGAGTATGTTTCCGCGCTTAAAGCCAATTGGGAAGGTGTTTTGGATTACCATCGAAGAGAAAGCGTACCCATGTGTCAGGTATGCAATCTGGATGGACTTCCTGAAGTGTTTCAAGATGCTGTCGAAGAATTAGATGTATACACCAGCTTTTGTAACAATCTCGGAGGAATTGGAGCTTGTGAGTTAGATGATTTCGAATGGACGAATGAGTTAATGGAGCAATACGAAACACTTAATCAATTTACGGTAGATCTAAAAGATCATATCGAAAACACGTATGGACCAAACCAACTTATTGAAAGTTTGAATGACGCACTTTTCATTACAGAAGGAATCTTGGATCTTGTAGATCTTGATGGAGAATACCAGCAACTTTTCGGCCCGGAAGTAGAGATTAAGCCGTTTTACGGAAGTACAGGGACTATTGATGAATCAGTAACAGTAGGCAGGTCTGGTTCCCGTGGGATCACTCAAAGGACATACGTAAATAGCGAAACATACGTAGGTCTTAATTTCAATATTGCAATAGCGATCGCGAAAGGATTAGGAGTGACAATCAGTACAGCTAAAGAAGTGGAGAGTAACAACAAGGTGGGTATAACTGCTGAATATCATTTTGAATATGAAAGGTCACAAGAAAACACACTCGATGCTACCGCTACTGTTGGTTATGTATTGGCTGACGATGATGATGGAGACCAGTACAGTGTAACCATCGTAAAAGGCATCGACCCGTCTCATACCCCCTACTTTAGTTTGCAGGGAGGGCGCAGTTCCTGTCCGGCAGAACCGGGCACGATTTCCCGATTTGACCCACAGCTTTTTATTCAATTGCCAGACGGATCGCTGACGAAAGAGGCCACACTTTACGACGTAGACCCGGATGGTCCGGCTTCGTTCCGTTTGCAAATGAGTAGCGGCAACCTGTTCAATGAAAACCTGCAATACTACCTGTATGTACCCACAGAGTATACCGATTTTGTTCCCAATCAGAATGATGCGGAAATTGTGTTGCAGGTAGGTGGGGAAAATGACGGTACCGGTACGCGATATATCTTGCCAGGCGTGCCGGAGTACACCCAGGTAGATATCAATCGCAGGGAAGGGGACATTTATGATTACGAGGATATTGTATTGGCAATGAGTCCCAAATGTGAAGAAAATTACAATATCATTGCTGATTATGTGTTCCTGAAGGTACATTTCAAACGCCCGTGTTCCCCGGTAAGCTTACTGGTAGATGGCAACCGTGACCCATTTGGAAACGGAACCACAGATGGCGAAAACTGGGTGATCAATAAGGCTCCAGAAAATGAACGGGAGCAATTGTTCCTCAAATTGGTGGATTACGATCCTGAAAATGTGCCACTGGAAGACATTACCATCCAGTATCGAAGATTGGGTTCCAATAACTGGCACGATATCGAGACGATAGACAAGGAGTTTTTGGCGGAGTATTACGAGGAGTTCAGTGCCACGTATCCCGAACCTACCTATCCGTACGTATGGGACATTACCGACAGTGAGCTGGTCGATGGCGAATACGAGATCCGGGCATTGAGCGCGTGTGGTACCAGTGGGGAAAATTACTCCAATGTGCTTACAGGAGTAATCGACCGTACCTCTTTACACCTGTTTGGTAATCCTGAGCCTGCAGATGGTATTCTTACCTTGGGAGATGAGGTTTCCATCTCCTTTAATGACCGGATAGACTGTGGGCTGTTCGAAGCGGCTGAAGTTTCCCTGATCAACACGACCGATGGAAGCCCGGTGCCTTTTTCTGTAGGTTGCCTGGGCAATCAACTGGCTTTTACCCTGGATAATGTCCTGCTTTCCGCTCTGGAAGGGGTGGAACTGGAAGCCACGGTCAATCATGTACCGGATCATGCGGGCAACGGGCTCGATGCTCCCATCAGCTGGCGTTTTGAGGTGCATCACAACCCGGTTTATTGGTATCCGGATCAGTTGCAGCTTCAGGTTTTACAGGGAGCTACAGCCACGCTGACCGGTGAGCTGTACAATACCAGCGAAGCAGCCAGGGAGTACACCCTTGAGGCCCTCCCCAAATGGCTCACTGTAGGTGCCTTGCATGGAAGCATCCCTCCATCCGGTGCTGCGATCGACTTTACGATCGACGCATCTGTTATGGATATTGGAACCTATGATGTGAATGTAGTCGCTGCTATAGATGGGTTTGCGAGCGAAAACCTTACCCTGCAAGTGGAAGTACTGCCAGAGATGCCGGGCTGGTTCCCTGATTATGAACTGTATCCGGAAAATATGGCCATGGTCATGAATTTTGATCTGGATGGCACCGGGCTATCAACGGACACATTGGATTTGATCAGTGTGTGGATCGGCAACAGCCTGAGGGGAGTAACTAACATCCGAAAGGTGGCTGAAAATACCTTTGCGGCCTATCTGACCATCTCCGGAACCCCTGAAGATAATGGTCAGGAGCTTTCTTACAGGATATGGGACGCTTCTACCGGTATCGAGTACCAGGGCTACCCAATGCAGGCCTACACTTACGAAAAAGATCAGTCATATGGAACCTCCGTCCAACCGGTGTTACTGTATGCCAATAGTGCCAGGGATCGTGCGAGGTACATACCACTTAAAGCAGGCTGGAACTGGATATCATTCAATACCGAACAGGAAGATATGTCGGTTACACAGATATTGAGTGGTATGGGTGCCAACGAAGGTGATCAGATCAAAAATCAGACACAGACCAGTATGTACGCTTTACAAAACGGATGGGAAAGCCTCGATGGCCTTGATACACTCAATACAGAGGAAGGTTATCAGTTGTACCTGACTGATGCTGATACGCTGCGTCTGACAGGGATCGATGCTCTAATGACCAACATCACGTTGCAGGAAGGCTGGAACTGGATTGGCTATCAGCCGCAAGAAGCTCAATCACCTGATGCAGCACTGGCCAATCTGGAATCAGTGACGGGAGATCAGATCAAGTCGGAGAACGGGCTGGCAGAGTATTCAGAAGATGCGAATGGCTGGTTGGGAATGGAGCTGCTGGAACCCAATCATGGCTATCAATTGTATGTATCTGAACCCAAATCATTGCGATATAGGAGTCACGAAACAGCTCGTGTAAGCTATTCCGCCACTTCGCAATTGAGTATGGAAAAATCAGAAGGAAGCTGGTATCTGGATCCTGCTGACTATGAGTTGAATCTGGATCTTACCGGAAAAGTGATCCTGGATGAAGAACTGGATACTGAGCAGGTTGTCGTGGGTGCCTTTGTAGGAGATGAGTGCAGAGGTATTGCAACCCCTGTATATCATGCCGCATCTGACCAATATCTGGTGAGTTTATTTGTGTATGCCAACCGGGAAGATGAGTTGGTCAAGTTTAGAGCATTGGATCAGATCACCGGCCAACAAGCAGAGATTGGCAACAAGTTGACCTTTAAGTCAAACATGCACAAAGGGTCCATTACAGCTCCTTACCTTTTTGGGTATGATTCATTTGAAGGGGAAGGAAACCTCCTGATCAAGCCCAATCCTATAGAAGACCATGCGACCATTGCTTACTCAGTAAGTGCGAAAAGCAGCCAGGTGAGCATCAGTCTTTTTGATGTAAATGGTTATCTGGTGAAAAACCTGATGGAGCAGAGATCACATACTGAGGGACGGTATGAACTTGTGTTAAATGCACAGGATATGCCTTCTGCGGGATGGTATGTTTGTAGGGTACAGATAGGGGATAATAGTTATACGGAGAAAGTGATGCTTTTGAAATGACCTATTGATCGAAGAGTATATATCTGCATGACATTTTTGAATGTTTATAGAGGTATCTTGATAAGAAAAACCCGACTGGTTCAAAACCAGTCGGGTTTCTACATTAATCAGGTTACTCGGGGAAACATCAGGAGGTGAAACCAGATCCAGGGAAACAACCCGGGCGCTGCTGGGGCTGAGCAGGAGTACAAAGATCCATGGTCCACTTCGTGCCAGCTTCATGATCCTCTATGATTTTACCTATCAGCAGCAGCCTTTCCCGAACAATCAGCGGTGGAAAGTACGCTTTGGCTTTCAGTGGAAGGAAGGACTGTAGTAGTTTTTTACTACAGCGTCTATTGTCACCGGTTGGTAAGATCTACAAGATTACTCACCCCGAATAAGGGTGAGTATCTTGAATACATGCAGCAGGATCTGCGGTCCGTTTTTGAAAAGATTTACAAAATCAGCGTCCTGGCTTCCGGGTTGAGGTGCCATCTCTCCGTACCATTCAACCCACCCCAACACAAGACATTATAATCGGAAAATCGCCATTTATACGCTTCTCTACGCGAAAAACGTACCACCACATTCAAGTCATTAAGTGATACACATACAGGCTTTTTGATCGCTAAAATGACCTGAAAAAGCGTCAACGAGCATCTCTTACCATTCAACTTGCTTTTTGTGTGCCCTGCCGAATAGTATATACATCTCAATGCCCGGTACCTCACCTTAGCTTCAGAAATAAAAAATAAAGCACTAGAAAACATGAAATCAGTCAGCACCTATCTAATAACGTTATCGCTCCTCTTCTCGATGAGCGTAGCCGCACAACAAGAGTTCTTAACCACCCACTATATGTTTAACGGCCTCGCATTGAATCCTGCGTATGCAGGAGTCCACGATGGCGTGAGTGCCAGCTTTTTATCTCGAAACCAATGGGTAGGGTTCGAAGGAGCTCCCAGTACACAAGTTGCCACTATTCACAGTCCGCTAAGCGGTCGGCCGGTTTCGTTAGGAGCAGCACTATTCAGAGACCAGTTAGGTCTTTCTACAGAATACGGAGCCTACTTCAGTTACGCCTATCGGATCCCGATCACTAAGGAACTGAAATTATCGATGGGACTTCAATTCAGTACCCACAGTTTTGCAGTGGAATATAGCCAGGCAGAAAATGGCGTATTTGATGCTGGTGACAACCTGGGAGACATTAGCGAATTTAAATGGAACGTAGGGTCAGGAGCACTACTGCACACGGATCGGTTATTTGTAGGGTTTTCTGTTCCTCAGATGCTCAACAAAAGCGTAGGGGTACCTAATCCGGATGGAAACTTCTCCCAACTGGTTCGTCACTATTACTTGTTCGCCGGGTACGCATTCAGCCTGGGAAGGAACATGGTACTAAAACCAAATGTACTGGTCAAGTCCGTTGGTAACGCACCTGCTCAGATAGACCTTAACGCCAACCTGTTGATCAAGTCCTTTCTGTGGGTAGGAGCCTCTTACCGCTCGAAAGATAGCATCGACGGGATACTGGGTTTCCAGATCACCCCCCAGTTGCTGGTCAGCTATGCGACAGACTTTTCCCTAACAGATATAGACAACCAATCGCACGAGATCATGATCAATTACATCTTCGAGTTACCAACCAAGAAAATACTAACGCCGAGATACTTCTAAGAAAACAACATTTACAATTAGCACGATGAAAAAAACAATTGAAATCATTTTATACCTTCTTGTACTGTGGGGCACCGTACAGGAATCGAAAGCGACAGGAATAAAAGGGGCTGCCAAAACCAATACCAAAAAGTTTACCCGGCTGAAAGCCAAGGCAGACAAAAGTTACGAAGCATACAGTTACGAAAAAGCCATCTACCATTACAAGCGCGCATTAAAAGCGAACCGTGAGACCAGTGTAGAATTAAGGCTGGCAGATAGCTATCGGTTGCTCAACCAGCCTGAAGAAGCCGAGCTTTGGTATCGGGCGGTACTCGATGAAATGACGATGAGCGATAACGACATGCTCAACTTTGGTCAGGTACTGAGCGCAAACGGAAAATACGATGAGGCGTTAGCGATCTATGAACAATATCAGCATCATGAAGATTGGGTAGATGATCACGTAGAAGCACTCAGCAACGTAGAAAGATTCTACGTGAACGAGATCGCCTATGAAATCGAAGAGTCGCTCTTCAATAGCCTGGAAAAAGATTTCAGTCCGGCACTTAAGAAAGACGGGGTGGTTTTTGTCACGGGACGGCCCTCATCCGGAGTATTAAAGCCGGAATACAGCTGGGATGGAAGCAACTTTCTTGACTTGTTCATTGCGAAAGATGGTGAGACACCGGAGAAAATCCACCGGGGGATCAACACCCGCTACCACGAAGGACCAGCGGTTTTCTATGACAATGACACCAAGATGTTTTTTACCAGAAACAATTACCACAAGAAAAGAGCCGGAGCGTCTGCAGACGGAGTCAATAAGCTAAAACTTTACTATTCAGAACGAAAAGACGAAGACAGGTGGAATAAACCTCAGGAGTTCCCTTACAATG
The DNA here is from genome assembly GCA_039192005.1 of Bacteroidota bacterium. Taxonomy (GTDB): domain Bacteria; phylum Bacteroidota; class Bacteroidia; order Cytophagales; family Cyclobacteriaceae; genus Ekhidna. Next base: position 18,378 of record JBCCXH010000038.1, read on the forward strand.
ACGACCACCACAGTACAGGACATCCGGCAATTACCAGCGATGGAAAGACCCTTTATTTTGCAAGTGACAGGCCAGGAGGTTTCGGTGGAGTAGACTTATATAAATGTGAGTTGATCAACGGACAATGGAGCCAACCTGAAAACCTTGGAAAGCGATTCAACACCGCAGAAGACGAGATGTTTCCTTTCCTGCATGAAGACGAGATCCTTTACTTTACCAGTACCGGTCACGAAGGGTTAGGAGGATTGGATCTTTTTCGGGCCAACCTTTCCGGAGACCACTCTCCAAGAAATATGGGTTTCCCTTTAAATACGAACGCGGATGATTTTGGGATTGCAATCGAAAACGGCACGAATACCGGTTACTTTAGCAGCAACCGTGTGGGAGGTACAGGAGACGATGACATTTACAACGTCCACATCTTTGATTACATCATACACGTCAACCTGATCGACGGAGTCACACAAGAACCCCTATCCGGTTCCATTCTCGTTAATGAGACGTTGCCTCCTGATATTGTCGAGTTGTGGGCGAAAACAGAAGATGCGACCACCATCAAGTTCCGGTCGCTTAAAGGGTCCAAATTTGAAGTAGACGGTACCTCAGAAGGATACCTGCCGGGAGACATCAAAATCGAACCCGAAGTAGAAGAAAAAGAAAACGCTGGCGGTAACCAAATCACCCATTTGTATTACGACCTGCCCCTTTACCCGATCGATGCATTGGAAGCAGAACTTATCGTTGTTGAAAATAATGGCAGCAATACGCAGGTCATCACTTTTGAGCGCGAATCGTACCAGGACTATGCCGGTACACTTGAAGAGCTGAGATCTGAACTAGGAAACGAAGGGAAGAAAATTGTGAAAGAGACGTACCTCAAAAACATTTTCTATGATTTTGATAAATACAACATTCGCGCAGATGCTGCTGCAGAACTTAACGAGCTGTACCAGTTCTTAATGCAGGACGACAAGATAGACGTCTCCCTTTCCTCACATACCGATGTGAGAGGCTCTGTCTCGTACAACGAAACATTAGCTGCAAACCGTGCGAAAGCAGCCCAGGGATACTTGATTGAAAAAGGCATCGAGGAAGGACGACT
>JBCCXH010000039.1:0-19474 GCA_039192005.1 Bacteroidota bacterium
ACTAAAGTATCGGTTTTGCATTTCAGTTTACAATACCTCAATAGAGGCATATGCTATATCGACTATTGGATGTCGATTAACCTAACAATTGATTGATTTCCTCTGTATTAATCTCATATTTCATTGGTCTTACTTTTCCCTCACTTATAAAAATGCCAGTTCCTTTGTATTTAGGGTCGAATGCTGCATTAAACAAACTCCTGGCCCCTCGTTCGGGAGAACTAAAAAGTAAATTCCGAATCGGTTTTAGCCAAAACGGCATACCTGTACCAGCTGTCATTTTGGTTTTTATAGCCCCCGGGTTGACGCTTACAAAGCGGATGTTTTTCCATTCCTTACTCAAGTGATTCATTAAAAGAACCATTACGAGTTTTGAATCCATATAAGAACCAAGAAGCTTTGTGAATTTTTTGGGGTTCTTGAAAGCAGGAATATTCACAGAATTTTTATTGTTCAGACCACCCGTAGCTGTATTGACAACAAATGGATGTTCTGCTTTATCTAAAAGTGGTTTGAGTGCTTTTGTAAGCAAATATGGACTTATTCCATTTACTTCCAATTGAAGTTCGTTTCCATAATCCGAATAGTAAAGCTTATCAAGCAGTAAACCTGCATTATTAAAGAGTCCATCAATTCTTTCCCAACTCGATTTTATTTGATCTGCAACCTGCTCTATTTCAGTTCGTTTGCTTAAGTCTGCTATAAATATTTCGACCGAATCTAAGTCTTGAAATAGCTTTCTGGTAGTTTCTTTTCTCGATTCACTCCTGACAATTAGGCCGATCTTATGTCCTTCTTTAAGTAGCTTTTTAGTCAATTCAAACCCCATGCCTGAATGACCTCCAGTAATTACGTAGTTCATAATAATTGTATTTTAAGATGAATGGCTTACTTCGATTATTGGAACTTTTTTAAATCTTCCCCAGGCAATAAAAGATGCAATAGCAAACAATACCATATTGGGAATTGGTGGTTCACCTACTGAAATATGATAGCCACCCGCTAGTATCATTACTACAGCTAAGCCAGATGCAGCAATAGGAGTGAGTATAGGTTTGATTCTAAGTAAGGCAGGAAGTAATAATCCTATTCCTCCAAGTAATTCGCTAATACCAATGAAGCGTACTGTTCCTTCTGAAAAAGAGTTGACAAAACCCATTCCGTTTGCAGCGAGTTCTTCAATGGGTGACGTGATTTTCATAAAACCTCCTATGATGAAGGCGGCCGCCAATAATCCTTGTGCTACCCACAGTGCAATATGTAATCCTTTAGCGTTTTTCATTTCGTTGAGTGTCTAAATTAAAAGGCAAAAGTTGCGTGTTAAGTCACATTTTGCATTCATGTAGATTAACAAATGGGGGAAGAAGGTGAATTATTTTCTGGCAATTTCCCCTCTTAGGGTACTCAATGCCTGAGGAGTTATTCCTAAATAAGAAGCGATCATTTTTTGAGGTACTCTTTGCACTATGTCCGGGTAGGTTTGATTAAAGTGCTCATATCGTTCAATAGCCGGAGCACTCATTAACATGATAACTCGTTTCTGAAGCACTTCAATCCGCTTGATCAGTTTTTGTATATCATGCTCCAAGTCAGAGTCAATTGCCTTCGTTTTTTGTATAATAATTGAATCCTCAAGTGCATCGATGAATAAATCACATGGTTGGTCAGGCGAAACATTGTCAGCCATTATCCAATTTTCTGGAGCGAACATAAAAATGTGATCTTTCCCTTTTTCGTCAATGGTATAACTGCGCAATAGTCCGGATTCGACTTGATATACCTTACTATTCAAGTCACCTTTTTTCTGAACTATTTGTCCTTTTCTTACTTCAATTCTTTTCAAGGGTAAATCTTCGAAGATTGATCATCACCAATGATATACAACAAATTAGTATTTTAAGTGTCGTTTTTCCAAAGATATACCTGGGATTCCTGACCTCTTTTGTAGACACATGATGCAGGCTATCCGCCATTAAAACATTGTTGGACATAGAGGGCTAGTTCAATTTTCCAAAAGGCTACATAATCGAAGAACCACTCAGACTTGATCTTCAGAATAAAAAAACAGCCGGAATGAATTGCAAAAAATGCAAGTTCCGGCTGTTTTTATCTTCGCAATTTTGGTGAGCTTGCTTACTCTACGCTAATCCTGAAACTGTAAGCGTATTTCTTTTCTAATAACCGATAGGGGCTGATGGGACGTGCTTTCATGCTCCATGAATCGTTGCCTCCAACTCCTGCCTGGACCAGGTCAATGTTCATCGTGTAGTATCCGGCATCTTCCAACTGCCAGGTAAAATCAGCGGTGGCCAAATTATCTTCACTAAAAGGCCATACTGCGAAGGCAATCTTGTCTTTAGCCTCAATTTTCAATTTCTCCCCTTTTGTTCCCTTTAATTCCAGCCATTCAACACCGGTTCGGTTGCCGCACTCCTGAGGTCTCGCATATGAGCTGGTCAACTTTTCCGTTTTTGTGGTATAAAGCCCTTTAAAAGCAGACTGATTTCGATCTATGTAATTCTCATGCGGACCCTTTCCGTAGTAGCTGGCATCCACTAACGAACGGCTAATGCCTGTTTGCATTCCTACGCGGATTAATTCCGGGGCCATTTTTTCTGATTCCAAAGTGAAATCTACATCTATGGTGCCGTCGCCGTATACGGTATATTTTTCCATGATGGTCGCGGCATCAGGAATGCTTCTTTTTACTGTGACGAGGACCGCATCATCTTGCGTTTCTGATTGAATGCTTTCCACTTTCATGGTTTTTTTCGAACCTGCCCAGACTTTTAGCTCTTTTGGTGTTTTCCAGCCTCCTCTGTCATTGTCCGTAGGAACACGCCATAGGTTGGGCAAAAGGGGTTGCTCTATGTACTTTTTACCTTTATACGACAGGGAGGTAAGCGCACCTATCTTTTTATCGAAGGTGGCGGTAAACGCGGCTCCTTTTATGGAAAGGGTCGCTCCTGCTTCTTCCAATGTGGGAGCAGCTGTTTTTAGGTCAGCCCATTCCATTTTACTGTCCGTTATTACTAACTGCTCTTCAGCAATTGGATATCCAGCATCGGCCCAATCAACCTTTTTTATGGTGCGCATCTTGACCTGAATCCAATAATCGCTCCCTGGCTTTTGTTTGATCTTTTTATATCCTAGTGTCAGCTGGCCTGTTTTCCTGGGCTCGATCGTTGGTGCATCCATTTCGCCGGTTCGTATCACCTTGCCATTTTCTACCAGTTCCCAGGTAAAGTGGTACACTGAAAGGTTAGTAAAGTTGAAACGGTTTTCAATTGAAATCAATCCTTTTGCTAAGTCTATGGGTTTGATGACGACCGGTTGGAATACGTACTTACACTCGTACGTCTGTGGGCGTAAACTTCTATCTGAATTAAAGACTCCATTCAGATTAAAATTTTTGTCATTCGGTTTGTCTCCGTAGTCTCCTCCGTAAGCGAAATACTTCTTCCCGTTTTTGGCCGTTCGCTCGATTCCCTGGTCGATCATGTCCCAGATGTATCCGCCAATCAGGTTTTTATGGGAGTAAATCATGTCCCAGTATTCTTTCATGTTTCCGAGGGAGTTTCCCATTGAGTGTGCATACTCGCACATGATAATGGGCCGGTTCATGTATTTGCTATCCGCCATTCCTTTAAGTTGTACCAAATCCGGGTACATCCGGCTGATGACATCGACGTACTTGGGGTCTGTCGGGTTTCCGTAAAATTCTCTGGTGTAGGTCTTGTATTTTTTCGTACCGATTTTGGCATACTCGGGATGATTGGGATCTCCTTGCGCCCCTTCATAGTGGATAAAACGTGTCGGATCAAAATCCTTCACGTACCCTGACATGGCCGCGAAGTTGGGACCGGTGCCTGACTCGTTTCCAAAAGACCAGGAAATGACGGACGGATGGTTTTTGTCTCGCTCTACCAATCGTATGGTCCGGTCCATCATGCTTGCATTCCAGGAAGGATCATTGGCCAGTGCTCCTCTTACGCCATGCGTTTCGATATTGGCTTCGTCCATCACATAGATCCCATATTTGTCGCACAGATCATAAACGTAAGGGTCATTGGGGTAGTGAGATGTACGAATGGCGTTGAAGTTATTCTGCTTCAACAAAAAGATATCCGCTTCCATTTCCTTTCTTGTGACCGTTTTTCCACCGGTGTGACTGTGATCATGTCGGTTTACTCCGATGATTTTTACCGGGACTCCATTAATCAATAGTTCGTTTTCAGATGAAAAACGAACGTCCCGAAAGCCGATTTTTGAGCTCCTGGCTTCCATCAGTTTTCCAGCTTTGTCTTTAAGCTTTAAAACCAGTGTGTAGAGGTAGGGATTTTCTGCATTCCAGGTAGTGATGTCATCAAGCTGGGTCTCCAATAAGCCGAAATAAACATTATCCCGCTGTGGATAAAACTCATCCACAATTTTTTTGGCGTCTATTTCCAGTTCTTTTCCTAGTACTGGTTGGTTTTCCTGATCGTACAGCTGAGCAGATACGGTATAGTTTTTGGCGTCGATGCCGTCAGATAGCGAGATTTCCGGGCGTATCCGCAACGTGGCGTTTGTATAGGTCTCGTCCAAATCAGTACGAACAAAATAGTCATTGATTGCGATTTTAGGTTGAGCCAACAGCATTACTTCTCTATGGATGCCGCTCATTCGCCAATGGTCCTGATCTTCCAGGTAACTTCCATCGCTCCAGCGAAATACCTGAACGGCTATTGTATTTTTTCCTTTGTTTATTAATGGGGTGATGTTAAACTCGGCAGGCAGGCGACTGTCCTGACTGTAGCCTGCGAACTCACCGTTTACCCAACAGTAAAAGGCTGAGCTAACACCTCCAAAATGTAAAATCACTTCCTGATCTTCCCACTCCGATGGAAGTTCAAACTCTTTTATGTAAGACCCTACCGGATTGTCGCGGTCTATATACGGTGGATTGGGTGCAAACGGATAAGTTGCATTGGTATATATGGGAATGCCGTATCCTTTCATCTCCCAGCTAGAAGGAACGTCTATCTTATTCCATGACTGGTAGTCAAACTCATTTTTGTAAAACGTTTTTGGACGATCCTGTTGTTTTTCTGAAAAGTTGAAAAACCAACTCCCGTTCAAATCCAGTACCCTGGCGGAACTACGGTCCGTTGATCGTGCACTTTCTACCTCTTCATAGGAGTAAGAGGTCGCCCGGGCAGGTAGTTTGTTTACTCCGAAAACATGCTGGTTTTCCCACATATTCGGATACATCACCTGGGCGGTAGTGTTCATCGCATACAACAAACAACCAATGATTGTGAGATTGAAAAGTTTCATTATTTCTGTTAAAGGTTAATGATCAGATTTTAATAAACGTATGACTTCAAGTAGTTGAAGATGACATAAATTCTTACCGCTAAATACGTTCCTCAATTTTAATGCAACGCTGTATAAATATCTATACATTATTTGTAGGAGGGGTGTGAAAGCGTTTGAGCGATGCACTCTTGCAACTTATCCCATACATTTTACCCACATAGACCTGCCTCGGTTTATACTAAAGCAAACGATTCAACTTGTTTGATTTCGCCGTACAAAGGCCATCTATTAACAGCTATCCCTGAAAGAAATTTGAATTGAAAACAATACCATAACAAAACGTTATCTTCAAAAATCACAGCAAAACGTATTTTTGCCTGTACAATTTAGGTGAAAAAACACCCGATTACTTTTCATGGATGCTTTGAGAAACACAAAGATTAACCTTTTGCATGGCTTTGATGATTTTATAGACAGGCGCACCCGTGCTTCAAACACCAAATTTGATAAAACGTTTTTTAAGAGAACGTGATGAGTAGTAAAATTGCACTTGTAAGAAGTACAGTAGTTCTTTTCTCAGTTATAAGTTAGGTTTAATTGTAAGTAGTTAATGCTCTCATTTTTGTTAATTCCCATTTGTTTGTTGGCTCCTTCTGAAAAGTATGATCATGCCATTTACATTTCTGTTCTGGAAATCGATCATCGAGAGATGCGCGTTAAGGTTTTCACAGACAACCTACAGGATGCGATAAGAAATGACTCTGGATACTTTACAAACATTGGTGAGGAGGCCTTTCTTACCATTCACAAATCGGCCATTCACGCCTATTTTCAAAGAAAGATCCAACTTAAAATCAACGACCAAAACGTAGTTTTTCACCCGAAAGAGGCTACCGTAGAAGGTAACAGCTATTGGTTTACGTTTAGTTTAGAGCCTCAGAAGGAATGGAAATCATTTTATCTGAAAGCGGACTACCTGATGGAGCTGTTCCCGGAGCAAATCAATATTGTTAATGTCCATGGCAGAAAGCCGCAATTTTTTAAGCTTACCAAACTAAGCTCCAGCTATCGTTTTAAATTGTAACGGTTACTGGTTGAACAAATCCAACATGGTTTGGCTCACTACCGCAACTCCGGTTTCCAAAGACTTTGCCGGATCGGGATAGTAAAAAGGAGAATGCAATCCAGGTAAGTCTCCTGATTGAATGCGATGATCGGGAACGGTCCCTAACCAAAAAAGTACGGTGGGTACTTTATGTTTTGTCTTTCCATAGAGTGCAAAATCCTCTGCCACCATTTGAGGTTCTGCCTCCATCACATTTTTCAGGTCAATTACTTTCGATGCTGATGTGCGCATCAGACTGATCAACTCAGCATCATTGTAGTTTGCCGGAGTATAAGCAGTCAAAAAGGTTACTTCCGGCATCTTGTCTTCGGGAAGTCCGGCGGCAATGGCTACTCCCTTGGATATTTCCTCAATTCTGCGATGAACGAGTTGCCGTACGTCTTCCTTAAACGTCCGTATTGTTAGCTGAAGGGTGACCTCATCGGGTATGATGTTGTGCTTAGTTCCTCCTTTGATCGAACCAACGGTTACCACGACGTCATCCACAGGTTTTACACTTCGGCTTGCTATGGTTTGAAGGTCCATAACAATCATCGATGCAATGACCACAGGGTCTATGGACATATGTGGTGAGGCTCCATGGGCTCCGATCCCAAATACTTTTATATCGGCAAATTCCGCATTGGCCATGGTGTAGCCTTCTGAAAGTCCGACCGTTCCGGCCGGAAGGGTAGGACTACTGTGAAGTCCTAACCCATAATCAGGTACACCAAATTTTTCATACAAACCTGCGTCCAGCATTGCTTTGGCTCCGACGCCGATTTCTTCTGCCGGTTGCCCGATAAACATCAACGTTCCATTCCACTGATCTTTGATTTGGGTCATGTGTCTTGCGGTACCTACCCAATTGGTCATATGAATATCGTGCCCACACGAATGTGCAGTTCCAACCATCCCTCCATTGTAAGGAACCTCAACTGTGCTAGCGTACGGAAGTCCTGTTTTTTCGTACATCGGCAACGCATCCATATCTGTTCTGTAAAGAATCGTTGGACCTTCTCCGTTTTTAAATATTCCTACGATGCCATATCCACCAACATTCTCCGTTACATCAAATCCTATTTTTCGCAACTCACCCGCAAGCTTTCCGGCAGTTTCTTTTTCTTGTAGCGACAGTTCAGGCTGCCGGTGAAGGGATTTGTATAAATCCACCAGATAGTCGACATCTGCCCCAATCTTGTCTGTTTTAACGACTGGGTTAAGCAACATAAACCCACTGGAAAGAGTGGTAATTAGGAGTAGCGTAAATAAGGATCTCATGTTTTTCTGAAACTATTGAACGTTTAAACTAACTAAAAAAGAAATGGAATACTCAAATTTCATTTATACCTATTCATTAAACTCTGGAACATTCGGAAGGGAGTAAGGCGTGTAAGGTGCACCTGATTCCACCAGTTGATCCTGCAAGTTTTGCAAATCTCCATTGACCAGGCTTTGCAATGACTGAAGTAGCGGTTTGAATTCTTCCGCTGCAATTGCATAGCTATCTATGTTGGTCTGAGTAGGATCGGAAGTGGAAGCGAATAGTTGATATACCAACATTCCTACTCGACTGCCTACGCTTGGTGGTCGTCCCATATCAAGGGTACCTGCTACCGCATCACCGTTTAACTCAGTAGAAATTTCCGCAGTTACTTTCTCTACTTTTCGTGCGCTCTTTACCAACTCGCCATCATGCGGCACCTCTGCCCTTAACAGCGCATTATTGATGTGCTTTATCTGATTGTTGATTTCTCTAAGTGTTTGTCGGGCCGCACTGATGCTGCCGGAAAGTTTTAACACCTTTCTATTGAATTCATTTAAAGCCATGCGATCTGTGGCTGGAAGCGACCGGTTGTTGATCGTTTTGATAGTGAATGAAACCGGATCGGCAATCTCTGTAACAACATCAGCTACGACCTTTGATAACGTGACCGTGTACTTGCCCGGAGATACCAAAATCCCTTTGTCACTGTTTCCCCAAGGATTGTAAAAAGCCGGCTTTTTCAGGTTGATAGGGTCGGTATCGGAATAGCGAAGGTCCCATGAAATTCGATTTAGCCCCTTTTTCGGTTGAGTTGTCAACTTTCTTACCACTTTGTCTTGGGCATTTTTTACGGTAAGTAATAATTGAGGTGCTTTTTCTTCCCGTTCTGCTTTTAACGCTTCGTAAGAGGGGTAAGAATTATTCTTTCCTTCTTTTTTAGCTTCTTTTTCTTTCTCCTGACGCTGCTCCTTCAACGATTTGATGTCTTCTTTCAGGTAATAGGTAAACATGGCAACGGACCCCAGGTTATCGCCCAGGTAATAGCTGTCTCCCTGAAATGACACGCCTGGTAAGCCTAACGGATGACTATGCTCGTATAATAGCGGATCTCTTACGTCAAACAACTCTGCTTCCTTTGCCAGAGTGGCCTCGCTCGTGTTTCTCAAAGACGAATAGTCATCCAAAACATAAAATCCACGTCCGAATGTCCCCAGGACCAGGTCATTTTCTCTTCGCTGAATGGCCAAATCACGTACTGCGATAGTCGGTAGTCCGGCTTTCATTTGCTTCCATTTTCCTCCACCATCGTTACTGATAAATACGCCAAATTCCGTCCCGACAAATAAAAGATCCGGATCTATGTGATCTTGTGCGATGGAATAGGCAGAACCTCTTTCCGGCAAATTGGTGGTAATGGACTGCCAGGTTTTTCCTTTGTCTGTACTCTTCAACAAATACGGTTTGAAATCTCCGTTTTTATGGTTGTTGAAACAGGCATATACGACATTTTCATCATGTTGTGAGGCCAAAACCATGTTGACGTATGTTTTGGAAGGAACTCCTGGAAAACTGCTTGTTTTCGTCCAACTATCCCCTCCGTTTTCAGTCACCTGTATGAGTCCATCATCTGTTCCCACATAGAGGAGGTTGCTATTTTTCGGAGATTCATCCATAGCCACAATGGTTCCGTAAGGTGAAGTGGATCGATTTTTTGCAATGGCATCGATGCCCCAAACGCGGCCCATCACGTCTAATTCATTTCTATTTATCTGACGGGTCAGGTCTTCACTAATTACTTCCCAGCTATTGCCCTGATCATCTGAACGAAAAACTTTGTTTGCTGCAAAGTACAACGTCTTATTGTCGAAGTTACTGATTACCAAAGGCGCATCCCAGTTCCAACGATACGCGTTCTCGCCCTTTCCTGGTTGTGGTTGGATGCCCACTTCCTCTCCACTTGACTTGTCATACCTCACCAAAACTCCGTACTGGGACTGGGCATAGATGATATTTTCGTTGCTTTGATCTACCTGCGTTTCAAACCCATCTCCTCCATGCGTGATCCACCACTCTTCGTTGGCGATACCATTTCCACTGATGGACCGTGAAGGTCCCCCGAGGCTGAAGTTATCCTGCGTACCGCCGTAGACGTTGTAGAAAGGCTCGGCGTTGTCCAACGCAACTTTATAAAATTGGGTCACGGGAAGGTTGGCCTTGAAGTCCCATGTTTTGGCACCGTCCCATGTTTCGTATATTCCACCATCACATCCGGCAATAAAGTGATGGGAATCTTCAGGATCAATCCACAAACAATGATTATCTACGTGCTTGGACGCTTCACCGAGTACCTTGAATGTCTTTCCGCCATCTCTTGAAACCTGCATCCAGGTATTCATTCCATAAATCGTTTCTGAATCATTGGGGTCAACAACGATTTCCTGATAGTAGTTGCCACTGGATTGGTAGCTTCCTGCCTTCACCCAGGAGGCGCCTCTATTGGTGGTCTTAAAGAAACCTCCTTTATCCGATGTTGTTTCTACGATGGCATAGATGATTTCGGGGTTGGACGGAGCCATGGCCAACCCAATCCTCCCCATGTCGACTTCCGGCAATCCTTTATTAATCTTATCCCATTCGGCACCGCCATTCGTGGTCTTATACATCCCTGAGCCGGGGCCTCCACCAAGGTACGTAAACACGTGCCTGCGCCGTTGATATGCTGCGGCGTACAAGACCTCAGGGTCTCTTGGGTCCAAAATAAGGTCATTAACTCCCGTATGGGGATCTATGGTGAGTACTGCGCTCCAGTTTTTTCCTCCGTCGGTTGTTTTGTAAACGCCACGCTCTCCTCCTTCGCTCCAAAGCGGTCCGATGGCTGCTACATAAACGACGTCTGAATTTCTTGGGTCGATGAGGATCTTTCCAATGTGTTCTGAGTTCTTCAACCCCATGTGCGTCCAGGACTTACCTCCATCGATGGATTTGTAGACACCGTCTCCATACGCAACACTTCGTTGGTTATTGTTTTCTCCTGTTCCTACCCAGATAACATTGGGGTTGTTCGGGTCGATGGTAACGCAACCTATAGAATAGCTCCCCTGGCTGTCAAAGATGGGAGTATACGTCGTCCCCGCATTGGTCGTCTTCCAAACGCCTCCGGAAGAGACGGCTACGTAATATTCTTTTGGGTTCTTTGGGTTAACGGCAAAATCCGAAATCCGTCCGGAAGTCAACGCCGGACCGATACTTCTAAATTTCAAACCGGAAAGAGAAAGTGCTTCGAATGCATCTTTCTCCTGATCACTGCTTGTGTTTTTCTTTCGTTGTGCATCGACTGTCAAAGACAGTAACAACAACAGGGTAATAACGAGTGGAAATTTCATATCAGGTTATTTTGTAAGTGGAAGCACAATTTTAAGGCGGCGCTTTCAAAGTAAAGACCATTTTTTCATAAATGTGATGAGTGGCTGATGGAACAAAAAAGCGACTCCTTTTGAAAATCATCTGAAGCAGTGTTTTTCAAACATCGCTTTTAGACATAAAAATTCAAGATCAATCGGGACACAGCTGCGGTTTGTACTAACCGGTTGATGACTGCTCTCCAAGTAATTTTTTGAGGGATTTGAACGATAATTCTAGGCAACTGATGGTGTCGTCATTCTGACATCCAAAATAAAATCGCAATTAATGCAAGGCGTTCTTTGTTTTTTTATATAAATTGTTTGTATTATCATAACGAAGCGTGTCTTCGTCAGGTACACACATTAATTAACAAGCAGATGAAAATTTCAGGAATAGGCGCGTCTTTTCCAGTCACGAGCTGTAGTAACGAAGACGCTGTAACAAAGCTGGAAAAAAACTCAATGGATAAGTTTAATTTCCGGCTGGGAGAAAAATCAGAAAATTTACTGGATAAACTAAATGCAACAGGCATAAGAAACAGGTATTGGCTCTCTGGAAAAGAAAGTCATATCGATCTGGTGAGTGATGCTGTTGATAAAGCACTGGCTGAAGCCTCTATGTCTAAAGATGAAATTGATTTGATCATCTATTCGAGCGTATTCAGACAGTTTATTGAACCCGGTGAATCATTTTTCATCGCAAAGGCACTGGGCTTTAAAAATGTCGAATGTTTCGATGTGCTGGAGGCTTGCAACAGTTTCGTAAGGGCGTCAAACATAAGTCAGGCTTACTTAAACGCAGGTCAGTATGACAATATCTTAGTTATTACTGCTGAGTTTAGTCCCCATAAAAAGGAGTTTGAGCCTTGCTTTGAAATGAAAGACTACTCGAATTTGAGTTACCTGTTTTCTATTCTAACAGCAGGAGAAGGGGCTTCGGCTACTATTTTTAGCAGAGGAGAGCAAGAATGGGAACAGGAAATGATAGCAATGCCTCAACATGCTAACTTTTGCTACCTCCCCATTGCAGGGATGAGCCAGTACGAACTCGAACTTTATGAGCTAAACGAGCCGGACGTTTCCAACTACCGATTTGTATCCTATAGTCTGAAACTTCATAAGGAGGGCCACAATGTTTTAAAGAACATGATTTTAAAACACATTCGTGAGAAAGGGATGGGAGACATCGTGCTACCTCATAGTCATAGCTTGAATGTATGGGATAAGTTCAATAAAGAACTGGGTGGTACCATCCCATATTTCCACATCTTTCCAGACTATGGGAATCTGGTCACCGGATCTTTTCCTGTTGCCATCCACCTTGCGAAAAAGGAAAACAAACTAAAACGAACGATGAAAGTAGGTGCGTGGATGGCCGCCGCAGGAATGTCTTTATCGATCACCAGTTTCGAATTCTAACCCCTCAACAATTATCATGAATACTGCTACTTTTTTGGCTAACAGCCATAAACTATTAAACGGTTTATATCAATTTCTGGAAGAAAACGAAAAGGATTTTGGTACCATATATAAATACAAGGGACTCTTCAATTTCTATTTTGTATGTCACCCTGATGAGCTTAAAAAAATTTACGTCGGAACCAATCGGGATTACACCCGCACGACTAAATACAACAAAATCGTACAAAGTGTCTTTTCTGACAACAGCTTATTTTTTGCTGATCATGAAGAGTGGATGACAAAGAGAAAAAAGCTAAATCCATTTTTTACGAAACAGAATGTGAAGCAATACCATGGCATGATGCATAGCGTGATTTCTGAAATCATCGGGAAAATGGTTATTCAACTCTCTGGAGACAAGGCGAAAAGCATGGATATCTATGATATAAGTAACCAAATGATTATCAAAATTGTGATGGGAGCTTTTTTTAATAAGAAGCTAAAAGAAGAAGAATTTTCGGAAATCATGGAGTGGATCAACGTCATGAGAGACTACCTGGGTCGCATTCCGTATCCCATAGTCTCAGACCCTCAGATGCCCACGTACCTGAATCTTAAGATCAAGAAATATGAACAGAAATTTCGCAATTTCATCAAAGAAATCTTAGACGAGAGGATTAAAGGTTCGAATGACCCCGAAGACTTGCTTAGCCTAATCATTAAGTTATACGGAAAAGAAAACGAGAAAGGAGAAATAGAAATTGATGAAGAGGCGGTGGTCAGAGAAATTTACCTCGCAATTTTCGCAGGGTATGAAACCTCTTCTGCAACGATAACCTGGGTGTTTCACCTACTTGCAGAAAATAAAGACAAGTATGAGAAGCTACAGCGGGAAATTGACAGCTCGATGAAAATGGACAGCATATCCACCGAAAAAATCATGGAATTAAAATATGTGGATCATGTCTTAAGCGAGGTCTTACGCATAAAGACTGCTCCCTGGATAACGGGAAGGACCGCCAAAAAAGATGTGGAAATATCGGGACAGCACGTGAAAAAGGATTCCATGGTGGTACTCTGTCCACATTTTGCGCATCATGACTCCAACTACTGGGATGACCCGAAGAAGTTCGTGCCTGAACGCTGGGAGGATACTAACCAAAATAATATCAATAAGAATAGTTACATGCCTTTTGGAGCCGGACCAAGAAAGTGTATAGGAATGGATTTTTCTAAAGCAGAGATGAAGGTGATCATGGTATTGATGCTCATGAATTTTGAGTTTGATATTGACCCGGACTTTACCGTTAAAACTGCGTACGGTATGACCGCATATCCTGAGAATGGGCTTAAAATGCTGGTTAAAAGAAGAAATCAGGACTGAGCTTTTCTTATTTCCAAAATGGGAACCATGCCAAAAAGCAGAATGTCCAAAATCAGAATGGTACCTAGTTTATTTCCGTATTCCTTTTGGAATCTTATCAAGTGAACTACATGTGCGATAAATACGAGGCCGTATATACCCGTCAGGAAAGTCGGTACATAGCCTGCGTAGACGATAACAATCCCAAGAATGTACAAAACGAAAATGGTGACTCGAAGAAGTAAATAAAACATCATCAAAAGATTAAAATACCAGCGTTGAAATTAGGCAAAGCAAATATTCTTTCACAACTGTACGATTACTATTTTTCAAATCCGGAAAGTGTCGCCTTCTACATCCAAAGGGATAAAAAAAAGTACGACGTGAATACATTCGAAAAAGTCACCTATTCTGGCCTTCTGGAGAATATCATGAGTTACGCTCACGGCATTCAGTTGCGTAATCTGGGAGGGAAAAAAATCATCATCCTCCATCCGCCGGATAAGGAAGTGATCAGCCTTGTGTTCGCCATGTTTCACGTAGGAGCGATACCTGTCTTTATTGACCCGAATGTAGGCCTTAAGCACTTGAAGGCCTGCATCGGTAATAGTGGTGCGGAAGTGATACTTACCAGCCGCATATTGATGCCTCTTGCTGTAGGGTTGTCCGGTCGTGCTTCGGTCAGGCAATTCCTTACTCCCCGGAAAATCAAAACGAAAGAAACGGAAATCATGGACTCCTTTGAAAAGGACGACCCGTCTGATGGAATAGCGGGTATATTTTATACCAGTGGAAGTACAGGAACACCTAAGGGAGTCGTGTGGACCCATCATACGATCAAAGGTCAGTTGGCTTTATTAAGTCAACTGGTCAATACAGGACATGGATCTGTCAATCTTGCACTGTTCCCTTTATTTCTTATTTATGGACCATTGATGGGAGGTGCCACAATCTGGCCTCACTACAAATTATCAAAACCAATCGGCATCCCGCCAAAAGGACTTTTACAATTCATTAAACAAAATAGCATAGACTACACTTTTGGCTCTCCTGTTATTTGGAAAAATCTCCTAGCATATTGCGAAGCCCACCATGAATCTATTCCAAACATTCGGTCCATATTGTGTGGCGGAGCCCCGATAAGAAGCGCCATTCAGGAAAAGTTGCAAAAAAGAATGAGAAGCGGAAAGTTTCATGTCACGTATGGTGCGACAGAAGCACTACCTATTAGCTATTCCTGCACACAGGAAGGCGATCAAATGGGTACACTACTTGGAAGGGCTTTTAAAGGAGTAAAGATCAAAATAAAACCTGTAAGCACTCAAACGACACATGTACCCAGGTGTAATCATACGTTAGGCGAAGTATTAGTCAAAGGCGAGCAGGTAGCCCCAGGGTATTTACATCAAGTACTGGATACAAACCAAACAAAAACCTATCACGATACGGGTGATTTTGGCTACCTGGACCAGGATAACAAGCTGTGGTATTATGGGAGAAAAAAACACGCAATACATGAAGGAGAGATATGCTACTATCCGGTTCCCATAGAAAAGCAGGTGAAAGAAGTATTAGGCGAAATCGCCTGTACAATTTACGTCTTCGATCAAAAACTTTTCCTGATTTTAGAGAAGCGGGTCCGGCGATCTACCAACCTAAGCAAAGAAGAGCTGATTGCTAAGGTAAATGCCTACGTGTCAAATTACAGCTACAGTTTTGATGAACTGGTCTATTATCCCAAGAGGTTCCCGGTAGATAAAAGACATTATTCTAAAGTTGACCGGATCAAAATTCAGCAATGGGCATTTAAAACATTGTCAAAATGATGAAAGCATTAATTATAGGAGGGAGCGGTTTTCTTGGGAATTATCTCGTAGAAGAGTTATTAAAAAACAACATTTCGGTACGTGTACTTAGCCGCACAAGGCGCCAGGATTGGGACCTTCAAAAGATCGATTTTATTCAGGGGAATATCGAAGTTCGGGAAGATGTCAACAGGGCAGTAAAAGGAATGGACTGGGTCTTTCTTGTCGCTGCCAAAGCAGGGGTTTGGGGAAGTTATCAGAGCTACTATCATACCAATGTTAAAGGTGCAGAGTATGTGATCGACGCATGCATTGCCTATGAGGTATCGAGGCTTATTTACACTTCTACACCGAGCGTGGTTACCTTAAATAAACCCATTCGAAACGGTGATGAAAGCCTGCCAATACCGGAAAGGTTTCTTAATGCATACCAGAAAACAAAAAGCATTGCTGAGAAACGAGTCTTAAGCGCAACGAATGACAAGCTGCAGACGGTGGCCATCCGGCCACAGGCCATTTGGGGAGACGGAGACAGGCACGTCCTGCCCGGAATTCTTAAAAAGGTTCAATCCGGAAGCCTCTCCGTTGTTGGAGATGGAACCACGATTACGAGTGTATCATATGTTCGTAATGTTGCCTGGGCGCACTTTCTCGCTGCCACATGTGAGAAAAAAATAGGAGGAAATGTCTATTTCATTAATGATGAGGAACCCGTCAAATTATGGGATTGGCTCCAGGAATATTCGAATAGTATTGATCTCCATTTTTCTCTGAAAAAGAAAGTTTCCTCAAAAGTGGTCTATGCACTGGCTGGAATTCTCGAATTCTTTTACAAAATAAGCTTTAGAAAAACAGCGCCTCCACTTACGCGGTATGGGATTGCGAAAGTGAGCAATGACTTCTACTTCTCTATTGAAAAAGCCAAAAGAGACCTCGGCTACTATGAAAGATATGATCTAGAGGATGGGAAAGTGCATTTCAAAAAATACCTGAATCAACTTTTTAACATAAAAAAATAAGCAAATGCAACAGCATAAAATTGTAAGATCTGGTCTTATGACAAATTTAAATTACTGGTATGCCTACCTATTGCGCTACTACACAGGTAGAGAATGGGCGAAAAACAAGGTGACCAGAGCAGAAATGCGATTACTGAAATCATCTAAACGCTATATGGATGGAGAGGTACAGGAAATAGAGAGAATCCCGTACAACAGTATCTCTATCGATGATTTTCGCAAGAACTATTTAAACAAAAACAAACCAGTTGTTTTAGAAGGATTTGGGAATGGCTGGCCAGCTTTGGAAAAATGGGATATCGACTTTTTTTCGGACAATTATGGAGAAGAGATGATACCTATGCGTATAAACGCCAGTGTCATAGGAGAAAATAAAATCGAATTTGTTAAAACCAAGTTCAAAAACTTTGTCAAAGACCTGAATGACGGTAAGGATGTGTATGCATCAAGCATTGAAAACATTGCCAATAACAACCCTGAACTCCGGTCTGACTTAAGTATTAAACAGCTAAGTGAGTACACACACATGAGAAAAAACAGGAGAATCCTGTCCACGCAATTTTTCATTTCCAATTCATTGGCGAAAACTGCACTGCACTGTGCGGTATCCACCAATATGTTTACTCAGATAAAAGGCCAGAAAGTCTGGACACTCATCGATCCAAGGTATTCAAAGTGGCTACACGTTGCTTACCGAAACAACATGCTGTATGCTGCTTCTTTTGTTGACTACAATAAGACTAATGATGAAATCACTCAGGATGGCTTTCCCTTGTATCGGTATGCGCCTAAGATAAAAGCAACGCTAAATCCCGGTGATGGGTTATTGATTCCACAATGGTGGTGGCATAGTGTTGATAATATTGGGTTTTCAGTTGGGGTAGCAAGCCGGGGTGTTAATTATCGGAACATTTTTAAGGGAAACACATTATTTACCTTACAGGCTCTTGGAAGTCGAAAAATATGGAACTTTTTAAAAGCAATCAGAAAGCATGGCTGGGGAACAGACGAGACATCGCCTGAAACTGCTTACATTGAAAAAAAGGAACCGGAACTTACTGTTTAAGAAAAAAGTGCGAAAAACAACTTCGCACTTTCCATCTTTTTTTGAGCGTAAATGCGTCGAGAATGATGCAATTACTTCCGGAAAGTTTAGCTGGTCAATAGAGTGTACAAAATTGGTTAGTGGCTTTCAGCACATTCAACTTTAGAGTGATTAGAAACTTCTACTCCAGTTCTTTCAGCCTGTTAGTCGCGTTTTGATTTTCAGGGTTCAGTTGTAGCGATTTTTCAAAACTCTTAATTGCTTTCCTTTTATCTCCAAAGTACAAGTATCCTTCTGCAAGACTATCCCAGAGGTTCGCTGAGCTAGAATAAAGTATTGTGGCAAAAAGAAATACGTTTATTCCCATTTGGGTTTTTTCAGGATGAAAGACTAGCTGTAATCCCAGGTTGTTGAGATTCCATTCGTTTATTTCAAGTTCAGGATATTCGTTTTTTAGTGAATCGTATAGCTCGTTGAGGTGATTATAATTCCGTTTTCTTGCAAAATCCGCAAAATCCTGAAATGAAAACTTGCTATTTTCTCGTTGTTTGATCGTTTTCGAAATCATACTCTTTCGGTTCGTGTGCTCATACGGTTCTTGACGGAGGAAATCTAAAGCACCTCCTTCCATGTTTAAGTACGCCTGAAGAAATTTGAGCGTATAGATACAGACCCATCTGTAGGACTCCATGATGTCAGCGTCACTTTTATCTTGTCTCCGGTCCCGAGGTTGAAACAATACGCCCAATGTGCTAAAATATGAATGAGTCAAATGGTGAAACTGGAAATGATACGCATCACTATATCTCAGGCTGTCAAAAAACTCAAACTCTGTGTTGAGTGTGGAATCAATCTTGTCTTCGATAAGTACCTGGTTGGGGATTTGTTTTTGAGAGAAATGGATGAACGGTACGTTTACTTTATTGATGTTGCTAAATGGGTACTTCTTTAGGGTTTTGTATTGGTATTTGATACTTCCATCCAGGCTTACGATTGCTTTGATCCTGTCATCTCTCATCTGAGACAGCACCTGAGATAAGCCACCGAAACTAAACCCTATGGTAGCTATTTTCTTTTGATCACCATACGGTAATTGGCTACTCTCCTCGATCAAAAATTCAATATCACGGGCCTGGGTTTCCATGTCTTTCGCTGTCCCACCTTCAAAGAACCGATTTTCAGTTCCCCGGCTTGGACTTGAAATAACGACATAACCATGACTGGCTAAAAACTCACAAAACGTAAAGTTTTCAACGGAAGACGCCTGATAGCTTGGGGCATAAATCAGTATTGGATACTTTCCAGAAGCAGGTCTGAGTTCTGAAAAAGCTGTCGTGGTTTCCAGAAGGTGATTTCTATTTGACACGGTATTGGGATAGTAAAACCAATTCAAAATTTGATTGTCAGGAAGGTGTTCCCACTCTTCCTCTTCCTTTAGTATCCTCATGTAATCAAGAACTGTTAATGGAGCGTTAGCGGGATTTTCAGTTGATGGGTACCAGATGCTTATTGGAATTGGCCTTAAAACAGATTTATTGGTCCAATCGAAAATTCGATGATAAGTTCTGGAACTATCAAAGGTGGTGTAGTGAGTGAAGCCTACATAATGTTTTCCGGGAACTAACGCTAGTTGTTCGATTGAGACCTGTGCCAACGCAGAGGCATGTAGGAGAAAGAGGACGAGAAGAGATAAGGTTGTTCTCATTTTTAAAAGACTAGTGAAACTTGTAAAGGTTTCCCAAACAGTGACATTCACGCGAAAAAATG
>JBCCXH010000040.1:0-19011 GCA_039192005.1 Bacteroidota bacterium
AACACGCAGATCCTCTAAGTAGTCCAATAATCAGGTGGACCCTTGCTGCGAGACGCTAAAAACATAGAATACGTTTGGCTTCTTAGCTCATCAGGTTTGAATGCAATATCAGTGTCTGGAAGTAAGAATAGTCTGGCCACCCACCTATTATGCTCTGGAAACATGGGGTAGTGATTTCCTTCGGGGTTTTTATTGGACAATGTATCCAATCATGTTTTGCCGGGCATTGAAAACTCCCTAGATTTATTTAAACCTGACGCAGTCAGGCTGCAAACAAAAAAAAGTTTAGAAAGAACTTAAATCTCAAAACTTGCTGAAAAAACAAGGTTTTCCGGAGTGATATCCTAAATAGGAGTAATAACCCCTTAGGTATTGTCACCCTGATGTTGTTATCCATAAATCTGTGCGAATGAAAAACCTAATGAGTCTTGGCTTTTTAATACTTCTTTTTTCCTGCTCGAATGAAGTGGATTATGCTGCTGCCCAATGGCTGGAATGGGATAAAGACACAATTTCATATTTCCCTAAAGAGCACTGGCAGAAATACAAAAAACCAGAAGATGCCGGATGGTCAACAGACAAGCTACAGGAAGCCAAACATTTTTGGGAAGAATCGGAATCATCCGCTTTCTTGGTAATTTATGATGGTGCGATTTTAGTTTCATGGGGTGAGGTAGATAGACGATTTCTGTTGCATTCTGCGAGGAAGAGTATCTATAATGGACTATTTGGAATCGCAGCAGATGAAGGAGAGCTTAATTCTGGTGCTACATTAGGAGAATTGGGTGTCACTGACATTTTTGAATTAACTACTTTGGAAAAAACAGCAAAGTTGGAAGATTTATTCAGGTTTCGCTCCGGAGTTTTTATTCGCGGATCTGGTAGCCTCGTCAGAGACTATCCAGAGAGAGGATCCGTAAAACCTGGTGAAAAATGGTTCTACAATAATTGGGACATGAATGTAGCTACGGCTGTTCTCGAACAAGAAACAAAGACGTCATCTGAAAGTATGTTTGAAGCAAGGGTAGCAAATCCTCTAATGATGGAACATTTCAGAGTCATGGATATTGATGAAGTCTATGAAGAGAATAGATCGAGATTCCCGAGTCATCCAATGAAGATGTCTGCACTTGATTTGGCCCGATTCGGGTTATTGTACCTGAATAATGGCAAATGGAAAGACCAGCAAATCATTTCATCAGAATGGATTGAAACAAGCACTTTCCCTCATAGTAAATTGGATGATAAAGACTTTGGTCAGGGAAGTGACTATGGATACAATTGGTGGGTAAGCGATGATCACTTCAAGCGTTTGGGAATGTATAGTGCTCGAGGAATTTTGGGACAAAGGCTACGAGTAATGCCTGTTGCAGACCTTGTAGTAGTCAACCTTGTAAACTCATATAAGCGTCATAATTTCAAAGAGGAAGATCAGCTTGAATTACTGGATAAAATACTAATGGCCAGAGTTTCTAGACCTGCTGATAATCCTGAACTGATCGAACTGGAAACGACACCAATTCTCAATACGATTTCTGATTCCATTGCATCGCGTTTCCTTGGAAAATATACCGCACCTTACAAGTTTGATCCTGAACTCCCCACTATGGACGCCGTCATTGAGTACCGAGGAAACGAGCTGATTGTCGATTTCCAATATGGAAATCCTTATAAAATGATCAAGATAGCTGAAAACACCTACATCATGGAGGACCTGGACTTGATTGAAGAAAAAAGATTCCCAATGAAATTTTTTATTGACAAGAAAGGTAAAGCCGCATTTAGGACGGAGCTGGCTTTTGTCTTAGATAAGGTAACATTCAGAAAAAATGATGGGCTTGATGAGTAAACGGAACGATTGGCAAGTTTCAGTGCGGAAAAGTAGCTTTATAATCAGTTGGAAAAGGGGATGTCCACTTGGCCTGTCTTAGCATTAGTGACAATATAGCATGGCGAAGTCAAGCAGTAATTTTGGGAATATTCTAACGGGCAAACCCGGAGTCTTATTCCTATTCACCCTAATGGTAACGTTATTTTTAACATTCCAATTAGCTGTAAAGTATTATCCAGATTTTGAGGGAAAGAATATTCCATTAACAATCATAGTTAACTTGATATTTCTGGGTTTATTCAACTTCTTAACGTATGGTCTACTTTTCTCAGTAATCTTGACATCAACCGTAATTGGATTTAGGAAGACAAATTCCAGAAATGATCTTATTTGGGTTGCTATT
This sequence comes from Bacteroidota bacterium, assembly GCA_039192005.1. Taxonomy (GTDB): domain Bacteria; phylum Bacteroidota; class Bacteroidia; order Cytophagales; family Cyclobacteriaceae; genus Ekhidna. The sequence continues at coordinate 2,235 of JBCCXH010000040.1, forward strand.
TGTGGTTTATTGATTTTCCTTTTCGCTTCATTTATCCAACCTAAACTGTATGCTAGACAATTAGAATTGCTCTATGCCGTAAAAATCAAAGCACCTGAAGATAATTTTGTGGTTACAAGTGGACTTTTCGAGGATCAAGTAGCAACAATGACGTTGACTCAACTACTAGAACAAAAAAGTAATGGCAACTCACGATCAATATTTACCCACAAGAATCCAGATAGAGAAATTGTGAATATGTTTTCTTGGCCGATATCAATACTAGTCTTTTACCTATTCGGAACTACATTCGGAACAAGACTTGATGGAATTTCAATCCAAATAAAAATCGTAGCGGTTTTATTTTTAATAATACCCATTTGGCATTTTGCAGGGAAGTATCTGAACCCGATTTCAACTACTGGAACGATTAAATTCATATTAGACAGGCTATTATCTGAACTGGTTCTAATAGGACTAATGGCACTAATCATCAAAGTCTCTAGGAGACGTTAGCGCGAATGCACTTAAGTACGTCTTTGCTGTCTTTAACTTTTCGTGATGTTGTCATGCAACAACTTTATGGTAGGAAATAGGACAGATGGACTTTTTAAAACCCGATTCGTCTAGACTTATCAATACCAGAGAAACATCGTGCCTTTAGGAATTAACTGAAATGCCTTTTCTAAAGAGTCTGCGAAAATTGAATTTTTCTAATAAACACCAGTCAGGGTGGGTTAAAAAGAGTACATGCCTTGGCAAAATCATGAGTATGCTGTTGAGCAGGTGTGTTTGTATTTCGCACATAAAAAACTTGTAACTTATTGATAGTCAATAATTTAATTCATTTCAAATTAAGCATCGGCTTTTTGTTTTTGAGTTTAACCATTGAAAATCAATGCTAATCGAATAGCCTAAAGGCTTGATCGATAACGATTTAGAAAGCCTTAAAATGATATCTATCATTGCATATGCCAAGGTTATTGGAAAGTAACTACCGCCATGTTTAGAAAAGAATTTATTTGGATTTTTCTTATTTTTATTTCGATTTCAAGTCAGATTGAGTTGACCATCGAAGCATTCGATTCAGCCCAGGCTTCTATGTTCAGTTCCCTAATGGGCTTATTTCAAAAAACGTCCATTAATGAGAACTTTTTATTTGCGGTGGTCACCATCATTTGTGCTCAGTTTGTGCTGGCTGAAGAACTGAAAGTGAAGAATCAGCCCAAAGATTCTCATATCAAACTGATACTTACCGGGATTTTTTTTATTCTCGGAATTTGTTCACTTATCATTTACACTCATTATGTATCGCGTACGTGGTTTTTTGATACAGGAATTATTACTTCTTTCCTTTATATAGTAATTGGCGTGCTTGCGGGCTACCTTACTTATGTGATTCTCAAATACCGAGCGTATAAGTCTGGAGCGAGTGCTGAAATTGAAGATGGCGGGACGGAAGAAATAAACGCGAAGTCACTTCTTTCTGAAATGTCTGAAATTGCCAGATTTGGTACATGGGAGGTAGATCTCGAAACTAACAAAACGACATGGAGCAATATCGTATATGAGATCTACGAGCTTGAAAGGTGTGAAAAGATGAGCATGGAAGAAACCATTAATTCGTACCATCCGGATCACAGACCAATTATAAGTAAAGCAGTCAACGAAGGAATGTCAACAGGGACCCCATGGGATCTGGAACTGAAGATCATCACCATCAACGGCAATGAGAAATGGGTACGTGTCATTGGCAAGTCCATTCTCAAAAACGGAAAACCTAAAATACTTCAGGGTCTGCTTCAGGATATCGATGAAAAGAAGCAACTAGAAGAAAACCTACGTCATGCCAACAAGGAACTGGAATCCTTTTCTTACGCAGTCTCTCATGACCTTAGGGCACCGATAAGGGCCATTAATGGTTTTGCAGAAGCGTTAAACGTCGATAAGCAGCACATGCTGGACCGTGATTCTGTAAAGTATCTGGACAGGATCCTTAATAACGGAAAAAAGATGGAAGGGCTGATTGCAGACCTGCTTGACTTCGGAAGACAAAAAAAGAAAGCAATAAACCTTCAGAGAATCGAGACCAATGAGCTATTAAATGAGCTGATAGAAAACTCATTTTCAGAATACATTGATGTCATTCAGGTGGATAAACTGCCTAAAATAGTTGCAGACATTCATTTGATAACAAGGGTGTTTGAAAACGTGCTATCCAATGCCATTAAATATTCATCAAAAGAAGATCAACCGAAAATTACCATTTCTGCTCAGTCAGATCAAAATCATATAATTATAAAAATTCAAGATAACGGAGTTGGTTTTGACATGAACAGCGATGAGAAGCTTTTTCAGGTATTTCAACGACTGCATTCTGATGAAGAATTCGAAGGAACCGGCGTCGGATTGGCTTTATGCTTTGACATCATGCAGGCGCATGGAGGCGGTATATCGGCAGAAGGAATAGAAAATAAAGGAGCTACATTTTCGCTAAAGTTCAAAAAGCAGTAATTAACCACAACTTTCGTAAAACATCCATTTCTAGTTGTGTGCAATTTTAATTAAATTGGTTCAAGATTAGGTAAAACTGCTAGAGTTGGGGCAGTGAGTAACCTAATTTCACTTCACCGCCTAATCCTGTTTAAATCGGACATTTTGTTAGTACATCAACTAAAGACATTAGGAGCTTGAGGAGAAAAAACGAACCTAAGAACTAAAAGAAAATATGGGCTCTAAGAGAAGAGTGTCTATCCTTTATCTCGAAGATAATCCGGACGATGTTGAATTATTGGAAGTAATACTCAAACGTTCAGAGATTGATTACCAGTTAACTGCTGTTGACAACCGTAAAGATTTTGAAGATACTTATGAAATTGGCTATGATGTTATTCTAACAGACTATAACCTCAATGCCTATGATGGATTAAGTGCGTTGAAATCTATCCGGGCAAAAGATAAACACATACCGGTTATTGTTTTGTCGGGTACGATAGGCGAAGAGCTTGCCGTAGACCTTTTGAAAAACGGGGCGAATGACTTCGTCCTAAAATCCAATCTGAATAAAATTCCGATTGTTATCGAGCGTGCCATTTCCGAGGCATCGATTTTTAGGGAAAAGTCGATTTTTCAAAGAGAACTGATCGAGAAAACCCTGATTTTGGACACGTTCCTGAATAACCTCAGCGGTATGTTATTCCTCAAGGGTAGAAACCGGAAATATGTAAAAGTCAATGAGGCATTTTGCCAGTTTGCGAGACTGAGCGAAAGTGAAATAATAGGCAGGGCAGAAATTGAGATTTTTCCTGATCCGCTGGCGACGGAAGGCATCGCCAATGACAACCTTGCAGCCATTACTCAAAAGCCGGTCATTTACTCAGTGGATTTTATTGATCAGGATGGAAAGAGAAAAATCATGGAAATCCATAAAACCCCGATCATTGATGACAAGGGGTTGGCCGGCATAGTAGGCGAATGCCGAGACATTACCGAACAAAAGCTTCTCTATGAAGATAGCATGCTGTCACAAAAGATTCTGAAGCAAGCAGAAGACCTCACCAATTCAGGCAGTTTTGAATACGACGTAGACCTGGACATCCTAAAGTGTTCGTTTAACCTAAAAAAGATGTTAAACCTGGGGCCGGGCGTAGACAGTATCTCCTTTCGAAAATTTACCAACCTTGTTAAAAAAGAAGACCGTGTTCTTTTGGTGGAGGGACTGAATAGGGCGATTGAAGAGTTTGCACCGTACAATGGAGAGCATCGATTTGACCTGACAGAATCAGACGAAGTCATTCACTGTAAAGTGTTGCTCAGACCAGATGAATTGGATAAGACAAAATTTTTTGGAATATTACAAGATATAACGGATCAACATAGAAACGAGATCAGCATTATAGAAAAACAGGAAAATGACCGAAAGGAGATTGCAAGAGAGCTTCATGACAACCTGGGACAAAAACTTAATGGCGTTTCCATGTTTGTAAGTAAAATCTCTGATGACTTCCCTGAAAATAAAGACCTGGTCAGGGTGAAGAACCTGGCTCATGAAGTAATAGATGATCTGGGATACCTTATTAATACCATTTCTGTCAAAGAAGTAGAAGAACACAGTTTGGGGTATTCGCTCGAAAAGCTGGCCAAATATGTTCCGGATTCCATTTTAGTAGACAGCCTTTTGGACTTTAAGGAAGAGTCGCTGTCGCAAAACATCAAAAGCCAGGTGTTCAGAATTGTTCAGGAAGCACTGAATAACACCATCAAGTACAGCGAGGCATCTGAATTTAAGTTACATATTAGTCAGGCAGGTAGTATATTGACGTTACTTTTAAAAGATAATGGAAAGGGGTTTGAAGTAAATAATGTGAAAGACGGAAATGGATTACACAATATTACCTACAGGGTAAAAAAGAACAATGGTTTGGTCAGCATTGAATCGCTACCAAAAAGTGGCACAGCCATTAAAGTGAAATTACCTTTAAAATAGTGAGAAAGACAACCGATTCTTAGTATGAAAAACATTCTTGTAGTGGATGATCATCAAATTATTAGGGATGGCATAAGATTTTATTTTGAAAACGACGAGCATTTCATCATCAAAGATGAGGCGGAAAATGGCATTCAGGCCATGGAGTACCTAAAGGAAAATGCCTACGATATCGTTCTGACCGACATCAACATGCCTGAAATGGACGGGTTGGAGCTGATGAAAAACATCCGGGAAAGCTATCCTGAGCAAAAAGTGCTGGTACTGTCCATGTACAACGAAGCAGCTCACATCAATAAGATGATTGCGATGGGTGCGAATGGGTACATTCTGAAAAAGTCAAATAAAACAGAATTGGTTAACGCCATTAATCATATCCTGAAAGGGGAGAATCATTTTTCTGATGAGGTATATCAATCCATCGTTCAAAACATTGCCGGCAAAAAGCCGAAACAACGACTTACGCTGGAGACAGAGTTATCCGTCAGAGAGAAAGAAGTACTGGTCCTGATCGCCAACGAATACTCAAACCAGGAGATTGCAGATAAGTTGTTTATCAGCATCAGAACAGTGGAGACGCATAAAAGAAACCTGCTCGAAAAGACCGGATGTAAAAACGTAGCAGGCCTGGTCATGTACGCCGTAGAAAGAAATCTGGTATAAACTCACACCCATAAGGCTACGTGTCGCACGTATTTTATTCAAATAGGTAATTCCCTCTCACCTATCGATTCGATTTTTATTCCTTTTGTATAGTAACAAAAGAGTTATAACCTGAGGTTGAGATTTTTAATCGAGCTCAGGTTTATACAAACCAGATAGAGAAAAGCCGCCGGGCTTTTCTTTGATACAAATCAGGTTAATAATATTTTCATAGGTGGTGTTTTTATGAGTTGAAGTCTTGCATGGTGCAAGACTTTTTTTGTTTGTTCCAGTCTCCTACGTATATCCCACACTTTCATTAAGAGATATTCTGAAAACGCCCAATTCCGAGATTCCCTCTCACACAGGCTTGCCAATCAAACGAATTTTGAACCATTAATAATTGAACTAAACAAAAGACAATGAAAAAGAACATAATCATCCTAATGCTGTCTACAGCCATCTTTGGAACGGCTTCAGCGCAGCAGTTAACACTCAAAACTTACATGGAGAAAACCCATATCGGAATAAAAACCGGTACGTCAGTAGGAATGACCAATCAATTCGGTTGGGAGTACGGTGGCTTTTTTCAAGAAGCTTCTTTAATGGAATCTTTAACGATGTCCGACGAACAGTTAAGAAACCTTCCAAGAACCTATGAGCGAAACTTTTACGGCTTATACCTGGGAATACCGGTCATGGAAAGAAGCCTGATGAACATAAAAGTTCAATTGAGAACAGGTGTTCAAAATGGTGAAAACTTCGTCATCACGCCTTCTCTTCTCGGAAACTTCACTCCTCACAAGAGCATAGGGTTCGGACTTGGTGTCGGAATGCGAATGTTCAAACCTACGCTTCAGGGCTCATTTTCTATCACACTCTAAAGGATTAAAAAAATGAATACGATTACAGCAGGAAAAACAGCAAAAGCCCCGAATACAGGGAGCCTGAAAGCACCTAAAAAAACTTTTCAAATTCAGTACAGCAGTGAGTTGAACCTGGTAAGTGTGCGTGGATGGTCCATTACAGACACCGTTGCAGAAAGATACAGTCACTTGCTATCCAGTATTGAAAAACACTTAGAAAAGAACGGGATACTTACCCTTCATTTTCGATACGAAACGTTTAATGGGACAACCGTCAAATACCTTTTCAAAATATTGAAAGTGATGAATAAGGCTCACGCCAAAGGTCAAAAAGTAAAGATCTACTGGAGCTGTCTGTCCTCCCATGAAAGCGATATGATTGATATGGGATTGGACCTTTCAAAAATGTGTGACTTCGATTTCAACATCAGTTACTTGTAGCAACACAATGACGACCCATTTTAAATAAGATGAAATGAAAAAATACAGTCTATTACTAATCATCTTCGCCCTCGCGAAAATTTCACTTGCCCAGCAACTAACCGGACAAGTATTTCTTCAGCAGACAATATTGGGTAAACAAAATGGGTATGGAGTCAGGTATCAAAATGAAAAAGGATTGGGAGTAGGTATTGTCTATCAATCCAATCTGAACGCATCCCGGGAATTTGTACAGGGGAACTACCCGTTCTATGGTATAGAGACGGTCATCCCGATTACAAAATGCAATAACATGAGACTCTTTTTAACACCCAAAGTAGGGTTTGTCAATCACCTCTTTTTTGTAGTCATCCCTGAAGTAGAGACCAATATCAAGATCAGTGACCGATTTTCATCAGGCATTACTGCGGGGCTTAGGGCGCGACAGTCTGCGATCGGGATCAAGATAATTATGAAGATAAACTAGCATGTCAGGCAATCATACAACATGAAATAAGCATAAAGCTGGCTATACCAACCTTCGCAGGTTGCTAAAGCCGACCTGCCTGCTGAAGGCAGTGGGCCAGTGCCAAAAGTCATTAAAAAAAACAGACACTATTCAAATGAAACCACTACATAGATTTTCCCACCTCTTTTTTAAGATCATCGCCCTTATATTGATGGTCATGCTTACCGCATGTGAAAAAGCATTAGTAGAACCCTACGAAAACTTTATTTTACCCGCAGGAAAGCACTCAGGATCTTTTCCCTTTCAATCATTGCAAAGTACCTCTTTAAAATTCAAAGCAGTCTTTAACGAATCAGCCATCTATCAGACAGGTTTAAAGGAAAACCAGCATGACATCAATAAGCTGATGGGTTTTTCGGACTGCAATGCACATCATCATGAAAATAGTGCCCGATTTGGATGGAGGTGGCTGGACGGTCAGCTGGAAATACACGCATATACCTACACCAATGGCGAGCGAAATACAGAATTTGTTGGAAATGTAGAATTAGACAGGGCATACGAGTATCACATTGAATTAAACGAAAACAGCTACGATTTTTACCTGCAGGATGTTGGTACAATCACCATGAGGCGAAGTAAATTCTGTTCGACAGGATTGTATTACATGCTTTATCCCTACTTCGGAGGGAATGAAAAAGCGCCTCACGACATTACCATTCAGGTCAGGATGGTGTATTAACCAGTCCCCTAAAAGCGGGCAGCACTTTTTTCATTTATGAAGAATACATGCCATGCCTGCCAAGCTGAAAATTCAACCGACAACACGCATATCATCGTTGATCACTCAAATTGTGATTTGAATGCCTATTTATCAGGTACATAAAAAGGTATCTGTAATTTTTTATTAACTTTATGTAGTTCATTCATAATCAACGACATGCAGAAAACAACGTTGACATCAGACCTTTTTTTTAAAAGTGGAAACATCCATGTATTTATCATAAGTTTTGATGTAACTGGTGAAAGTCAGAGGGCGAGTAGATCAATGGGTTGCCGGGTGAAAAATTCAGGAGTAGTTATCGCTTGTGAAAAATTCATTAACCCGAACGCACCATTCGGAAATCATGTGTTTTTAATAGACATCAGATCGGTATGAATGCGGGCGAAAATAAACTAGTAGGTATTGTCTACATCAGTAGGGAAGTTGAAAATTTTGATGATGACGACCTAAATGAGCTGATCACTCAGGCCATGCGAAACAATAAGGAATTGAATATAACTGGTTTTGTTGCGTATCGAAAATCTTACTTTTTGCAATACATCGAAGGAAGTGAAGGGATCGTCAAAGGACTCATGAATACAATTGCAACAGATCCCAGGCATGAGGTATTGCTTACCAGCACCTTGGAAATTGAAAAGAGAAAATTCCCTAAATGGGACATGTTTTGGAGCAAAAATCAGCTTTCGGTAGAGATTGTATTATTGGACTACCTGAAAACACTGGATCCCAAACAAATAGAAGAAGAAAAATATACGGATAATATTTTACGTATGCTCGATACATGCAGCGGACTGGCATCCAAGTGGGACTTGTGATGAAATGTAGGAGAAGATACAGAAACGAGTGCCGGTCACAGAGTCGTGTTGAGGCAACACCGCGTAAATGAATGAGGTGGATGAAACAAACCGGAATGTTCACAACACAATGAAAATGAATGAAAGTTTCGAAAGGCTGTATTGGATGGGTCCCGAAAGGGTCTCCAATCTTAGTAGACATCAAGTCGCGGTGAAAAAATCAGGAAGACGAATGAAAGTAAAAATGGACATAAATGATGATACTTATGAAGAAAGCCGACGCAAGTTCAACAGCTATCATGACAGAGCAGGTGTTATTTTTTCTAAGTAAATTGTCTGTAGAAAGCGTTGTGATCGAAAAAATGAAGAAACAGACACTTGGTTCACAGAATTTTTATGAAAGTAGGGATAATGAGAAGTTGATAAAACGATCGGAAATCGCAAAAGGGCAGACGATCAAAGAAAATGAAACCGCTGGTTTTCGAAAACATTTATACCAGTCTACCAAAGAAAAGCATAACGAAATAGAGGTAATTTTTGACTTACAATCACAGGTGGATGAAAAAAAATTGGCTGTTTTATATACCGCTTTGCTGGAGGCACGGCTGCATTACAAAGAGCTACTCCTACAGTTGGATCGTCACGCACAAATTGAAACAGCTAATTTGCAACTGGTCGATTGTTTACGAGCAGATTTGGGATATCCCCATGAGGACTTTTCTGTAAAACAAAATGCCAAATTCTGTCTAAGCGAATCGGTAGGGATATTTTACGTGCTTGCAGGCTCTTCTATGGGAGCAAAGGTGCTACTGAAGATGGCCCAGGATGAGTTGCCCGATGCTCCTCACCATTACCTTCACACGCTTTCTGAAAATTCCACCAGTCAAATGACCACCTTGAAAAAACTTTTGAAAAAAGGAAACCTCCAACCAGATCAGGTAATAACTGCCGCTTTAGAAACATTTGATTTTATTCATGGATCAGCAACTAGCGAACTTAGAAGACGAACTCAGGAACTCGAAAGCCATTGAGGAGGAAGCCCTCGCCAAATGTAATAACGAGCCCATTAGTATCCCTGGAGGGATACAATCCTACGGAGCCCTCCTCGCGTTTGATTTTGATACGCTCCGGATTACCTATGCTTCCGATAATGTTCAGTCGTTGCTTACGCTACCCGGAGACTTATTTTCATTGACTGTGAGGGAAGTTTTCACCAGTGAAGACTACCACATCATTTCCAACATTGCCTCCCATCGCTCTACCTTTAAGCAACGTGAGCACGTAAAAGTTGTGAAAGGCAGTGCCGGCAGATTGTTAGAAGTCTCTCTTTATCGCACCACGCAACATGTGGTGTTGGAGTTTATCCCACAAAAAGGCGCAGCTACAAATAGCAACATCAACTCTCACGTCAAATGGGTACTTGATCAAATACGAGAAGCAAAAACGGTAGAGCAGGTACTGCAAATAACCGTACAGTCGCTGCAATCCATTACCGGTTTTGACAGGGTCATGGCCTACAAATTTCACCTGGACGATTCGGGTGAAGTGGTAGCAGAAGCCAACAACCAGGCGATGGAGACGTATCTGGGCCTTCGGTTTCCGGCAGAAGACATACCGACTCAGGCCAGAGCCATTTATTCTCGTGTTTCCATCCGGTCTATTTACAGCACCATGACAGAAGATACCAACGTTCTGGCGGCAAATGAGACACTTCCACCACTTGACATGACCCTGGGTATCCTGAGGGCCAACTCTCCTGTACATGCCCAGTACCTGAGAAATATGGGTGTAGGAGCTTCCATAAGCCTGCCTATTATGATTGGGGGTAAACTATGGGGACTCTTTGCACACCATCATCACGAAGAGGTAGCGCTTTCATCCGATCTGAGCTATTCGGCCGAGCTAATAGGACAAATGGTGAGCATGGTATTGGAGCAAAAGATCGAGCAACTCGCAGACTTGAAAGTAAAAAACCTACAACTTCAAGGAGACGACTTCGTCACACTAAATCAGGATAAACGGCACCTCAATACATTTTGGGAGAATTATGCCACCAAATTGAAATCATTTATTTCGTGCGACGGAGTAGCTTATCAGCTTAATGAACAGGTGCTGGTTCATGGAAGTTGCCCTTCCCCCTCCACCATAAAAGAGATCGGGCGGATAGTAGTTGAGAAAGCGCTGGGGCCGACGTATCAAACAGATGAACTCATGCGTCTGGAACTCGAAGAGCCACAATCCTCAAGAGGAGTACTGGTCCTGCAAATACATGAATTAAGTCCACCGGTATTCATCTATTTCTTTCGGGACGAAGTACTTAAAAAAGTAGTTTGGGCGGGAAACCCTCAAAAAGACATCGTAGTGGAGAAGACAGGCGTCAGGTTACACCCACGGAGTTCGTTTCGTCAGTTTAATGAATTAAACGAAGGCCGTTCGGAACCATGGGATTCAGAAACGCTGATCCTCGCGGATGTCGCGCTCAAAAAGCTGAAACAAGTCGCACTGAATGAAAAATTCACCAACGAACGGTTGAAAATTGTTATTCAGGAGCTAAACCATAGAATACGCAACATTCTTGGGTTGGTACGCTCCATTTCACGGCGCTCCGCCGAGAGTGGAAACTCCATTGAGGACTACGTAGATTCACTAGAGCAACGCATTTTGGCCCTTTCCAAAGCCAATAACCTGCTTACCTCTGACACACAAACCCCGGTCCTTCTCAAAAACCTGCTCTTGCAAATCATTCCTCCTCTGTGTGGCGATCAGAACAACCTGGAGCTACAAGGAGCAGACGTGAAGCTGAGCCCTCAGATCACACCTACCGTCGTGCTAATCATTCATGAACTAACGACCAATGCGGTGAAGTATGGCGCATTCTCTACAAAAGAAGGAAGCGTGGTCGTATCGTGGGACATCAGCGAGAAAAGCCTGAACATAAAATGGAAAGAACGAGGAGGTCCGCCCGTCCATCCTCCTGAGAAGGTAGGGTTTGGTTCCGGTATCATTGAAAATGCGATAAGCTATGAGTTTGGGGGCGCCTCAAAGATGGATTTTCAGGAAGATGGCCTGTTAGTACGACTCACCATCCCTCATGACTACGTTGGAGAACATGGGGCAAATCAGCAATTTGCATTAGAGCAGGTACTGGAGGCGAAGTATGCCCAACCGGCAAAAGGACTCGTGAATGTCCTGATCCTGGAAGACGATTTTATCAATGCGCAGGACATGAAGGACATCATCACCAAACAACCGGTCAACGAAGTTGCACTCTTCTCAAATCCAGAGCAAGCACTCGCTGCGGTCAGGAGCAAAACGTTTCACCTGGCGCTGTTGGATGTAAACCTACGAAATGAAACCTCGCTAGATGTCGCGCTGGAATGCGCGAAAGCAGACATTCCATTCTACTACCTCACCGGATATGGAGATGCTTTTTTGAAAGATGGGGTATTTCCGAAAGCTCCGGTACTGTTGAAGCCGCTGAGTACAGAAAGACTAAAAGAATTGGTAGGCAGATATTTAAGAACCGATGATTGAATCACAAAAACTAAACATCTTAATTGTAGAGGATGACTACAGGTTGTTGGCCGAATGGAAAGAGTCGCTGGAAGAAGCCGGCCACAAGGTATCCATAGCAGCAAATGGCAAGTATGCAATCAGGTTGCTGGACCAGGCTTTTGACTGTTTCATCATTGACCTCTTTCACGTGCAGGGTGAGGATTTTTTGCCAGACGGAGGGATTACCGTTCTTTCCAGAATAAGAAAACACTACATGAAATCACAGCAGCCCTTTATCATCGCTGTCACAGGATTTTTTAAAGAAAGCAAAGATGGATTGATCTCTACCGATCAGGTAGCTCAAAACCTGGGAGCAAACATTACGCTAAAAAAGCCAATAGATCCCGATGCCTTCATCTCACACATTGATTCCTGGGTGACCGAAATAAACAGTACCAAATCAATATGAACAACAGAAAAAAAACAGGAAGAAATACAAATGAATCGGCAGGCAGAGCCGGTAAAAGTATCGATGATCCTGACTTACAAAAAGACATTTTGAATGCCATTTATATCCCTAATAGCGAGCTTATTATTGATTTGAACGGTGTTCCAGTACGCCAATAGGATTTACAGCGAAAGTCAAACAACATTTAAATTAAATGAGTAAAGAAATTACCAGACTAATCGGAATAGGAGCTTCAGCAGGAGGATTAGAAGCCATACATCTCTTGTTTGATAAAATACCCACAGGTACCGAGGCCGCATACGTTATTATCCAACACTTGTCCCCGGATCACAAAAGTTTGATGCCTGAGTTGCTTTCAAAACATACAGATATGGAAATTTTTACTGCCGAAGATAAGCAGGCGCTAAAACCAAACTGTATCTACCTGAATCAAAGTCGGAAAAACCTTCACGTAAAAGGAGACAAACTTTATCTTTTAGATAAAGGACCCAAGCAAAACATCAACCTGCCCATAGACATCTTCTTCCACACCCTGGGAGAAGAATGGAAAGAAAAATCCATCGGAGTGATCCTTTCGGGAACAGGATCGGACGGGTCCCGTGGGATCAAATCCATCAAAGAATCCGGAGGGTTAATCATTGTACAGTCGCCGGGCAGCGCTCAATTCAACGGGATGCCCAATGCTACCATTGCCACCGGTTTGGCAGACTTCGTTATGGACCCGGAAAACATAGGGCTTGCGATTTCTCAATATCCTCAAAAACGCCTGGAAACCATTCTGACAAATCAGACAGAAGAGGAAATTTTCATTACCATCCTAAAAGAAGTCCAAAAACTAAGAGGAATTGATTTCACACTCTATAAGCGCAACACCCTTATGCGAAGGCTGGAAAAGCGCATCCACATCCATCAGGTCGATAGCTTAAAGAGCTACTTGGATATTTTCCAGCGAGAATTCAAAGAACGAGAACTGCTCCTTCAGGATTTTTTAATTGGTGTAACCAGCTTCTTTCGGGACACCGACTCATTTAAATTATTGCAAAATAACGTCTTTCCACTCCTGTGTGCCGACAGGGATCCGACCATCCCGCTCAGGATATGGGTGCCTGGGTGTTCCACTGGCGAAGAAGCCTACTCCATTGCCATGGCTTTAGATCACTACATTGCCCAGGCAAAGTTGGACCTCAATTTCAAACTCTTTGCAACAGACGTAGACGAGCAAGCGTTGTTGAAAGCGGGTATCGGGTCATACAGTACCAATGCAATCAATGAGATGGACAAAATGTTTCTGGACCGATACTTTGTGAAAAGCGGAGATCAAATTCAGATCATCAAGCGAATCCGTGATAAAATCATCTTTTCCATAAATAACATAATCAACGATCCTCCATTTATACGAATAGATTTGATCTCCTGTAGAAACGTGTTGATCTACCTGAACAACGAAGCACAAGAAACGGCCATTAGTAACTTTTTATTCTCGCTCAACCGAAAAGGCTTTCTATTTATGGGACAAAGCGAAAGCCTGGGAAAATTGGAAGAGGCCTTCATTCCCATGGATCCGAAGCAAAAGATCTATCAATCAGCCGGCCAAAGCAGTAAATACAGCACCGCAAGAAAGGTGGATGGGTTAGTCACTACAGCAGCCAATTTAAACCTCAGAGCACCTTTTGGTAACAATCAGGTACCCGAATACTCCTATTACAAATACGTGAGCGAGAAGTACGGGCCATCTTTACTCTTCATAGATGATGATTTCAACATTCTGTTTACCAAAGGGCTAGCTACCAAAAAACTAAATCCGAAAGACGGGCTTTTTAAGCCCAACATCCTTCAGATGGTAGATCAGCGTTTGGCGACCATCATTCGAAACGGAGTAAGACGCGTAAAGTCCATTCAAAAACCGGTGTTGGTTGAAGATATTTCTTTTAATTCGGATGATCCGAACCTGGTCACCAACCTGGTTATTTCTAAAGCCGAAGTGTCGGAAGGAGTCTCAGATTGCTACCTTATGGAGTTTGGGGAAGAGCATGAGTCAGAAGTTCCTGAACCGTTGGAAAACCTGGACTTTTCAGACATTACCTCTCAGCGGATAGAAGATTTGGAATATGAGTTAAAGCTCAAAAATGACGAACTGAAAAACCTGATTGAAGAACTTGAAACCAGTAATGAAGAGCTACAATCTTCTAATGAAGAACTCACAGCAAGTAATGAAGAGCTACAAAGCACCAACGAAGAGTTGCAATCTGTTAATGAAGAACTGCATACGGTCAACTCTGAGCTGAGAGAGAAAAACAACGAACTACAACAGGTCTATTACGACCTGAATCACTTGTACGACACACAAGACATTGCCACACTGTTTTTAGATCATGAACTAAGGATTCGGTCGTATACGCCTGCAGTTACCTCCCATTTAAGCCTGAAAAAATCGGACATTGGCCGGCCCATTTCCAATTTCATGTTTTTTGACCAACCGGTGAGGGAATTATTTTTCAGAGAAGCAAAGGCCAGTGTAACCGATGGCAAACATTTCCAGGAAACCATCCTCAATGAGGATAAACATTATCTGATCAAAATAAGCCCGTTCGTCAAAGAAGATGTGATAGATGGGGTAGTGATTACACTCATTGATGTAGAAGAGGTGGCCATTGTGAAAGACAAGTATCAAAAGTTATTTGAAAGCACGAGCCTTGCCTTACAAATGGATCAGATGGCTTTCTGGGAATGGTCTGTCGAGCGCGATGAGGTTGTAAATCAAAATGACTACTGGCTAGAACTTTTTGAGTTGGATTCCAGAAAAATACGCCTGCAACTGGATAAAAAGCTACACGAGGAGGATAAAAAAGAAGTATGGGACGTCATCAACAAAGGAGTGCTAAGAAATGAACCGTACGCACATGAATTCCGGATATGGAACAATGACCATACGTCCGTAAAATGGATTAAAAACAGAGGGAAAGTGATCCGGCGTGGTAAGTATGGAGAACCTTTACGGATGTTATGCATTAGCAAAGACATCACAAAGGAGAAATCTGGTGAACTGGAACTCATTCATGCGAAAGAACAAGCGGAGCGGGCTAATAAGCAAAAAGACCTGTTTTTGTCAAACCTCAGCCATGAGATACGCACTCCGATGAACGCGGTGGTGGGCTTTTCCAAGCTGATGAAAAAGTCTAACTTAAAAAAGGGGCAGAAGGAACTTTACCTAGAACAAATAGAGGAGAACTCTAAACAGTTGCTGGTACTCATCAATGACATTCTGGATTTAAGCAAAATCGAATCAGGGGCACTCCTCTTACAGGATGAAGAAACAGACCTTAAAAAACTCATGAATGATATTTATGAATACTATGCAAACGAATTGGAAGGAAACGACACCATTTCCATTCAGCTTAGGGAACCGAAAGATGCCACTCAAAATACGACCATCGCTACCGATCCTGTTCGGTTAAAACAAGTGATCAATAACCTCGTAGATAATGCGATAAAGTACAGCAAAAAGGGCACAATTACCCTAGGCTATGAGTTCACCAAAGACAAGGTGAAATTTGAAATCGCTGACCAGGGCTATGGCATCGAGAAAGTGGAGTTGGAGCGAATCTTTAAGCGGTTTGAGCAATTGGCAGATAATGAACTTCAGTCCAATGGAGCAGGATTGGGTCTTGCTATCTGTGATGGAATCGTACATGCCATGGGAGGAACCATTGATGTGAAGTCAAAACTGGGGAAAGGCAGCACGTTTACGGTGACCGTTCCCCGTAAAAGCAACCATACCAAGCGCGCCGATATGGATAACCTGGAGAGCATAAAGCTGGGTAAATTGATACAAAAAGTACTGATCGCGGACGATAGCCCGTCGATTTTGCTGTATTACCAAAGTGTGCTGGGAGATAAAAATATAGAGTTATTAATGGCTAACAATGGTCAGGAAGCGGTATCACTTTTTGAGAAAAACCCCGATGTAAGCCTGGTTTTGATGGACTTGAAAATGCCAGTAATGAGCGGTGAAGAAGCTTTCCACAAAATCCGAAAAGTAAACGATCAGGTACCCATCATTGCACAGTCGGCCTTTGCGATGAATGACGAGGTACAACGTTTTAAAGAGATCGGTTTTTCAGATTACCTGACCAAGCCAATCGATGAAGAGAAGTTAGTGAAGTTGCTGGGGGTATAACTGGTATACCATCACCTTATACCCATAGAAGTAGACTACAAATTACTATTCAGCCATCAAGAAGGAATGATTATCAATGAGTTACAAGTACGTTTTTTGTGAAATTTTATGAAAAAAATCCATTTAATTAAAAAAAGATTCCGTCATTCCGAGCGCAGCGAAGGAATCTCGATTTCAGGACTTCAACGTTTTAATA
>JBCCXH010000041.1:0-18899 GCA_039192005.1 Bacteroidota bacterium
AGTAAAACTAAAAATTCTTGGTTCGATTTTTCCTCAAAAGTTGAATATTCACGTTTCTAATTCTCGAACCACTTTTGGAAAAAATGAAATCCTGCTTAAAGTGGTTTTAAACAGCGTTTTTGAGGTAATAAAACAATGGGCTGACCCTAAAATTTTGAATCAGCCCGGCCAAGGGTGGAAGACCGGACTCGAACCGGCGACCTCCTGAACCACAATCAGGCGTTCTAACCAACTGAACTACAACCACCATAAATGGAAACTCATTTCCAAAAAGGATTGCAAATCTAATGGCAATCCTTAAATCTACCTGAATAATTCAGTAATTATTTATTGAGATAGGTAACTGACTGGCAAGCAGTTTTGTATCAGGTCAAAAATGGAACTCATAAAACAAACTACAAAGGCTACTTTCGATCAAAACTCAACCGCTTACCAAGAACTGAGTCATTTAGCTCTCCATTTGCATAGGCCAGGTGACCTGAAACAAACGTATGCGTCACTTTAGATTGAAACGTATGATGCTCAAATGGAGACCAGCCACACTTCGCTAAAACATTTTCTCTATCTACTGTCCATGGGTTTTTCAGGTCAACCAGTACCAGATCTGCATAATATCCTTCCCGAATAAAGCCCCTTTCCCTGACATCAAAACAAGTAGCGACTGCATGGCACATTTTTTCTACGATTCTCTCCAACGAAATTTTACCCTGATGGTAAAAGTCCAGCATCGCTACCAATGAATGTTGAATCAACGGCCCACCGGAGGGTGCCTTCGTATAGTTATTTTGTTTTTCTTCCAATGTATGCGGTGCGTGATCGGTAGCGATAACATCTATTCGATCATCTAAAAGTGCTTTCCATATCTCCTCGCGGTCATTGGGTGTCTTTACCGCAGGATTCCATTTGATGAATGCTCCCTTTTCATCGTAATCATCTGATGAAAACCATAAGTGATGAATACAGGCTTCGGACGTGATTTTTTTATTACCTAATCCACCTTTCTCAAACAGGTGAGTCTCCTTTCCTGTTGAGATGTGTAAAATATGCAACCTCGTATCGTTTTTCCTGGCCAACTCAATGGCTGCCGATGAGGAAAGGTAGCAGGCTTCTTCGCTTCTTATCAGCGGATGGTATTTGAAAGGAATCGCTTCACCATAAGTGGAAACATAACTTTCTGTATTCTTTTTGATGGTTGCCTCATCTTCACAATGCGTGGCAATAAGTATGGGAGCATTTCTAAAAATCTGCTCCAATGTTTTCGGGTCATCTACCAACATGTTTCCTGTCGAGGAACCCATGAAAATCTTAATTCCACAGACAGACTGTGGGTCAGTTTTCAGTACCTCCTCCAGGTTATCATTGGTGCTTCCCATATAAAAGGAATAGTTTGCCAAAGACTTTGCTTTTCCTATTTCATATTTTGCTGCAAGTAAATCTTGGGTGATGGTCTGAGGGTTGACATTGGGCATTTCCATATAAGAAGTCACTCCACCCGCAACCGCGGCCCTGGATTCCGTAAAAATCTCCCCTTTATGAGTGAGTCCGGGCTCTCTAAAATGTACCTGATCGTCAATCACTCCGGGAAGTAAATACAGGCCTTCTGCATTAATCTCATGAACATTGGCTTGTGTCTCTATTGAGGAAGCGATCTGGATGATGCGCTCATCCTTGATTAAAACGTCCCGAGATTGTATGACTCCTTCATTGACGAGTTGTGCATTTTTGATTAAATACATTTCCTAAAGTTAATTTATCGCAAATATGGACGTTGGAAAGCTGACGGCTCCACTCTGATGATAAAATTGTTTGTGATAGATAGCTGCATGATTTGGTCAAAACAATCAATTAACAAAGATTTTTAATGATTATTCGGGGTTTTATCCTTTTGTTTTGATAAAATGTTGAAAAGTCATCGACTGATTTTTCCTCAAAACCGAAAAAAAACATATTATTGTAAAAGAAAGATGGATGTAATGTCTTTCTTTCCATAGCTGGTTGAAAAGATCTTGTGGGGCTTTGCCCCACAATGATCAATTTTAAAAGCATTCTGTCATCTAATCCAGCTTTAATCTCTCCTCTCTATTTGCAATTTCCCAACCTGTATGAAAGACGAGTCTGGCCCTTTTCTCCATGGCAGAAAAATTAATTTTCTCTATGGTATCACTGGGCCGGTGGTAATCGGGGTGCGTTCCATTGAAATAGAAGATGACGGGGATGTTGTTTTTTGCAAAGTTGTAATGGTCTGAACGGTAATAAAACCTGTTTGGGTCGTTTTCTTCGTTGTACGTATAGTCCAGTTTCAGCCGTGTGTACGTTTTATTCACTGACTCTGAAAGTTCATGTAACTCGCGAGACAATTTATCTGAACCGATAAGATAGATGTAGTCTTTAGACTTTGAATGCTTCTCATCCACCCTGCCGACCATATCTATGTTAAGGTTGGCCACCGTATTTTCCAAGGGAAATACCGGATCTGAGTCGGTGTAGTATTTTGATCCGAACAACCCTTTTTCTTCTCCGGTGACCGTCATGAACAAGATGCTTCTTTTCGGACCGCTGTTTTCTGAGGCTGCTATTGAAAAAGCCTGAGCCAATTCCAAAACGGTCGCAGTTCCTGAACCGTCGTCGTCGGCACCATTGTGAATCTCTCCGTCAATTATTCCTATGTGATCATAGTGAGCGGTAATGGCCACTATCTCTTCCGGTTTTTCAGATCCTCTTAAAAAACCCAAAACATTTTCTGTCGCTATCGGCCGATCCAAATAATCAGCATTAAAGATTAGTTGCTGCTCATCACCTTCCTTTATCCGATCAAAAGGCTTGTCAA
Organism: Bacteroidota bacterium; assembly: GCA_039192005.1. GTDB lineage: Bacteria > Bacteroidota > Bacteroidia > Cytophagales > Cyclobacteriaceae > Ekhidna. The sequence goes on from JBCCXH010000041.1 coordinate 2,828, forward strand.
ATAGCCATTCAGCCAATGATTTATTTCCAATGATCATTTGATTACTAGTGTTATCTCTGGATTCGAGACCCAATGTCGATCGCTGAAGAAACGAGCCAAACCGACTGGCTACAGAAACAAATTCATCTTCAGAGGTAAGTAAAACAATAAAGCCTTTTGCACCTGCATCTTTAGCTCGATTCATACGTGGCTGCAACCCTCTCAAGCTTTCTGATACATAAGCAATGTATTTTCCTTTATAATCTTCAATCATCTGATCCTCATGATCAGACATAAAAATTGTCACGTACTCTTCACCCCTTGTTTCCGCACTTGAGTAGTAGACGAAGTCAGAGAAACCTTCTCGTTTCTCATTTCCCTTTTTAAAGTAAACAGAACTAATGGATGATTCGAATAGGTTAAACTTCTGAAAATAAGAATCATTTACCGGTGTTTCCAGGCCAAATTTCTCAAACTGACGGGCGATGTATTCAGCAGCCATCTTTTGACCTTTCTTTCCCGTTTCCCGACCTTCAAACTCGTCAGATGATAAAATTGTGAGGTGCGATTTTAAGTCCTCCTGATTGATGGTTTTAGCGTATTTGATTGCTTGTTTGTCCTGAGAACTGGTAGAAAAAACAACAAATAAACATGCCAGAAAAACCGTATTCTTCATCATCAACCCATTTTCGTAAGATAAAATCATTTAAAGCTACCGATTTTTCAAAATGAGACGCTCAAACAATTACATGAAGACATAGAACAAAGCTTTTACTCATCAGTTCTCTTAAGTAATTTTGCGCACTTAAATTTTTAGTTATTCCGCCCTTACAAGTATGAATATCAATCTGAATGATCGCGTGTCTTTTGAAAGTAGACACAATGGACCGAGTCGAGAGCAAGTGAATGATATGATCGATGCCATCGGCGTAGATTCTGTGGACCAACTTATTCAGGAAGCAATTCCACCTAAAATAAGAAAGAAGCACGGACTAAATCTCCCACAACCTCTTAACGAGTTTGAATACTTAAATAAGCTCAAAAAAACCGCCAGTAAAAACCAGGTCTTCAAATCATTTATTGGACAGGGGTACTACAACAGTGTGATTCCTTCTGTTATCCAACGAAACATTCTGGAAAACCCCGGATGGTATACCGCATATACTCCCTATCAGGCCGAAATTGCTCAAGGTAGATTGGAGGCGCTTATTAATTTTCAAACCATGATCATTGATCTGACGGGAATGGAAATTGCAAATGCTTCTTTATTGGACGAAGCTACTGCTGCTGCTGAAGCAATGACCATGCTTTTTGGACTTAGAAAGGGCGAAAAGAAGCGTGCCTCGCGTTTTTTGGTCGATGAAAATATTTTCCCACAAACCCTGGACGTATTGAAGACCCGAGCGCTTCCTTTTGGAATCGAACTCGAAGTAGTTGATCTTACCAAGGCAGACGTATCCTCCCCTGACGTATTTGGGGTCTTTTTCCAATACGCCGATAACGACGGGCAAGTCAAAGACTGGTCCTTTTTAGTAGCTAGTGCATCTGAACATCAGGTTTCCACCGCTTGTGCTGCGGACTTACTTTCACTGACCCTTTTGTCGGCACCAGGAAAATGGGGAACCGACGTGGTAGTTGGAACCTCACAGCGTTTTGGTGTACCGATGGGCTTTGGAGGACCTCATGCTGCATTTTTTGCTACAAAGGAAGCATTTAAGCGAGCGATACCAGGTAGAATCATTGGCGCATCAAAAGATGTCCATGGCAACGATGCGTATCGTATGGCACTTCAAACCAGAGAACAACACATCAAAAGAGAACGAGCAACTTCCAATATATGTACCGCTCAAGTGTTACTGGCCGTCATAGCGTCGATGTATGCGGTCTATCATGGTCCTAAAGGATTAAAGCAGATTGCCGCCAGGACACACGGCTTTGCAAAACAAGTAGCTAGTGGTTTGGCTATACTTGGTTTTGAAAATGAGAATGCACTCTTTTTCGATACCTTAAAAATATCCGTGCCAAAAGATCTTATTCCTGATATAAAAAGGATAAGTGAAGCAGCAGAAATAAATTTCAGGTATTTTGACAGCGCAGTAGGGATTGCGTTTGATGAATCGCATACCGTTGAAGATGCAAATGAGATTCTAAGCATCTTTTCTGAAGCATCTGGTAAAAGTTCTGTCGTCATTGAGGAAAATTTCTCCCTTACTTTTCCTGACACACTCACCAGAACGACAGAATTCTTGAGTCATCCCGTTTTCAATCAGTACCACTCGGAACATGAATTGTTACGATACATGAAACGATTGGAAAATAAAGACCTTTCATTGGTTCACTCGATGATCTCTCTCGGTTCGTGTACCATGAAACTAAATGCGACAACAGAAATGATTCCCGTCACCTGGGCAGAGTTTGGAAACATTCATCCATTTGCTCCTCAGAACCAGGTAGAAGGTTACCACCAGTTAATTGGAGAATTGCACGACTGGCTCACCGAAATAACAGGGTTTCACGCTGTATCCTTCCAGCCCAACTCCGGGGCACAGGGAGAATACGCCGGACTGATGGTCATTAAGTCTTATCTTGAAAACACTGGTCAATCTAATAGAAACGTGGCATTGATTCCTTCTTCCGCTCACGGGACTAACCCGGCAAGCGCCGTCATGTCAGGCATGAAAGTAGTCATTGTACAATGTGACGAAGACGGAAACATTGATATTGAAGACCTCACCCAAAAAGCAGAAGCTCATAAAGAGAACTTAGCGGTATTGATGGTGACCTATCCGTCTACGCATGGTGTTTTTGAGGATGCGATCATCGAAATCTGTGAGATCATCCATCAGCGTGGAGGGCAGGTATACATGGATGGTGCAAATATGAATGCACAGGTTGGCTTAACCTCTCCGGCCATTATTGGAGCAGATGTTTGTCATTTAAATCTCCACAAAACATTTTGTATCCCTCACGGCGGTGGAGGTCCAGGCATGGGCCCTATTGGTGTCGCGAAGCATTTAGCAGATCACCTTCCAGGTCACATTTACTCTGACTGTAAAAACCCCGCCATTGCTGCCACTCCTTTTACGAGTGCAAGCATTCTTCCTATATCCCATGCTTACATCGCTATGATGGGAGGGGAAGGACTGACGAATGCAACTAGGATGGCCATACTCAATGCCAATTATATTGCCCTTAGACTCAAAGACCACTTTCCTATTTTATACACCAATAAGAACGACAGGAGTGCGCACGAAATGATCATCGATTGTCGTGCCTTCAAGAAAGAAGGTGTAGAAGTGGAAGACATCGCGAAACGACTGATCGACTATGGTTTTCATGCTCCAACGGTTTCTTTTCCGGTTCCTGGAACAATGATGATTGAGCCGACAGAAAGTGAAGTAAAATCCGAACTAGATCGATTTTGTGAGGCGATGATTTCCATAAGGAAAGAAATTCAGGAGGTAATTGATGGTACAGCGGATGTTTCTAATAACGTACTTAAAAATGCTCCTCACGCCTACAAAACTTTATTGTCGGACAATTGGGAGTATCCATACTCAAGAGAAAAGGCTGCATTTCCTATTAAGTATGTAAGAGAAAATAAATTCTGGCCTTCGGTAAGTAGGGTGGACAGTGCGTATGGAGATAGAAACCTGATGTGTAGCTGTCTTCCTGTCTCAGACTTTATCGAAGAAGAACAACTGGCAGAAGCATAAATATTATCTTTTTGGAAATACGGTTGGATCAATTGCAAATTTGTACTTGAAATTGCCCTCTGACCGTATTTTCATCATCTAACTGTGCTTCCAGAAAACCAAAAACCCTGGTATTGTCAACGTCGAAAATTTCCAGTATCCCGCTCGTTGCTATAAACGAGTTGCCCCTGGAAATATTAAACCGCGGTGATTCATCCAAATTAAAAAAAGGTACGGACGAACTCATCCGTTGCAAGGGTATGGCCATGGAAACAAAGGGATTGCCTGGCGAAGGAACCGCACAAGGATCTGTTGCCGTTTCTTCCGTAGAAAGAAACTGAATGGTATAAATGCCATTGGGATTTACATACGCATTTCCGTATTGAAACGTCCACTCCTCTCCGGCAACCATTCCCTCCAGTGGCGTATCCGGGATTTGTATGTCGTCGTTTCCACATTGGGTAAAAGCCGACAATACAAAGGGAACTAGTAAAATAATGGAGCGTTTCATCGGATAAAGATAAGTTTCACTCATCAAACGTAGCGATCGGCTGGAAAATTATCCTTTCCTTAAATAGATATTACCACTGATGGTTTTAAGACGAGATTGGTAACCACCATCGTTGATCCTGCCATTGATTTTTTGACCTACCACTTGCCTCAACCCTTCTTTTCCATCAAGGAATTTAATATCCAGATCCGAAAACATTTCCCCACTTATCGTCTCTGCGCGAAAATCCATACCGGACCCGGGAGGAATTTTTATGTCTATCGACCCTGAAATGGTCTTCAGGTAGATGGGTGCCTCAAAATATTCCAGTTCAAAATCTCCTGAAATTGTATTGGCATGTACTTCCAATGAACTTGGTAGATAAACTGTATAGTTTAGCGTAGTCGACCATTGACAATCTTTCCTGTTTTTGCTTGGTATACTATTCCACAAATCCCTGTCCATCGAAATTCGGATTGTTGTTGGGGTCATTTCCGTTTTCAAAGAAAAAATGTCGTTATCTCGACCGGCATTAATTTCGACGTCTACTTCTACGAACACTTCATCTTTTTCCCAGGTTGTAAATGTGATGCGATCGGCAAAATCAAATTGTAGCTGTAAGTTGGTTTGTTCGAGAACTTTCACAGATTCCGTTTCCTTCTTGGGTTGAGCTGATAAACCCAGAAGGACTAACAGGTAGCTCATTATCAACGCTGAGCTTATCATACTTCGTTTTTTCATACCAATTCTTTTCATTTAGCATTGGCTTTTCGTACATAGATGTCTCCACTCACGGTTTTTAATGAAAACTCCACGCCTCCACCATTTAGTTTACCGGTAGCAGAAGCACCCATTATCTTCCTTTTACGATCTGCTTCTCCTAAATCAAAGTCGAGATCGGTATACACTCCACCCGACACCGTGTTCATTTTAAATGTTCCTTTCGTGTCACCTGGAAGCGTCACGTCTATGTTTCCACTTGTAGACGAAATAGAGGAAGGTGACATTTGATTAAGCGACGAGAATTTCAGCTCAAGGTCTGCACTTAGTGTATGTGCAACGATCGGGCCTGTGACATCAGAAAAAGATAAATCGCTTATCTGGCTTTTTATCTCTACTTCATTTTCCATTTTATTAATTTCAATGTTGCCGGCTTGCCAGCTGCTATAGTCAATTTTTAGTTTTACCGTTTTTGGAAGTTGAATGGTGTAGTCTGCATCATCTGCTTTGCGATGGGCGCCCGAAAGTTTCAGTATGTTTCCCTCTTGTGAAATACTTAATCCAATGCCGGTATTTTCCGGTCCTCCGGAGGACAATGGCCTGAGCCCCTTAGCTCTTTCAGGAAGTCCCTCGTAACCTTTTACGTAGATGTTCATGCTAGCGCCGGAGATTCCCTCAATGGTAATGTCAGAAAAAAGCTGATCTATTTGCAAAACCACCTCAGATAAGTTGCCTTTGATTTCATAGGTAAACTCCGATGGTATGGTGTTTTGAGTCTGTGCCCTACTTGTCATAAAGAGTAGGATCGTAAATAAAGTTGATAATTTTCTCATAATGTTTCTTGTTAAAAAATGGTTGTCTATATCAAGACCTGAATGGCTATTTCAGCCTGTTGCCTTACTTCCAATGATGCCTCTTCGTCTAACATGATGTCTTTTAAAGGAGCAATCGCTGCTTTTTCTCTGGCTTCCAATAAAATGTTAATAAGTGATATTTGAATGAGTGGATCGGATTGTGCCTCAAGTGATTTGACAAGTGCCGCTCTGATCTCCGAATAACCCAAATAGTTTGATAGCGCCTGAAGTGCAGCATACCTGACGTTTGGACTTTCGTCCTTATTCAGTGTATGGATCAGCGTAGTCACCAATCTCGAATCGTATGTTGACGTTGCGTTATTTATCTGATTGACGACCTGGATGCGCTCGCTGGCCGAATGGTTTTTCAATGCATTCATCATCGTCAGTTCTTTCAACGCCTGAATTTCCCTGGTTAAGCTCGCCGTGCTTTCGTTCGGATCGTTAGAAATTTTTCCGAGGCCAAAACCAACGAGTAAAATCGCCAATGAAGCAGCAACCCTCCAACTTGATCTTCGAAACTGAATGCGTTCCTTTTCTTTTATCATCGCCTCATTGATGTTCATGGGAATGTGTGCCGGTACTTCCATCATGGATGCCTCGTGCATGCTATTCAAAATACTTTTCAGTTCTTTGAACCGTTGATTCAAAACCTCATCATTTCTTACTCGATTTAGAAGCTCGTCGTCTTGCTTACCTTCTAGTAATTCAATAAGCTGTTCATCTGTAATTTCTTTTTCCATACTACTCTTCTTTTATTTCAAAATAGTGATCTCTCAACTCTTTGATGGTTCGATGCACCTGAACTTTGATGTTGCTAACGGATGTCTTTCTTAGTGCTGCAATCTGCTCGTACTTCATTCCATCAAATTTGCTCAGCACCAGGAGCTCTCTTTTCTCCTCGCCCAATGCTTTCATCGCCTGATACAATTTTTTTTCTTTTTCTGGTTGTAAGGCGAAAGAGTCATCCACTACATCAGGAATAATGTCTGTTTGACTAAACCTGCTTGTATGTACTTTCATTTTCCTGAAATGATCTTTTAACATGTTTCTGGCAATCTGAAAAACCCAGAACTGAACAGACTGTCCAATTTTATAGGACTTTCTGTATTTCATAATTCTGATAAAAAGGTCTTGAGTCAGGTCGTCACTATCGGCAACTTTTAGCGTTGATTTCAAGAAGTAGTTGTAAATACGTTTTGCATAACGACGATACAACTCGCTCAGCTTTTCCAGCTGACCTTCTTTAACCTGCGACATCAGGTCCTCATCCGTCATTTCTAGTTTCAAACCAAATCAGTTAGTCAATTTGATTAAGTTACCGATATGGTGAAGGAAGGTTACAACATGCAAACCGAATTTTTCTACATGGGCGCTCAAAAGACCTTAAAGGGGCATAACACGTTTGTTAGAACTGCGGTAGTAAGCTTAATGTAATAGGGGAAAAGCCGTAATCATGTACTACGACCCTTGTCAAACAATGTCGATGACATGCTTGAGACCGACGTTCCAAATGATCTCAAAAATGATCATTTGGAATATCTAGTGTACGGAAAAATCAACTTTTAATCTGGTATGGTTCATCCGGGTGCGGAACCATCCGAATGCGGAACCATCCGAGTGCGGAACCATCCTAACCAAATAGAATTAAGGTTTTGTTTCGAGACCTATCTCCTTTAACATGTCAAGATATCTGGCGTCTTTGTGCAATGGTTTCCATATAGGGCTAATATTAATCATCGTGACAGCACCAATTTTTTCTTCCATGCAGCGTCGTAAATAAATAAAGGCCTCATCAATCATACCAAGACCTGTATACAGCGTAGCAAAGCTCATATCATAGGCCCCTTCCGGGTTTTGTTGCGCTTCTTTTTTTAATTGATCTAAGTATGAGGTTGCTTTTTCCATTTCACCTTTTATCGCATATGCGTAGCCTAGCTGAACGTATGGTTTGATCGCATGCACTGCATCCCCGCTAATCGAATTAAATAGATCGATCGCTTTGGTATGCTCGCCCAACATTAGATAGGCCCATGCTTTAAACTCCAGCGCAGCAATAAAATCAGGATATCGCTCCAAAATCCAATCATAGACCTCTATTGAGCGTTTATAATCACCTTTCAGGTAATAAAAGTCTGCTAGTGTTCGGTTTGTTATTGCGGAAAGAGGGTCTATTTCCTTTGCTTTATCAATGTACTTAATGGACTCGTCTACTTCATGTCGTGCTAAATGAACGAGTGTCCTGACCACGTTGGCATCAGGAGATCTTGGATTGAGCTCTAGTGCCTTTTCTGCATATTCTTTGCTTTTATTGAAGTTCCAGGCATAAAAAAACTCGTAATAGGATAGCGCGATGTAAGCACTTTCATTTTGAGCGTTTAGGTTCAATACTCTTTCGGCCTTTTCTTTTGTCAACTTATAACCTGTCGTAGGTTTCATAAAGCCTGTCATGGACATCAAAGAATAGGAAAGCGCCTGACCTGCAATGGCCTGATCATACGCTGGCACCAGATCGATCGCTTTCTGAAACGACTCCTGTGCCTTTTGAGCATTGGCAGGTGTCCACTTATTGTAGTAAAAAAGGCCTTGCAAATAATGATTGTAAGCCTCTACATTGACCGGCTTAACCTTGTCCTTGTCTTTGATCTTTGAACTGGAGAGGCGTTCTCGAAGTTGATGTGTGATCTTTAAGGAGATCTCATCTTGCAGCTCAAAAATATCTTCCAACAGTCGATCGTACGTTTCAGACCATAGTTCATACCCATCAAAAGTGCTGCTCAGCTGCACAGAGATCCTCACCTTATTTCCGGCCTTTCTCACGCTTCCATCTAACACGGACTGCACTTCAAGTTGTTTGCCTATCTCTCTGATGTCTGCATTCTTTCCTTTAAAAGCAAAGGAGGAAGTCCTGGAGATAACTCGTAACCCATCAACTTTGGCCAGGGAAGTAATGATCTCTTCTGTGATGCCATCACTAAAATATTCATTCTCGGGATCTGCACTTCTGTTTACAAATGGTAGAACCATGATGCTTTTGATCCGCTCTTTTACCTTTCCCTTTAGCTCTGTGCGCTGCGGAACAATTAACCCTTCATTTGTCAATGCATATACTTCGACGGGTTTCTTTACATTTTTCAGTTCAAACTCCCCCATCAGAACCGATCGAAAATGATCGTGGTTTTTCAGATCATCATAAACTTTATCCGATACCATAACCGAACCGGGTACCGAAAAAGATTCGATTCTGGAAGCAATATTCACCCCATCACCATAGACGCCATCTTCCTCAATAACTACATCTCCTGTGTGGATACCAATTCTCAACGGGATTTTATCTGCTATTGAAGCTTTTTGAATAGAAACTGCTGAATCTGATGCAGATACAGTACTGCTGAAAAGCGACAACGCTCCGTCTCCATAGTACTGCAATATTTTCCCATTGTAGTGGCTTATTTTTTCTTCTAAAATGCGTCGGTGGCGATCCCTTAGGTCTTTGGCATCAAACTCATTTTCCTGCATCATGGCAGTAAATCCTGCCAAATCAGTGAACATAATTGCGCTAAGCTGTCTGTTAGTCATGTTTAATTCTCTCCTTAATCATAAAAAATGCAATACCTGATGATATAAAAGCCAGTGCTGCACTGAGTAGGCCCACCCATCTGTAGGTAGCAATGAAACTATTTCCATAGATAGCGTTGATCATCTTCTGATCTTCTGACGAATAAGTAGCGGGTGCTCTGGACTCTCCAAGGTTGGATGCTTCTATGATTATTTGTTCTTTCATCTCTCCAGTTAGCGTAACGTCACTTATATCATCTAAGACATGATTTGTAAAAAGCAGTAAAGCTACTGCTCCTAAAATAGCATTCATAAAAGTTCCGGAGATCCTTGTCACACTGTTGTTAATTCCTGATGCGACTCCAGATAAGTTTTCGCTGACGGATGACATCACGGCGGTAGTTAGGGGCACCACGGTAATAGACATTCCAAAAGCAAAAATCATAAAAGGAGGGAAAAAGGTAGTCCAGTATTCCGATGGTCCCTCGGTAATTCCAATCATCGAAAGCCACACCATTCCAATCCCTGTAATCAACGGACCCATGATCAAAAACCTCCTCGCCCCATATTTATCCGTCATTCCTCCCATTTTTCTTGCAATTATGATCATCATGAAAGAAAAAGGTAAGAAAGTCAATCCTGCCTGAAACTGAGAGTACCCTTGAATTTGTATCACGTTCAGCGACATAAATAACATAAGGCCGCCCAGACCCGCATATAAAAAAAAGCTAAGCAGATTCACTCCTGAGAACATTGCGTTGTTAAACAATGAAAGTGGAACCATTGGTTCAGAAACCTTTTTTTCTGTGAAGACAAAAGTAACCAAAAGCAACAGGCCCAGGGCTAAACTCATCATTACGTAAGGGTGGCTGTAACCCCACTCTGGCATTTGTAAAAAACCAAAAGTTAAGAAGGCCAGGCTTAGGACAAGTATGGTTGCGCCGATCCAGTCTACACGTGAGGCACCTGGCTCTCGACTTTCCGGAACTTTAAACTGCAACACTACATAGGCTACAACTCCCAACGGGATATTCATGAAAAAAATAAATCGCCATAAGCCAATATCTGCCAATGCTCCCCCCAGTACGGGACCACAGATGGTAACAATGGTAGTAGAAGCTGACCACGTACCAATGGCTTTTCCTTTCTCCTCTTTACTAAAAACAGAAGAGATAATGGATAGGCTGCCCGGAATCATAAGCGCTCCGCCCGCTCCCTGGATCGCTCGGAAAATGATCAGTTGAAAAATATCATGCGAAAACCCGCACAACATGGATCCAAAAACAAAGATGAAAATACCCAATTTAAATATCCGAACCCTTCCGAGCTTGTCTCCTAAACTTCCACCAACAATGATCAATGAGGCAAGCATCAGTAAATAACTGTTTAAGATCCAAAAGAGATCTACGCCATCTGCTCCCAAATCTTTTTGGAGAGACGGTAGTATGACGTTGAGGGCTGTCCCGTCAATAAATGCCATACTTGAAGCCAAAATAGTAGATAGTAAAGTCCACTTACCCGTTGGACAGTTCAGTGGGAAGTGATGTTGGGATACAGGTTTCATTGCCAGTCAAGATAGGCAGAAAGGATATCAATCTACGCTTTCAAAAGCGCCAATATCAGGAAGGTCATCTCGTACCGTATCGTCTATGTCATTGAGCACTCCTATGTTTGAGCCTTTGTCCCTCGCAAATGCTAAAGAATCGAGGGCATAGTCAAAAGGAAACTCATTTCTGAAACCAGGAAAGTTAAAATCCACAGAGGTAAAATTACCGGTCAGTTCTTGTTCCGAGCGAATAATATTGGTAGTTATCAGGCCCACTACGTCGCGACCTCCACCACTACTAACTAAAAGCTCTTCATCAGACCTTCCCCAAATAATGGAGTTAGATATGGAAAAAAACAAGTCCGCAGAAAGAATTTCATTATTGTCCAATACGATGTTATCGGCAAATTGAACCGCAGGTTGATCGGAGACAAAAAAACTTAGATCGTTAGAAAAAGTACAATGCCTGTACGTGTAGTTTCCTCCTATAAAATGACCTGCCAAATAGGTGCCGCAGTTATAGATCAGCGTATTGGTCACTTCCATATCTGATGTAAAAGCCAAAATTCCAGCTTCGCTCATGTTAAAGATACGGGTGTTGTTGACGACAACGTCGGGTTCATTGTCTTCATCCGGGGATCCTACGCGCAGACCGATTCGTCCGTTGAAGATTTCTGTGAACGACAGTTCGTTTCCATCGCTCCCTTCTAAAAAGAAGATACCGTTCCACTGCCCGGGCACTTCATCATAGATTCCATCAAATCTGGAGTTTCTAAAAATGATGTGTTCCGATGAGTCTCCATTTGCTATTAGTGATCCCTGTACGAAAAGTGCCGCGTCGTTTTCAAAGAAAATGTTTGTTCCTTTTTCGATGGTTAATATACAATCTGCACCAACGACTAAGGTATCGCTAATCAAATAGGGCCGCTCATTGGTCCAGGTCGTTGTACAAATAAGTTCGTTACCTGCACTACGTGCATCTTGCCCCCACGAAACCAGCTTTACGTGTTCGCTATTTCCATTCCAGGAAAAAACGAGCGAATCTTTTACTAAGTACGGCAAGTCCTCATTTCTTGGATCAATGGTCACTTCAATGAGTACCAGCAGGCTATCACCTCCCAAAATGCGTTCATTAAAAATCGCGTCGCGCTCTTTACCATTAATAATAACCTGATAGTCGGATCCATCCTGAAGTCCGAGGGAAACCTCTGAAAGCAAAAGAGCTGACTCATTCGGATTAAAGACGGTCAATCTCCTGGTGCTGCTTCTTGTATTCGAAACGAGGGTGTCGAACGTAACACTGTCGTTACTGAAAATAATTTGGAGGTTAGGATCAAAAGAAAATTCTTCTTCTGGTTCTGAACAGCTAATCCAGCCGACAAGCAGGGTCAATAGAAAGTAATGGGTTTTTTTCATTCAGAATGTAAACGGATTATTCAGCTCCTTCTTTCATTATCTCCGCATTTTCTGCAATTCTCAGTTGCTCAATGAACTCGCCAATCTCGCCATTCATTACGTTTCCAAGGTTGTACAGTGAAAAACCAATTCGATGATCCGTTACTCTACCCTGGGGGTAATTGTACGTTCTGATCTTATCCGAGCGATCACCGGAACCTACCATGCTTTTTCTTTGACTGCTGATTGCGTCATTATGCTTCTTCAACTCTATTTCATAAAGCCTTGAGCGAAGTACTTTTAGCGCTTTGTCGTAATTGGCATGTTGCGACCTTCCGTCCTGGCATTCTACCACGATACCGGATGGAATATGTGTAAGTCTGACAGCCGATTCCGTTTTATTGATGTGCTGACCGCCAGCTCCAGACGCCCGAAATGTATCTTTTCGAACATCACCCATGTTCAGATCTATGTCTACCTCTTCCGCTTCGGGAAGAACGGCAACTGTCGCTGCGGAAGTATGAACTCTCCCTTGAGATTCTGTTGCAGGCACTCTTTGGACACGATGCGCTCCTGATTCAAACTTTAATTTACCAAACGCGTCCTCTCCTTCTACGGAGGCAACAATCTCTTTGTAGCCTCCGGCACTGCCTTCGTTGAAATTCATGACTGAAAAGTTCCAATTCTGTGACTCGGCAAAGAGCTTGTACATTCGAAATAAGTCACCGGCAAAAATAGATGCCTCGTCACCACCTGTTCCCGCACGGATTTCGAGGATCACGTTTTTGCTGTCATTTGGATCTTTTGGAATGAGCATAATTTTTAATTCCTCTTCCAAGCCTTCAATTTTTGGCTCCAGTTCATCTATTTCAGATTTCGCCATCTCTCGAAACTCAGGATCCTTTTCTGTTTCAAGTACTTGCTTGGCATTATTGAGGTTGCTTTTTGCTTCGCTGAACTCGTTGTATTTTACCACGATTTTTTCAAGGTCCTTGTACTCTTTGTTGAGTAGGCTGTACTTTTTCATATCAGCCATAGCATCTGGCTGTACAATAAGCTGGCTCACGTCTTCAAACCGGTGTTTTATCTCCTCCAGTTTTTCTATCATCTTTCCAAACTATTAATAGACAAAAGTAACTTAGTGAATACTATTTTCTTACAGGAACTTTACAGCTTATAAAATAATGACATTGACTTAAGAGATACGTCCCTACGTTTGTATAAGCGGTCACTGTGAACTGACTTGGTATGACCGATCCTAGTACTATTAACTGAAACAGGATTTTTTCCTCCTCTCCCAGCCTGGGTGGCATTGCCCCCCCTCTCTCAAAGAGAGGAAAATAATAAGAGCTCAAAGTCAATCGGAGTTTTCAACGCGCAGTTGTTCGATCAGTTCGTGATACCTAAAACAATCTGTTGTGTGATCGTTGACGAGACCAATTGCCTGCATGTGTGCATAAATGGTGGTGGAACCGACAAATTTGAAGCCTCGTTTTTTTAAGTCTTTTGATAGCATATCTGATTCTTTTGTGGTGACCGGAACGTCACTCCTTTTCTCCCAATGTCCTACAATAGGGGTATTGTCTACAAAAGACCAGATGTATTTATCAAAGGAATCAAACTCTTTTTGTACCTCTATGAAACATTTAGCGTTATTAATTGTAGCTTCAATTTTTTTTCGGTTGCGGATGATGGAAGCATCCTGGACCAAGTCTTCAACCATACCAGGGGGGTATTCAGAAACTTTTTTTACATCAAAATCAGCAAACGCGTTTCGGTAGCCTTCTCTTTTTTTGAGAATCGTTGCCCAGCTCAGACCTGCTTGTGCACTTTCCAGGACTAAAAATTCGAAATGGGTTTTTTCATCATGAACGGGAGTGCCCCACTCTTCATCATGATACTTGATGTATTCATCAAAGCTATTGGCGCACCAGGCACATCGTTTTTGCATCTTTAATACTAAAAAGGTTTCTTATGAGTTGAGATTTTATAAAATTAGCCACTGTCATATTAACTCTAAGATGAGATTTACACTTTCAATTTTATTACTCCTTTCTTTTTCGTTTGTTTTTGCACAATCTCCTTTTGAATTCCAGTCATTGGTTTTTGAAAACAAAGTGCCTGCAAGTTTAACAAGCTCTCGAACTGCTGTCATTATCGATTTAAAGAAGAAAAACGAAAGCAGCTACACAACAAGTGGCGATTGGAAAAAAACGGGAAATGAGGCGCATGGTTACCTCTACAAAATGGGCGTTGATCCTGTTATCTACTTAAACTTACTTGATTATCAATCCGGTAACTCAACAAAAGGTTTTTACATGGACTTGCTATCCAATAGAGGGGCAGAGTTTATTGTTTTCCTGAAAGAAGTTGATGATGGGTTTGAGTTGATATGTACAAAGTTTGACCCTCAGGAAAACTTATTTAAAAGTGGTCAATCTGCATTTAGGTATCGATCTGGTTCTTTAAAGAGCGTGCTTCTAAACTTTGCAAGAGAAATCAAAAAATCGGATCAATTCCCTTCTAACTTTTTGATACCTGAAAAGCCTTTTTTCGCAAATGAAATACCGATTGTTGAAAAACTGAACTTGAAGAACTATCCTGGTCAAATTCGAAGAAGCAACCTGGCCATTGAAAAATTTGCCAAAGTTGCTGTCCCGAAAAATGGTGCAGAAGAGATGGTAAAAAAAATTAATGCATACAACCTGAAAGTAGATGCTAAAAACGAGGAGCTTGAGCAAATTCTTCAGGAACTTCAAAAGGAATTGGAGTACGAGTTTAAATTCATTGACCACATGAGTGATGAAGATTTGCTTCGCAAGCGCCATCAATTTTTACTGAGAAATGTGTATGCATCTGTCGCGTCTATTCGGTCCCTCTTAAAATATGAAGACGAAGAGATCAAGGATCAGTACATGTCTGTTATTCCCATCATGCCCGACAACACATCGGTTAAAAGTATTCCGAAAGATGCACTGGTGCATAAGTTTTATATCAGGCAAAACATTGTGAAAAATGTATACGTCGGTGAATGGGACGCGAGCGAAACATGGCAAGATGCACTGAGAAATTACATCAGGAACATGATACAGTATTTCAACAAGGGAAATTGAAAAAGCTCAATTATTTCAGAACTAAACCTAAAGCTATCGAAATTGATACGCAGGTGTATCTGAAAAGATTAGGGTTAGAACAGCAGCCGCCTTCGTTGGAATATCTCAAAGCACTACATTATGCACATGTTCACACTATCCCTTTTGAAAACCTTGACATTCATTACAATAGAAAAATCATACTTGACTTTCAAAAGATTTTCCACAAGATCGTTATTGATAGACGCGGAGGGTTTTGTTATGAGCTAAACGGACTCTTTTATCATTTGCTTTACCACCTGGGCTTCTCCTGTTATTGTGCATCTGCTCAGTTTTTGAAAGACTCCGGAGCATTTAGTCCAGATTTCGATCACCTGATTGTCATTGTTCGGCTAGATGATAAAAACTTTTTGGTAGACGTTGGTTTTGGTGAAGCGTTTATACATCCGAAAAAAATTGAAACACAGCAAGTACAAATTGACTATACCACGTATTGGAAATTCGAGCAAGACCCTGATGAGAATTACCTTTTGAGCCATTCGAAAGATGCAAGTGTTTACCATACGAAATATCGATTCGATCTGGAAGAAAAACAGTTGATCCAGTTCATGGAAATGTGCGAGTATCACCAAACTTCCGTGGAAAGTATGTTTACCAACAAAAAACTGATCACTGTTAAAACGAAGAACGGGAGGGTCACCCTGACCGATAAAAAATTGAAGGTACTTGAACTTGGAGAAGTA
>JBCCXH010000042.1:0-18782 GCA_039192005.1 Bacteroidota bacterium
AGTGGAACGCGCTACGGGCTATGTCCCATAACCTGTCTTTTAGCTTCATTTTTCTTTCCATTGTCTGTTTCATTAAGGCCGTAGTGAATCACGAACGCTACCTGCTACAATGGCTGATCATCGGGATCATTCTTCTGATACTTGCTTACCAGCTCCTAAAAAGGGCCTATTATTATCACATCTGGTATTATCGTGATCGAAATAACGCATTTACGATGGTGAGTAAGGAAAATGCAGAGGTAGAGAAAAAGGTCACCAACTAGATGGACCTCACGATAGAAAAAGCATCGGCCAGTAACGCTCATGAACTAACGCATTTAACAAGAAGATCCAAAGCCTACTGGGGTTACTCCAAAGAACAAATCGAAAAGTGGCATAAAGACCTTTTGATTTCAGAAGAATACCTATTAAACCACCATGTCTATGTAGTTAAGGAAAACGAACAAACCATAGGATACTACTCATTCCAATACCTGTCCAAGTCGGCTATAAGACTGGACAATATTTTTATTGAGCCGGACTATATTGGAAAAGGGATTGGAAAGCAGTTGATGAATGACTTCCTGAAACGCATTAAAGCGCTTACCGTGCAAACGGTCACCCTGGACGCAGAACCAAATGCAGCGGGTTTTTATCAAAAATTTGGTTTTAAAACAATTAGCAAAAAGCAAAGCTCGATCCCGGGCAGACACATACCCGTAATGGAACTAAGTTTTTCATCTCTTCCTGATGTGACCTAATTTTACTGACTGCACACAAGGTCTGGCGTTTCCTTCATGAGAAGCTGGATTTTACTCCAAAAAGCATGAACAACCCATACCACATACTAAATGGCGATGCACTCAAACAACATTTCCCAAAGAAGATTCAGGGAGAAATCATTGTCATGAGAGAGTGCTTTGTCGAAGGGCCTGTAGCAGCAAAAACCCCGGATGAATTGTACGCGAAAAGAGCGCTGTTTTTGAGCGAGACCGAATATTACGAACGGGTCGCCGGTGAGTTCACGAAAATCCTACGTATTGCACTCGGAGATCAACCTTTGGTTTGAAGACGACCTTTTTTGCCAGGTCAATTTTTGGTTTGTCGCCCACTTACTGGATAAAGGAAATAAAAACAATCAGGTATATCTGGTCAGGCCACAACCACATACACCCTATAGTTTCGGGGGGCTGAAGGAATCAGAGTTGATGACCACTTACCATGAAAAAACAGCGATCACCGAACTCCATGAGCTATCCGATCTATGGGGAGCCTATCAAAACGGTGACACACAAAAGATGCATCAGATAGCGACGAAGCTGGCGGATACGTACCCGTTTATCCTTCAGGCCGTGGAAGCACACATTCAGCGAATACCAAAAGACGGAGCACTGGGAAGACCCATGGATTCGTTGAGAGCGATCATCAATGAATTGAAAACGGAAGAATTCGGACCTGTTTTCAAGGCATTTAGTGAAAAAGAAAGCATCTATGGGTTTGGGGATTTACAAGTAAAGAGACTATATGATCAACTAAAAAACAGTTTGAACGATGGATAACGATCAACCACGTGTGACCGGAATAGGCGGGATTTTTTTCAAATCCGAAAACCCGGAAGAAATGAAAGCATGGTATCAAAAAAACCTGGGTCTGGGTACCGACCAATGGGGGACCAACTTTGAATGGTACCAGGGACGTGACCCAACAAAAAAGGGGTTTACCCAATGGAGTCCTTCATCCAAAAAATCCACTCACTTTGAACCCTCTCCGAAGGAATTCATGATCAACTACCGGGTGGTCCACCTGGAACAACTCCTTGAAAAGCTAAAACAAAATGGTGTAACTGTTTTAGACAAAATCGAGACGTTTGAATACGGAAAATTTGTCCATATCCTGGACAATGAAGGCAATAAAATTGAACTCTGGGAGCCTGATGATGTAGCGTACGAAAAGCTCGTAGAAGGACGAACCAAATAGTGGAAACTATTCATCGATGAATGGTGATCACTCTCTGACGCGATAGTGAATAAATCTAAAATAAAAGATGCAACCTAAACCAGTTCAAAAGCATCTATCTGAAAATTCCTAAAACGCTATAACATACGATGAATCCTAACAAAAAAGTCCCTGCCTGGAGGCAACACATCATGCGAGTGCTATTCTTACTCAATTTTATAAGCCTCGCCCCTGATAATTGGTCCAGCATTATCTTTCCAAATGAACCAGTTGATGCCATGACAGGTGTGGCCATCAGTTTTTATGCCGCATTATCTTTACTATGCATACCGGCCATGAGGTTCCCGTTAAAATTCACCCCTTTGTTATTAATTCAGTTGGTTTACAAATCTGCATGGCTCATCGGCGTGTACCTACCAGTTAAAAGTTCAGGTTCCGTTAACGAGAGCCTCGAATCATGGTTCTGGGTGATGGCTCCAGGCATCATTATCGATGTTTTAGTGATTCCTTGGGGATATGTGTACAGAGAATACCTTAAAGGCTTTTTTCAATTTAAGCAAACAAGTTGAGCACATACCCATCTTTCAAGTCGAAAAAGAGGAGGGTGAGAAAGATTCTTTGAAAACCACATCGAGTACCGACCGATAACAAAACCTTTCAGTCAATCATCGGTACAATTTCGGAAGGTTTATTGGTGGACGCGACACACGCTATTTTCCAATCCCCACTTGCCTTAGTGTAGATGGTCACCCAGGCAAAGTTTGTGGTTTGCTCAAAGGTGGTATCTCTTTCCTGATAGATAAGCACGACCTGTTTATCCACAATGGTATAAGCCATGGTCCCATCTCTGGAAAAGAAAATCTCTGGTTCGGTTTGGTCGTCCCACTTCTTAAAATCCACCGAGCTGAAGTACCGGTGATATCGTGTCTTGTTTTCCTCAAAGGTAGGTCGGGTGATTTCCCCACGGTTAACCGAAATAAAACCTTCGCCAAACTGGGCGGGGAAAGAGATGCTGTCCTTTTCGAAGTGATAGGTTCTTTGATCTTCGTGAAGTTTCATGATCAATGCGGTTTCGCTTTCCAGATCAAAATCCTGTCGGCTGGCACATGAAGTAATCACTATCAGTAAAAAAACAGGAATTACACTTTTCATGGTCATGGGGTATTTTATTACGGTTATTTCATAGAGACTAGCGTAAAAACGAGTTAGAGGGTTTCATTTAATTAGACGTCTTATACAAAAAATGTATTCATACGGCCACACATCACTTCTTAAGTCAATTTCATCCGGTACCTGACATACATTGAAACCAAGATCGATTTGGAGTTTTTTAAGGATGAAATGTTCAAAAACAAGAGATTGATCCCGGCTAACTAATCAATGGATAATTTGACGTAAATTCCATAGTATTTGGCTTAGCAATGTCTAAAATTAAAATCCTAATTGTAGAAGACCAAGTGATCGTATCTGAGGAGATCAAAGAGATCTTACTTGCCAAAGGATACGATGTGATTGGTCAGTGTACCTCGGCAAATGACGCGTTGGAAGTATTGACGCAGGAAGTCTGCGACGTTGCCATACTGGACATCAATATTGAAGGAGAAAAAGATGGCATAGAGCTAGCGAAAGAAATGCTGAATGACCACCAATGTGCGATCATCTTCCTTACCGCTTATGCAGACGACCACTTTTTAAAAAGGGCAAAAGAGGTAAAGCCTGCTTCGTACATCGTAAAACCTTTCGAAGAGACCAACCTGCATATGGCCATTGAAATTGCCTTTAACAACCTCATCGCCTCTGGTGTGGTACTAAAAGAAGAAAGCTTTCATGCCAATGACTCCATTTTCATCAAAGACCAATCCAGGTACCGTAAAATACAACTGGACGAAATCCAATACGCGGAAGCAGAGGGAAGCTACACCAAGGTGGTATTGGAAAAAAGGAACATCACGCTGGCCATCAACCTGAAGGCATTTGAAAAACACCTTGGTTCGCTTGATTTTATGCGCATACACCGATCCTATGTGATCAACTTAGGAAAAGTAGATGAATTTGAGGGGAATAGGGTCTTTATCAATAAGGAGGCCATTCCGATTAGTGCTTCTTTTAAGGAGCATTTTTTGAAAAAGATCACGGTCTTATAATACCTGTTGAAAAAGAGGATGATCCGCATTCACAAAATAAAATGGCCATTCACAAAACTAATTTCTCATTTGATGACAAGTCCATGAATTTGGTGGTGCAACTAAAAGATAACGTGATGCCGCTAGTTACAGACTTAACCAACAGGGAAATTGAGATCATCGATGCACTTTCGAAGGGATTGAGTAGCGATGAAATTTCTGCCAAGCTTTTTATCAGTGTATTTACCGTCAATACTCATCGACGGAATGCCATGATCAAGGCCAATGCAAGGAGTGCTGCTCACCTGGTAAGGAGGTGTTTCGAAGAGGGGGTGATCAAACACCGGAAGGAATATGCTTTTCACTGGGACACCTAAAACGGACAGACGTTGCTGCATCTGGTTAAAAGGATGATCGAGCGGATAACTTATAATCAATACATAAACCAACTAAAACGAACAGAAAATGACTGATAACCAACTAAATGCGCTAGAAAAGCTATCGAATACCGTTCATTTGTATGAAGGTGACGATATGTTCCAATTTGTGTACGGGACACAGCTTTATGACAGCATGTTTTCACTCTATGCTAATTTCAATGCACGAGCAAATGGTGATTTAATGGAAGTAGAGGAAATTACGTTTATCGGAGTTAATTACAAGGGTAACATTAACCTCGGGATTAAGGATATAAGTGCTCCGGTGCTTGCAGGAGACGGGGCGCTTGAGATTACGGTCACGCTACAAGCGGATGACTCCACGGCGATTACACCCTTAAAGACTGTTTCTGCGGGACAGGAAGTAGGAGCGGGTAATTACCTCAAGATCATCCGGGAGCTGGCGCCCATGAGCGATGATTATTATGACGCTCAAAAACCCATCCTGGACCGTGCGTTTACCAACGGAAAATTTGATTCGGAGTACTTTGTCAGAGATGGCCTGTTCATAAAAGAGCGGCCAAAAGACTGGCAAATGTTACGGTCCGAAGACCTGATCCTACAAAATCCCCTGGTAATGCCGGGCAGCGATTGCAAATTCGGAATATCAGAGTTGCGGATCTAATGAGGTACAGTGCTTGTCTGATATTCATTGCAGGCCTGACGGTAGCAGGATTTTCCCAAAAAGGAAAAATCGCAAAACACCTCATTAACTTAGAGTTTGACAGTGCTTGGGCGACGTCCCAGGCACTGAAAGATGCAAAGGAACGGGCATTCTTTTTTAACCTTACTACCATACTCCGTCATGGTGGTCAACGAAAAGAAGATTCGGTACTCGTCGCCAATCTCATCCCCGGGACCAAAGACCCTTACGATCAGTTTCTACTCGGTAATTTTCACTTGTATAATGGAGAACGGGGAGAGGCATTGAAGCTCCTGCTCCAGTCTTTGAACGCTTTTAAAGAATCAGAGGATGCCTTACTGGCACTCAACTACCTCTCTATCCTTCACCTGTACAGCCGCATCATGCTTTCCGAAAAGTTTATTGACTATTTAAATGAATTTAAAACGATCGCCACCGAACAACCTTACCTCAACGCCTGGCATTTAAACTATTTACTCAAGTACTATTCGAAAGTACTCAACACGGAAACAGTAGCAGAAGACTACCACGAAACTTATGAGGTTGCCCGGAGATTTTTCAAAAGAAGCCATCTCAACAACCGGTTACTGGCTCACTTTCATGAAAAAGAGGCGGTTTACTTTCGCTGGATCGAAGAGTATGACAACGCCCTGATGTCCTTTAAAAAGACCGTAGCCTACGCCGAAGATCATGATCACTTACGGTTTTTAAAATTTACCGCTTTAGTAGAGTTGGCGGGAATGCAGATCAAAATGGGAGACATGGTCAGCGCCAAAGCAAACATCGATCGTGCCCGTACGCAGTGGGACCGCTCAGACCCCATTCTTACAGACCTCAATTTTAACATCATGATGGCCATCAACTACTACGAAACGATCGGGAAATGGGATTCGGCTTACTTTCTGATCAAAGAGATATTCGGAAAACAGCTAAGTGACTTCATTGCAAACAACAACGTACGAGTCAGTGAACTGGAAGAAGAGTTTAATGTAGAGATAAAAGATGCTGAAATCCTCAATCAGGAGCAGTTGATTGCCAACCAGCAGGTTTTCCTGATTGTATTGATCTCATTACTTGTTGTTTTAGTGACTTTATCCGTATTGCTCATCTATGCCTTTCGCAACATTAGACGGAAGAATGAAAAGATCGAAACACTAATGCGCGAACTGCACCATCGGGTGAAAAACAACCTACAGATCATCTCCAGCCTGCTTGGCCTCCAATCGCTAAAGCTGCAAGATGAAAAAGCAAAAAAAGCAGTGATAGAGGGTAAGGGAAGGATTCGGGCGATGTCACTCATTCATCAAAAGCTTTACCAAACAGACGATATCGCCATCTTAAACTTTGAAGAATACCTGGTCAACCTTACTGATGAAATCGCAACGTCGTACGGGTACCAGCAAAAAGTGACCATTCTTATTTCTGTTACAGAAAAAACGTTGGACACAGACACCACCTTGCCCATCGGGCTGATCGTCAATGAACTCGTCAGCAACGCTTTTAAATATGCCTTTAAAAAGGTGGAAAGTCCTAAGCTTAGTATCACCCTTCAACATGGAAACCTTCCTAGAACGACTAAAGACGATCGCTTAGAATTGATCATTTCCGATAATGGCTCCGGCCTTCCCGATAGTTTTGATTTGAAAAAAGCAGACTCTTTTGGACTCAAGCTGGTCAACCTCCTCACCCTTCAGATCAAAGGGGTCATCGAGTACCGCTCTGATCTGAAAGGAACTACTTTCAAGGTCCATTTCCCAAATCGGTCCCGTACCATTGAATCATAAGTAAGAACTAATTGTAAGGATGTGCCTGCCAACATCAAGTTGACGCGTAGTCTCCTCCAAAGGATATCGTATGCACAAAATGAAATGTAACTAATCGATACAAATACCTAAAAATCAGTATTGTACCTGACATGGCCTTAGCGGACTTTTGAAGTGATCTTAACAAGGTCCTAACAATCAAAACTTCAAAAGAAAATGAGAAAGAACCAGAATGGTGTAGCATACGAAGACGAGCTATTTGCTAAGCAAGACGAATCAAACCCTCTCACCCAAACAGACTTTAAGTTCCATGTTTATAATGGAGACAAGATTTGTGTTACCGATACCATAGGCTACGTCACCCCACGCAACCGATCACCTAATGAATTGGTATTGGAAGCTTCGGATGGGTTCATCCCGCTATGGGCACCCAAATCAACGCTTCGGTGGCGTTTCAATGAGGCGGCCTTGCAACATTTCAAACACCCGGAGGACATAAAAAGGGAAGTGAAACTGCTGCTGGGAGAGGCAATAGTCATGTGGGGAGACGCTGCCCCAGTAAAGTTTACCGAACGGTACGATGCGTGGGATTTTGAAGTGGTCGTAAGCCCACATAATAACTGCTCCATGTACGGATGTACACTGGCAAAAGCGTTTTTTCCGGATTCGGGAAGGCACGAACTGACCCTGTACCCCAGCATGTTCAAACAGGTTAGAAAAGAACAGGTAGATACCCTTATTCATGAGCTTGGTCACATTTTCGGGTTAAGGCATTTTTTTGCGAACGTATCCGAAAAGGCGTTTCCATCAACAAAGTATGGAAAACATAGCTCATTTAGTATCATGAATTATGGGGCAAAATCCGAGCTTACGGAAAATGACAGGTCTGACCTCAGACGGCTTTACCAGGAATCATGGAGCGGGGAGCGGTCCGAAGTTAACGGTACACCCATCGTACTTGTGAGTCCTTTCCATGAGTTGGTAACCAACAAAACAACACCTGATATGCGAGCCAGAAACGTACAGCCCGTTGCTCCTACTTATTGTTGTCACATGAACCATTTAAACAGGAAAATACCTAAAAATCAGTATTGATCCGACCTGTTAATCGCAGGAACTTAGCTAAAAAAATATAATTATGCCACAAGTACAATTAGAATTTGAAGAGTTGCAGATCCATCGCGGAAAAAAACGATGGAAGCTCTATTTTGTGATCGTTGCCCAACACCCGGAAGAGGAAGATAAAATGATCGTTACTACTACCCCGGATCCATTTATCCGATTGAAGCCAAAAGCAGAAAACAGAATTGATTTTGAGCCTGAAGGTGTAGGCACGGATGGATTTTTAGTCCTTAAAAGGGACATGCCTGAGGATCGTAAACTGAACGTTAGGGTTTATTTAAGACACAGCCGAAAGGATACCCGAACTGCTGGTGAGTTTTTGCAGGATATGAAGGACAAGCTTGGCGCTGATGCGTTCGATATCATCACCGATGTATTTGGGGCTACTAACCCCTGGTTAGTGATCGCGAAAAAGGCGGTTCCATTCATAGGTGGAGTACTAGCTAATATTAAAGATCGCGATTTTGGAATGATCAGTGCCTTTGAAGAGTTTGGGCCTGAGTTTGAAAATCAAGTAGAAGTGGATCGCTCTGGCAAATTTTCTACCGGAGATGCATCGCTGGTATGGAGCTGGTCCATCGACTGAGACGTGACCGTTTCAGGTAGGTTAGTCATGCATGAATAAGGTAAAGGTGCGCATTCCGTACTTCGACCCACAGGTTACGAATTAGTTAACTTAACACCCAAAGGATCGCTTGTCGATCCTTTGGTGTATCATCTGTAAATTGGAAACCTACCCTTCTCCACTATTCGATAAAAGACCTATCTTTCCTATGAAATAAGCATAAACATTCGAGAGCGAACATATACCAACCGCCGGATGACCGGGTCGCCGGAGCGATGTTTTGAGCGACCTTCCTGCGGAAGGCAGGTTCCATGTGTGCTTATAAAAACAAGAAACATACATATGAAATGTTCAAAAGAAAAAACCATAGCAACTACCGCTCCTTCCTGTTACTGGCATGGATCACCACTGCTTTCGGTCTTTTCAATACCTCCGGACATGTCCTTTCTGCTACTCAGTATGTTCCTACTCAAATGGAACTTGTTGGGGAGCAAAAAACTCCGTTAAGTAACTATCGCTTATTCCTTGAGACCGCCAATCAGCCACTTGTTTTCGGTCACTCTAAAAACTACCCGTCAGTCTCCAAACAGTGGATTGACCTCTGCCTGATCGATTACCATCAGTCCATCGCTGTCAGGTATCGATGCGCATCAAAGAAAGTTATTGAAATCCCTTCCATTGCTCATTTCAGGCAGCTAAAAACCATCCCTCAACATTCTGAAGAGGGTTTAGGCAGCTGTTAAAGTAGTAAAACCAAAGGCTCAACGCCTTCATCGTTAAACCTTTAATAAGCCAGCCGGGGTCTACTTACGAGTCAGGTTGATCAGCCTGTATCGCACATTTATGGGCAGGCCTTGCGGCATAATCAATTTAAAAATGAAAAAAATAAAAAAAGGCCTGAAGTTAGTAGGGTTTATACTCATCGTCAGCCTTGCATCAATTGGGCTGGGATTCAATGCGGCCATTATGCCCTCATTCAAAAGACAGGAAGATAACGGACCAACGATTGAATTAGCCGAGTCAAGAGAAGAAGAAGCTGATCATGAGGAGGATGAAAAACCGTAAGGCAGTAGAAGAGGCCGTCTCAAAAGTAATTTGAGCGGCCTCATTTTTCTATCGGATATTTTTCCCGTAGGGTATCTGAATGTGTTTACCCTTTTGAGACGGCCTCCATTTTTGACCGGTTAACTTTCCGTCTTCAACGAAACCTTTTTGGTGTTGTCATCGGGGTTACGATCGATCAACTTATTCAGCGGATCAATACCGGCTGATATCGGCTTTTGGTCTACTGTTACCTTAAGCGTCGTTTCATTTTTATCAAACAAGTGCTTTTTTAGGTAGATGAGTTGCTCTTCGTCCTCCACTTCCGCATATACTCCCACATCTATCCAGTAACGGATGGGTTCTTCAACAGACGCTCCCAGGCTATCGGCTACCATTTTCTTTGTATCGATATCCAATGTCACTTCGTAGGTACCATCACCAAGGTCAGCGTAAGACGCCTCATCGATCTTATTTTCGAACAACACAATGCGATCGAAGAAATCCGTCAAAACGTACTGCAGACTATCTGGTGTGACATCACCCAGGTATTCCAGTAGGTCAATGGTAGTGGGATAACGACCATTTTTATTAAACGTATTTGTTCCCCATTTTCCAATGAACCGCTTCAAAGCCGCATTGACGCTGTCTTCTGAAACGTAATCCTGAAGGGCATACATCACGCTGGCTCCCTTTCCGTAATGGATGTACTGTTGGTTTTCCACCAATGAGAGTGGCATTTCTTTCTTCTGTTCCAACGTTCTGCCGGTGAGGTAACGGTCGAGTTCCTCTTTCAAAAACTCTTTGATGTGCTCCTGCGGATACTCATTTTTCATCACCATCAAAGCAGAGTATTGTGCCAACGCCTCAGATAGTGCCACACCACCTTGCACATTTGCCCCTCTCAACTGGTGCCCCCACCATTGGTGAGCCAGTTCATGCGCCGTCACAAAGTAGGTAACATCTACGTCGTCATCATCATCTAACTGGATCATGAAGCCTATGCTTTCGGAAAAAGGTACCGTATTTGCGAAAGACTGAGCAAATGTGGCATACCGTGGAAACTCTAAAATCCGCATTTGACGGTACTGGTAAGGGCTGAATGCCCTGGAAAAGTAGGTAAGCGAATGTTTCATCCCTTTCATCATGCTTTCCAAATTGTATTCATGCCCTTTATGATAGTAGATCGCCAGGTCAATTTCTTTTTCTGTCGAATCCACCTGAATAAACGTCTGATCCTTTATTACCTCATACCTGGCAGACACCACATTAAAAAACGGCACCATTTCCTGATCCATTTTGTAGCGAAAATACCGCCGCCCATTTTCTTCCCATTCTTTTTGCAGGTACCCGGGAGCAATGGCGGTCTGATCCGATACCGTCCCCACGGTAATCTGAAAATCAACACCGTGGGAGTCATCCGTAAAGAAATCCCGCGAAAGCCCGAGCGGATTGTCTCGTTTCATCAGACGCTCTTTAGGCTCCAGCCCATTTTCCTCTCGATCGTCATCAGAAGTCAGCTCCAGGCCCTCGTTGTAGCCTAGTCCTGGGAACGTAGAATTATTGATAAAACTTCCATTGTAGACGATCCCTGTGTTAGACCCAGACTCCTTAAACCCTTCAGTGACGTACTCCATTTTAAACGACACGATGGTAGAATCCCCAGGAGCCAGTGGCTGACTCAGTTTATAGATGTAGTACCTGAATTTATCGTAGCTTTTTTCAATAAGTGTCTCTCTATCAAAGGTCACATACTCATGCTTGGTGTTTTTATCCTGATCTAACTGCACATGGATGGTCTCAATGGGTTCATCGTAAAGGTTTTTCAATGTGTAGACACCTTCTATTGAGTAGTCCCTTGTTTCAGGATAGATTTCTACTTTCACATCAATCGCCGTAACTTTCGGATGAGGTAAAAACTCATATTGTTTGAGCGTTTTTTCATAGGCTGCAAGGTGAGCATTTTGGTCATCCGAATTTTGATAGGCATTCAGCACGTTCGTGTTGTAGTAGATGTAACACCCCGACAGGCCGAATACCATCAACGAAACGATTCCGAAGATCAATAAAGGCCGGCCCAACCGTAGCTTTCCTACCTTCCAGCGCCACTTCATGGCCGACTCGGCACCCCGCACAGCAAATACAACAGAGACGGCAAATAAGAAGAGTACAAATGCAAACCAGTACAGATCAAACCAGTTGAATGCCTGAAAGAAATGCCCGTAGCCATTCATTTCAGAATACCTTCCCAGGGAGATGGATCCAAATTGGAAAAGTCCGTGTTCCAATCCCCAGTTATCCATTACCTGCATGGAGATGAAGAAGATGATCATGATCGCATGACCCAAAAATTTATTATTAACCATAACCTGAATAAAAAAGGCTAAAAGGGTAAACAACACCACATAGGAAAGGGTCTCGGTAAACATCGTGGTGAAGTAAACTCCCAGGTTGTATTCATGGTATCCTTTAAACGTTTGGATCACGACCCCACTAAAAATCAAGAACAAAATAAGGACGATAAACACCATGACCATACTCAGGAACTTACTCAATAAGCCGACCGAATCGGAGACAGGAAGAGCATCTTGTATCTGGTTGATTTTCACATCGCGCTCACGCCAGACCAATTCACCAGAATAAAACACCAGAATGATCAGAAAAAACAACCCAAATGCACCGGTAATGAGTTCGAGCATAAGGTAAGTAGTTGGGTAGGTATAGGTACCAAATACTTCACCTATGAAAAACGAGTTGACCACCAAAATGAAAAAGCCAAACAGAAAAATGGCAATGAAAGGAATGCTTCGGATGATGTATTTAAAATAGAAAATAGCCTGCCTCCATATCTGTAAAAGGCTTGTTGTAAATCCGTAATACGACGTTACAAACGGAATCTTTACCAATGTATTGGAAGTTTTTTCCGTTTTTCGAGCTTTCTTTTTGATTAAACCTCCCCTGACTACATCAAATTTGAACGCAAAGTAGCCGACAACAAAAAACACCAAACCTACGCCTAGCCAAAGCAGCCGGTTCATCAACACCATCCCCTCTATCGGGATCGTCAGACTGTTTTGTTCAGCTACCGTCCAGTATTGAGTGGTATTGTTGATTGTATAGAAACCGAAAGGGTCCAACAGGCCGGACAAGTTACGATTGTCCACTTCTCCGAACAGGATAGCTGCTATTTGATAAATGGCAAATAGTACAATCCATTGCACGTAGACCATGACCATTTTCCTGGACAGTGCTCCTGTAAAAAAGAACAATATTCCTGAAAACAATAAGTTGGGCACAACGATGTAAATGAAAGGATGCAAGTAATGCCAGAAATCAAAAGGCAATAACTTATCGGCATCCCGCCAGGGCATAAACTCACCCAATGTAAACCCAAACAACAGCCCGGAAAAGACAAAAAGCGTTGTGACATACGAGCCCAGAAATCGACCAAACAGATAGTCCCATTTTTTAATCGGGGTACTGAATACCAATGATTCGATACGATGCTCAAAATCCCGTAAAATCCCTACCCCCATGATGGCCGAGGTGATCATCATCATAAATGCGGAAAGGATGACCATCATCGTTGCGATGGTTGCAGGTGCATTTTCCTTGACCAACCCAGTACCGCCACCGACTTGAATGGAGTCTGTGCTTATTGCCATGAGCGAAACAAATGCCAATACACCAAAATAGATGTAAGTGGCCGGTCGCTTGCTTCGATATTTAAGTTCGAATAGAAATATTTTAAACCACATAAATAATCAATCAGGTTTTAGGTTAGACAAGTGCCGGTTCTTGCGTAGAGACAGGAACAATTTGAGAAAAGTAGACATCTTCCAGATCCGCTTGAATCGACTCAAATGAAGCGTCAGGTTGACTTTCAGAGAAGACATGGATCTCCGGCTTGCCGGCGATCAGCCGGTCGGAAATAACATGATAGCGCGCTTTGTGGTCTTCCAGCTCTTCTTTGGAAACATGCTTTTTCCATACCTTACCTTGTATCGCATCGATGCTTTCGATCGGGTTGCCAGTAAGTAGCACCTGGCCCTGATTGATAATGGCCATACTGGTACACAGTTCTTTTACATCTTCTACAATGTGTGTACTTAGTATCACCACCGTATTTTCTCCCAATTCACTCAATAAGTTAAGAAAACGGTTACGCTCCGCAGGATCCAGGCCAGCAGTAGGTTCATCGACAATAATGAGCTGGGGGTTGGAAATCAGGGCCTGTGCGATGCCAAACCTTTGTTTCATGCCCCCGGAGTAACCACCCAGATTTTTCTTCCTTGCATCCCATAGGTTGGTTTTATTTAGCAGGGCGCCAACCAGTTCTTTTCGCTCCTTTCGGTTACTAATCCCTTTGAGTATCGCAATGTGATCCAGTAGCATCTCGGCAGAGACTTTGGGGTAAACACCAAACTCCTGGGGCAGGTAGCCCAGTACCTTCCGTACTTCATCCTTTTGTTTGAGTACATCCAGATCATCCAGGAAGATCGTCCCGGAGTCGGGTTCCTGTAAGGTAGCTATGGTACGCATCAGGCTGGACTTACCAGCCCCATTAGGACCAAGCAAACCAAACATCCCTTTGGGAATTTCCAACGAAACATCGCTCAGCGCTTTCGTGCCATTTGAGTAGGTTTTGGATAGATTCTGAATTTTTAACGTCATACAGTTTTAGTCGTTTAATTTAGGTGATCGGCTCACACGAGATGAAAGCCTTTGATAACTTTTACACTCCCTCATTAGATGATCAAAGCGTGCTTTAAGTTGCGGGGATTGACTGATTTTTACAGTAAAACGGCAAAATATTAGTTGGGCCGTCTATATCCGATTTAAGAGGTCGTATGCTGTGATGAACTTATATATAGGTAACCGTCACTACTACCTAAAAATTCAGGTGTTATTTATTGGGCCAGGCCTTCCTGGGGCAGGCCTTCCTGAGACTACGCAACACGCTGAATATGGTGCAACGATTTCTTATTCTATCCCGAAGCTTCGGGATAGAATAAAAATCATTTGCTACAAATCTGCCGCTTTACTCTAGCTGAGCTCCCACCGGTCAGGCTCATTTTTCACCTTCCACCCTTTAGGAATTTTAGGCAAGAAACGCAAGCGTGACCGTAGAACTAAGGCACTTGGAACAAGACAATACCTGTCCTCCGATTACCTTCCTTTCTTTACTGTCCCCTGTATCTTGCTGGTATAAAACTCTCCCGAACCATCTCTTTTTAAATGCACATCTTTAGTGGCATCGGTAACGCTGATCCCGCCTGATGTGTCCCATAAAGTAACCGAACCGTCAATTTTGGAAATTGTAATCTCACCGGAAGCGTCATCTACCCGGGAGTCCCCAACGTGATCTCTTACGGAAATTCCCCCTGAGGTGTCATTTATAGATAATGGACCTTTGGTCTTTTTCAGAATTATTTCTCCCGAATAATCTTTGATGGAAAGGTCTCCTGCCACTTTTTCGAGAATCAGTTCCCCAGAGTGGTCCAACACCTTAACCGTCTTTAACTCCGGATCTTCACTTTCCCAGTTTACATTTTTTATCCGTAGTTCCCCAGAGTGGTCTACCAGGTCCAGTGACCCATCCAGCCCGTCGATATAAAGTCCTCCTGACCCATCATTGATTTTTAGGTTATTGGTCAATCCTTTAATGCTGACCTCTCCTGACCGGTCTTTCAACTTGACAAAAAGCCCTTTGGGAATGTAAATTTCGAGGTTGACACGTCGCTCCGGTGCTTTAAAAAGCTCCCCTTAGTTACATTATTACCGCCTTTATCAAAGTCAAAAAGACTCGTAAGCGTGACCTTATCTCCATCTTTTTTCAGCTCTAAGGTTAAGTTCTCATCAATGATTTCACCCGCCTTATCTGAGTTGTTCGTTGAAAGTTCAATGACCGCCTTCACAATGATTTCATTCCCGTCAGTTGATCGTAATTGCTTCGATCCGGCACCAGAGTCAATCATAAATGTTTCAATATTGCCGGTGTTAGCTCGCATTTCTACTTTTCCTGAAAGTTGACGATAGCCCAGGTTTTTTGTATCTGCTTTTTCCAGTTGGACATCTTCCGAAGTGATGCGCTGGGCGTGGCTGTACCATCCCAGGAAAGCAAAAAAGGTTATTAGCGTAGGTTTAAGCATGGTATTATGTCTTTTATTGAGGAGATGATGGAAAAGAGGGAAAGGTTGCACGATGATGACAAACAATTACTAAAAACCTGAAGCAACTACGACCTTTGAGACAGGGAACTCCATCTATGTCAATCTAAGCACTCACCCTCGCTCACAAATCCCTTTAAAATCACACCAGACACACTTCAGCTCGTTTTCGGTCTGATCAAACGGCTGGGACCTGTCGTAAATCTCTGCTAAAAGGTTGGTAAAACGCTCTTCAAACTCGGCCAGGTACGGACGGGCATCGTCTACCGGACGGCCATTTTGTTTTAGCCGAAAATCAAAATCCCCGACAAACAACTCCTGAATGTTAAAGATCCCCGGTATGATGCGATCTTCACTACCGTACTTCGAAGCATACAACCAGGCATAGTACATGGTCTGAAAACCGGCTTTGTTTCGATGGGCACTGTCGCGGTCCAGTACCGACTCCAGGTTTTTCATCTCCGTCGTATCCTTCCCACTTTTGTAGTCAATCACACGTACTGTTCCATCCTTTCGGTCTACCCGATCAATGATTCCTTTCAAACTTACCTCAAATACCTCCTCGTCCACTGCTACAGGGAGCAAACGGCTGTAGTCCCCGTCTCGGTCATTTTCCAAACTTCTAATCTCGAACGGCGCGTAAGACTCATCCATCTCCAGCACTTTGCTTACGTACCTTTCGATAATGGAAGCCAACACCACGTTTCTCCCTTTTACTTCAAATTTTTGTTTCTTCTTCAGTTTGAAGTGATCCCTGAAAGCCAGCTCAATCGCCCCGCCAACGGAACTTTTTAGTCTGAAGAAGTCGTTCGGTTCGATCCGCTTATGAGGCTTTCCCTTTGTTGCGTCTTCGTAGAGAAGCTCTAATGCTTTGTGCATCACATTTCCAAAATCACGGGGCGCCAGCTCATCGCTTAAGTCATCCGGCTCGAACAGCCGTAGCACGTATTTGAAGTAAAATTGTAGCCGGCACTCCAGGTATACATTTAGTGCGGAGGGCGATAATTTTTTATCCCCGCTTGCCGTATACATCTTCAACCGTTTGATGATGTCTTCCGTCTTTTGAATGGTAATGGGCTCAGGGTCTTTCAGGCGAACAGGGTTGTTTAGCTTTTGGTAGGAAACCGTATGAGGACTCTCCCACTCCAACTGCCGGATGAACCGGCTCACCTCACCGCTTAGCCCAAAGTCTGCATACATGTTGTAGTAAAAGGATAAATGTGCTGCTCTTTGGATGAGGCGATAAAACAAATACGCGTAAATCGCATCCTGAAGCTCGAAAGTGGGTAAATCGAACGCCTTACGAATGCGATAAGGAATAAAAGACCCTTGCTTTTGTGCTGCCGGAAAAATCCCTTCATTCATATTGAGCATGAAGACGTATTTGAAGTCCAGGTTTCTGGTCTCTAACACCCCCATTACCTGCAAGCCTTCTACCGGTTCCCCGCTAAAGGGAATTTTTACTGAACGAGAAGCTTTACCAAATAAACTTTTAAAGGTCTTGAGGTCTACTTCTGCGGACTGCTCCTTTAGTATCTCATTCAAGCGACTTAGCAACTGACGGAAGTGATACATAAACTCACGCTCGAGACCAAACCGCTCTACTGTATGTTGCACCAACGACTCAATGATGGATAGCAGATAGGTAGCCAACCCTTCCTCTCCTTTGACCTGCCGGAAAATGGTCGAAATAAAAGGCGAGTCTACCGTCAGCAAATCTTGTTGTAAGACACGCACCTGATTATTTCTTTTGATATGAGCGATGAACTCATCGTGTGTTTTCCTGAATTGTTCATACAAGTAAGGATGACTTAACACATCGATGACTTGCTTGTGGTAAAAAGAAACCCATGCTTCGGGGGTCAGGTACGTATTTTCCTGCAGTTCGATACACGCTTCCAACAATCCAAAAAGCGGGGTCTCTTTTAGCGGATACCCCATCGTCACATTCAGTTGGGTTACCTCAGGAGGCATCGCATTAAGTACAGGAAATAACATGTAGTCCTGTGGAAGGACAACCACAATTTCTTCTTGTTTCGCCCGACCAGTCACAAGAAGTTCTCTTACTTGTTCTCCAATAAGTTTAGCTTGTCCCACCTCTAAAGAAACTCCCGTCACGGGTATCTCTCTTGGTTTTGAGATACCAGAGGCTGGTTTTTCAGGAAAAGTAGGACCCAAAATGGCATCGTTTTGATACTTTCTTAAAAAATCACCCGCCTCTTGCCGATCATCTTCTACATAGTAAGCGTCCATGTCCCATAATACCTCTGCATGATGATGCTGCACAAAGTATTTAATTAAAAACTCTTCAGCAGGCGTTAATGCATTGAAACCTGCAAAAACAAAAGGATGATCAGCTATCGCCAAAGGATTCTTTTTTAACTGCTCAGTTAGCTCTCTATAGATTAGACCAGTGTAGCCTATGCCTTTGTCCAGTACTTTTCTTTTGAATGCTTCATAAACCGGCAACAGGATTTTCCACGTCTCCATGAACTGAACCTGGGACCTAGACGCTTCCGGGAAAAATTCTTTCCAAAACTTTCGGATAATGGCCTCGTGTGCTTCATCCAGAAAATAGAAATCCTCTGCAAGCTGTCGGTCATCTTTAATGTATTTGAACAGCTGACCGGGTTCGATCAAATAATGATCTACCTCCTCAAAGTCCTTAAGGAGCATTTCGCCCCAAAAGTAAAACGACTCAAACCCCTCTGCCTGAGCTTGATGCGCTTTGAACACATTAAATAGCTCAAATATAAGTGTCAGCGAATCCGTCTTCTTGATGGGTGAAAAGCGAAAAAGGAAGTCCTCTAAACTTACGGTATCTGGCGACCATACTGGCTTTTCAATTTGTGCAGAGAGTTGTTTTTTTAAAAATAAACCTGCTCTCCTATTAGGAAAAATAACGGTACAATCACCTAAATGATCTTGATGATGAGTAAGAAGGTAGTCTGCTACTTCGGAAAGAAAAAGAGTCACTTTTCAA
>JBCCXH010000043.1:0-18728 GCA_039192005.1 Bacteroidota bacterium
AAAAACCGGCGACAGAAAAGACCCTTCGATCTTTAAAATAAAAATAATGAGGAACTTTTTGTTTTTTACTCACTTGTTTCCAAATAAAAAAACCATCCATAGGAATCACGCACCTGTGGGTTTTTAGTTTTCGTTTGTAAGTACTTTTAATTTTAATCGAGTCAATTGGCAGGTTGAAAAATTTAGGACTCATGGTTTTGTTATTCGACCATTTGGACATTAGCCCCCAATAAAAGAACGAAAGTCGTTGATTATCAGCGCTGGTAATGATTGGAAGCTTTTTTGTCGGCGCTGCATTAAACTGAGGAGTGTAGCTGTGTGGGACTTCCACTCCAAGAGTTAGCGCAAGCTCGTCGTTTTTCAAAGTAAGCGTATACCTGTCATACATTTAGAGCAAGATAATATTTCATTGGATGTTACTCAATTTTTGGTTTTACAAGAATAAGTTTTTATTAAAATGTATGGATTAATTTTGAAACAGAAATTAAATGATTGATGGCTGAAATAATAAGAATGCCCAAGATGAGTGACACCATGGAGGAGGGTGT
Organism: Bacteroidota bacterium; assembly: GCA_039192005.1. Classification (GTDB taxonomy): domain Bacteria; phylum Bacteroidota; class Bacteroidia; order Cytophagales; family Cyclobacteriaceae; genus Ekhidna. The sequence continues at coordinate 549 of JBCCXH010000043.1, forward strand.
CATCGCAACCTGGTTAAAGAAAGAAGGAGACGAAGTTAGCTCTGGAGATATACTTGCAGAAGTTGAGACAGATAAAGCAACTATGGAATTGGAATCCTATCAAGATGGGGTGCTATTGCACATAGGAGTGAAAGAAAAAGAATCTGTTCCGGTTGACGGCATATTGGCAGTCATCGGTGAAAAGGGAGAAGACTTCCAGCACTTGTTAAATGGAGACAGTGCAACTGTAGAAGTTGCTAAGGAAGCGCCTGCAAGCAGCTCAAATGGAGTAGATAAAACACCTGTAGTTGACGTTGGAAATATCAACGCAACGGTCATCAGGATGCCCAAGATGAGTGATACCATGGAGGAAGGCGTCATCGCATCCTGGCTGAAAAATGTTGGAGATACGGTAGAGTCCGGTGACATACTTGCTGAAGTAGAGACGGACAAGGCAACGATGGAACTTGAGTCATATGACGATGGGACACTACTTTATACAGCAGTTGAAGCAGGTTCAGGTGTTCCCGTAGATGGTATCATCGCCATCATCGGAGAAAGTGGGGCCAACTATCAAGCATTGTTAGACGCAGAAGCCGGGGGAGCTCAGTTGGACACACCTTCTGATAACGTTTCCGCACCTGCTCCTAAATCGGATGCAACAACTGCTACTCCTGTCAGTTCTACCCCATCTGCTGTTTCTACTCCTGCCGCTCATACCAGTAACGGAAGAATTATTGCATCGCCATTGGCAAAGAAAATCGCGTCTGAAAAAGGCATCGATCTAGCACAGGTAAGTGGGACAGGAGACGGAGGTCGTATCGTGAAAAGAGATGTAGAGAGTTTTGTTCCTTCCGTTCAGCCTGAAGCTTCTAAATCAAACGCGACTGGCAGTGAGGGCGAGGCACCTGTAGTTGCATTGCCGTCCGTAGTTGGAGAAGAGCGTTCAGTTGAGGCTCCTCTTTCTCAAATGAGAAAAGCCATCGCGAGGACATTATCTGCTAGTAAATACTCAGCGCCTCATTTTTACGTAACCATGGAAATCAACATGGATAAAGCAATTGAGGCTAGAAAGAGTATGAATGCCATTGCTCCCGTTAAGATTTCATTTAATGACATTGTTGTTAAAGCAGCTGCAGCAGCCGTGAGAAAGCACCCGGATATTAACGTAAGCTGGGGTGAAGACAAAATCATAAAACATGAACATATCCACATTGGAGTGGCAGTAGCGATACCCGATGGTTTAGTTGTCCCAACCGTGAAGTTTGTTGACAACAAGTCACTTTCGCACATCTCTGCTGAGATTAAAGAATTAGGGCGAAGAGCTAAAGATAAAAAGCTGCAACCTGAGGAATTTCAAGGCAGCACATTTACAATCTCAAACTTGGGGATGTTTGGAGTAGAAGAATTTACGGCCATCATTTACCAACCAGCTTCGTGTATCATGGCTGTTGGGGGCATCAAAGAGACTGTAATCGTAGAAAACGGGGAGATGAGACCTGGAAACGTAATGAAAGTAACTTTATCTTGCGATCACAGAACAGTGGATGGAGCAGTAGGAGCAGCTTTCTTGAAAACGTTTAAAGAGATTTTAGAAGATCCAATTCGTATCTTGGTTTAAGATAATATGGCAGAAAAAATCAGGTCAACAACGGTCCTTGCCATCAAACACGATGGGAAAGTAGCTATAGGAGCTGACGGCCAGGCTACCCTTGGTAATACCGTTGCAAAATCCAATGTAAAGAAGATCAGATCTTTACTTGACGGGAAAATTGTAACGGGATTTGCCGGGTCTACAGCAGATGCGTTCACACTTCTTGATCGCTTTGATGAAAAACTTAGCAACTACTCCGGAAACTTGAAGCGGGCAGCCGTAGAGTTAGCTAAGGATTGGAGGACAGACAGATACCTCAGGAGATTAGAGGCGATGATGGTTGTAGCAGATGCAAGTGAGATTCTTGTAATCTCCGGAACGGGAGATGTAATCGAGCCTGATAATGACATTGCGGCGATTGGTTCCGGTAGCGAATACGCAAGGTCCGCTGCATTGGCATTAAAAAAACATGCCTCTGGATTATCAGCAGAGGACATAGTCCGAGAAGGACTTACCATTGCGGCAGATATTTGTATCTATACGAATCACAACTTGGTGATAGAAACCTTATGATATTATGAAGGTCACGAGTAGCATACTTTTGGCCTTCATACTTTATAACGTAAATTCTCAATCCATTCAGTTTCTGGGAGTAAAATCCCATTATGGAAGCATTATCCCTCACTCAGAAGAACTGAAAGAAATCTCTGAGTCCAATCCATTTGGTTTTCAAGGAGAGATTGGCTGGTTGAAAACGGAAGATGAAGCTTGGAAAACCTGCAATTGTTATGGGAAAACGGGAGTTTCTTTCGCTTTTTTCAATTATAAAAATCCATCACAACTCGGTAGGTCTTACAATTTCCTGTATTTTGCAGAACCCTACCTGCTCTATCGTGGAAAATCAAAGCTTTCATTGCGATCAGCCGTAGGTGTCAGTTACCTTGATCGGGTTTTCGATTCAGAAAGTAATCCGGAAAATCTTTTCTTTAGTGCCCCACTAAGTTTTTTCCTTTCGCTTAATTTGACTTACAACCTGCATATAAGTGATGATTTTGTATTGAATACTTCAATTAATTATAATCACATTTCAAACGGGGGGCAACGTCAGCCGAATAAGGGAATGAACTTCCCTACTATTTCCATTGGCTTAGATCGCGTTATTAACTACCGTGTACTGGAAAAGAAGCCAGACGAACTAAAAGTATACAATCCATCTATCCAGTTTTATACAACTTTATTTTCCAGTCTTAGGTCTGCAGATGAAGCATCAGAGTCGTCCAGCCATCTTCGAATAGGTATAATGGGTGGCGTCATCAAACCACTTTCGAGGGTAAGTAGACTCACTGCAGGAGTAGAGATAGGACACGATGATTCATATCGGGTAAACATTGATAGAAGGGGACTGGAAGAGTCATCCGTTGTATCAGCATTATTACTTGGCCATCAGTTTATGTTTGGAAGAGTTTCATTTTTCACACAATTCGGCGCTTACCTTTCGCGTCCAAAGACCTTACAAGAAGAATGGGTCTATCAGAATTATGTGCTTTCTTATAACGTATCGGATCATTGGGCTTTGGGTACTGGCCTCATTGCTTACGGAAATGTAGCAGATCATATGGATTTCAGGTTGATCTGGTTCTGGTAACTTTATAGCATGTATTCTTCTAGAAATCGTTCACTTCCTAAGACAGGAATGTTTGAAAAATAGAAGTCCTTTGTATTCTCCGTAATAATGCATTCACATTGTGCATCTATCGCAGCATAGTATTGAAAACCATCTTCAAGATCATGGACAGCTTTATTAGTCAATGCTTCATCAACGGCATTTTTGCTTATAGGAGCAAGCAGTATATTTTGATTTAGAAGTGCTATCTTTTTTTTGGCCAAAACCTCGCCACTTTTTTTAGATGAAAAGTAAAAAGCAATAGCTAAACTTAAAGATGAAGTATAGATGGAAAACTTCTTGGAATCAGAGAGGCTTAAAATACGCGAGGAGTAAGTGAAAAGTGGGTATTCCTTGTTTAATACAGATACCAGAATATTGGCATCAACAAATACATTCATCATTTACGACCTTCGTAATATTCCTTTTTGATCGATTTACGCGCTTTTGTTTTGTATTCGACTTTTCCTTCGGCTACTGAATTTACCCAATCCGAAATGGGTAGCTCTTCCAGTGATTGATAGTTATTAGATGATATTTGACGGTAGAGAAACTCGGTCAATCTGGATAAGCTAATGTTTTGACTTTTTGCAAATTTTTTTGCGGATTCAATCACTTCTTCATCAAAACTTAAGGTCACCTTGGAGTCCATCTTTATTTTTTTATACGACAAAGATAATAATTTTATACGTGATCTTCTCCTCCCTTCGCTAATTTTTCCAGACCTTTCATTAGATTTTCGTCATCAAGGGCTACGATACAAGAAAGTCAGACGCTTAGGTAAGGAGACATAATGTAAGTTATTCTATGATTTTGAACAGTGCTGTCGGGCGTAGTTTGATTATGCAATGGGTAGGTTAATCAATCAATAGACAACACGTGAATCTTTTAGGTGATGTCATCACAATTCAGGATGAGAAAACACGAGGATGATTTTACTGTAACCATACTTTATGGAAGTAGATGAAAATCACTCATTACAGAAATGTAACATATGCGTACTTTGGCTGATAAAGCTAAGTTTTGAACTAAAAGTTCGCAAGAACTTTCCGTGTTTGCTCTCAATATGGATGAAGAGCTTTGGATGTTCGGATAGTTTCAAGCTAAAAGAGAGGTTTCGCAAAGGATTCTTATACTAAGTTTGATCAGAAGTTACCAAAGTAGAAGTCTTGAAAGCAATTTTAGTAGAAAAGATTGGAGGAGAACTCAAATGTAAAGATCACCACCTAAGGGAGCCAAAGGAAGATCAGGTTCTCATTGATGTGAAATACGCTGGTGTCAACTTCCCTGATACGTTGATTGTTGAAGGAAAGTACCAGTTTCAGCCAGAGCTTCCCTTTTCACCAGGAGGAGAGGTCTCAGGAGTTGTCAAAGAAGTAGGGGCAGGTGTAGGGTCATTGAAAGTTGGAGACCGTGTGGTATCAGGTACCAGTTGGGGTGGTTTTGCTGAACAGGCCATGGGTTTTGCATGCAACACGCATAAGCTCCCAGAAGGCGTAGGGTTTAAAGAATCTGCAGCGGTATTGATGACACATGGGACGGTTTTTCATGCATTGAAAGACCGAGGTCATCTACAAAAAGGGGAGACTCTTGTTGTCTTAGGTGCTTCAGGCGGGGTGGGGGTAGCAGCCATTCAGTTAGGGAAAGCGTTTGGAGCTCAGGTTATAGCCTGTGCCTCAAGTACTGAAAAATTGGAGTTTTGTAAAAAAATTGGCGCGGATCATACATTTCTTTATGAAGAAGAGACGATAAAGAAAGGGATTAAAGAACTAACCAATGGAAAAGGAGCAGATGTTATATTCGATCCCGTAGGAGGAAGATATACCGAACAGGCTTTCAGAGCCATTGCCCCAATGGGCAGGTACCTGATCATTGGGTTTGCTGCAGGACAGGTTCCTGCCATTCCAATGAATCTCCCACTTTTAAAAAGCGCATCGCTGGTCGGTGTTTTCTGGGGGAATTTCTTTCGAAACTACCCAAACGAAAACCAGGAAAACGTTCGCCAGATCTTAAACCTACTTAAAAATGAAGTCATCCATCCTCACATAGATGTGGTTTTGCCACTTACCGAAGCAACAAAAGCACTCAAGTACCTGAAAGATCGTAAGGTGATGGGAAAGGTGTTGTTGGAGATCCAATAGGTAGTATGCCGGGATTCATTGCTCAACTATTCTAACTTTCTAAATGCGATTGCTTGTCCTCCACCAGCAGCAAGACGGATCTCCAGTCTGTCGGTTGAGGTCACTTGTTTTTCCGTGATTTCAACTTCATCAGGATGCGTTATCCAATTAGATGCTTTACCATCTGCATAGATGGTTGCCAGGTACTTTTTACCCTGTTTCAGGAAAGAGAGTTCAGTATTCAATACTCGTTTTGTTTCATCTGTGATGCTGCCTAGATACCAATTATCCGTCCCGCGTTCCTTTCTCACCACTGTATAATAGTCACCGATTTTGGCATGGAGCACTTTGCTATCGGACCAGTTGGTAGGGACATCCTTTATAAATTGAAAAGCAGGATTTCCTTCATAATTTTTGGGTAAATCAGCGGCCATTGGCATAGGGCTATACATGGTAAGGTAGTATGCCAATTGCTTAGCAACCGTACTTTTTACTCGTATATCAAAATTTGCCCAATCTCTTTGTGGCAACCAGACATTAACTATCCCAGGTGTATAATCGATGGGCCCTCCCAATATTCTGGTAAAAGGTAATACGACTCCATGTTCTGGTGAATTACCTCTACTCCATGCATTGTATTCCTGACCTCTGGCGCCTTCCCTGGCCATGAGATTAGGATAGGTTCGTTGCTCTCCCGTAAACTTGATGGGTTCATGATGAATGATCATCAACCCGTATTTAGCAGCTGTTTGCACCATTTTTTTATAGTGCCTCACCATATATTGACCATGGTGGTGTTGACTGTAAGTTTTGGTGTCGTAATTATAATTAACATCACCTGTATAGCCTACTTTGACTGTTTTAATGCCCAGGTCTCGGCACATCTTGTATAAACTATCCATTGCGGGTTCATAGTGATCTATATCTGAGATCGTTTCATGATACATCATCATGCTGACCCCTCTTTCTTTAGCGTAACGACAAACTTCCTCTAAATCGAAATCATCCGTGGGTGTCTTCCAATCAAAAATTCCATAACCTGTCCAGGAGCCTTCCATATCGTCCCACCCTTTATCCCATCCTTCAATCAACACATCTGAAAAGCCATGCTTAGCTGCAAAATCAATATGCTCTTTTGCATTTTGCGTATTGGCTCCGTGTGGCTTATTGATCGGTTTTCCAAACTGGGTTTTTTCCGCCCAGGCTGTCTGCCCAATATGTAGTTCCCACCAAATACCGATGTACTTATAGGTTTCAATCCAATCGGTAGTTGAGTAGCTACACGGAGGATTTAAGTTCATGATCATATCAGACATGGTTAGATCGCCTGCATTTTCTGCAATTTGTATCGTTCTCCAGGGGGATTGAAATGGGGTGGAGGCTCTAACCAAATCTCCGTTAAGCCAGGGCGTCAGATGTGCTTTCAGCTTAAAACCTTCTTGAGTATTTAACAAGTTCATCCCAGCATAATCCGTTAGCTCGGCTTCGTGAATACTGACAAATAAACGATCATTTATTTCTAATGTCGTGGGTGTGTTGGCCATATTGGCTCGTTCCTCCTTTTCCGGTCTTCTCTCATAGCGGGTGGTGTCGCCTAGCTCTGTAATGGGAGAATGATAGTAGACTTTTTCGTAGTTGTCATAATCTGCAAAATTCCACCAGGATTGATAGTCTCCCGTAAAGTTAAATTCGGTCAATTCATCCATGATGATAAACTTTTTTAGACTCTTTTGCTCTGGAAATACATAGCGAAAAGCGATGCCATCATCAAAAGCCCTGACAACTACATTTAAAAACAGGCTGTCTTTCTGCAAATGGATGGTCAATTCATTGTAATGGTTCGTGACTTTTTCTCGTTGGCCCCAGATGGTTTTCCACTCACTTTTGTGAGTGTTTAAGGAGGTAGACAAGACGACAAAACCGCTATCCAAGCGCTGCTTTTTTAGTACGAATCCCATATTTGATTGATCAATGATTTTGAAATCATTTCTCGATACCGAATAGGTTAACTGCTTGTTTTTAGTTAGAACCAGAGAAAAGGTGTTTTGTTGATCAGAAGACCCGACTGATAACTGAAACTCAGGTCTTTCACATGAGGCAATTAGAATGATCAAGCAGGTTGGGAGTAATATTTTTAGCATGTTGTATTATTTAGACACTTTTCATGGTGAAACTTCACTTATTTCGGGGCAAGTCAGTAGTTAAATAACTTAAAACTGATTCAAATGAATCCGTCACCATTGGAAGCTTTCGAATTAAGGAGTAAGGTTTATGGACAAATGTAATAAGCGTTTGTTGTCCTCATTCTAACGCACGCTATGGAATTTTTTCTAGGACGTAACAAAAGATGGCCCCCGGACTGGGCGTCCCCGCCGGGTAAGGCTTTAAGGAATTAAAAGGGTGTTTTTAAGCTTTTCGCACCGTCTCGAAAAATCTTTCTCAGATGTCACTACTTGTTTATCTCAAAAATTGATTCCAAAAGTGGCCACAATGGAAGTTGTCTGAACATCAGAAGTAGCGATGGGAGTGTCATTACCCAGGAAGTAAGGTGCATAACGTTCTTCATACCGACTATTTATCAATGAAAAATCCAGGAAAAAATCACGATTTCTATAGCCAAACCCAAGAGAGACATTATTACGCTCCAGATCACTTGCACCTTCGTAAGGACTTGGAAAAATACTGTAACCTCCTCGTAACCTAAAGTCCCCAAACCTGTATTCTCCACCTAGACGTATATTTAATACGTCCCGATAGAACGCTTCAATCAGTTCATTATCACCGGCAGTCTCAAAATCACGACTGGTCAACTGAGCTGCACCATAATTAACGCGTTCGATATCTGCAGAAAGAAATCCGCTTTTCCCTAAAAATGCTGTCGCTCCAATGGAAAGCCTGGACGGTGATCGCAACGTGTATTCTGAAATCACAAGGTCACTTTGAAAGGGATCTATCGTACTGATATCAATGTCCTGACTAATTCCATCAGCATCTGTCTCGGTTATGATGGTTCCGGGATTCCAATCTGCGCCTAAATCGAAAAAACTTTCTTCATCTAAGGAAACAAAGCTTGGTGTTGTATAGCTGAAACCTAACGTTATAAAATTTACCGGACGAACTATTATCCCTCCATTGAAATTGATCCCCGTACCTCTTACCCTTAATTCTTCCAAAATGGTAATGGCATTTAAATCCGGATCCAAAAAGCCATCACCATCGTCATTGAAAAATACGAACTCATTCTCCAGGTAGTCACGCTCCCTACTGTAATTCAAAACCTGCACACCCATGCCTCCTCCGAAATACAAACGATCGTTGTAGTTTCCTCCCCACGCTATATTAAGTTGGTACTGAGAACCTCGTTCTTCAGTGGTCTCAGACTGGATAGGAAAGCTTCCGGTTCCAAGATCGTATCCAATAAAGTCGCCATTTCCGTCAAAGGCAGGATCCATCAGGTATTGGTCAAATGATGCTAACTCAAACCCAGCTAATTCATCTGGCGGGGTCTGTCCGGCAGCCTCAATAAACGCATCAACGACCGAATTAAAGTCATTTGCCCCACGGTATGATCGATTTAAATGAAAGGACCTGCTCCTACTTAAAGATATGCCAAGGGATCCGCCTTTAAACCGGTCGTTGGTGTATTAGCTTTTAGGAAAGTTAAAAAAGACTCCAAGATTGGGGAGGTTGAAGTTGGTTTTAGATCTGCTCTCACTTTCTCCAAAATACTCTGTATCAGCGGCAATAACATCCAATGCCATGGAAGAAGAAAAAACGCTACGATTAAAAAAGCCCAAGCCTGCCGGATTGGATGAGATGGAGCTTAGGTCTCCACCCAATGACGTTTGTGCACCTCCAATGGATTGTATTCTTGCCGTACTTCCAAAAGAAGTACTCGTCTGGCTGAACAACAAAGCGTCCTGATAATAACCTAACGCGGGCTGTGCGTTGGACATACCTATACCAGTAGATAATGCTAAACCCAGAACTATCTTTTTCATTTTATTTAGCAATTGAGTTTATTTTAATTTCCTCTCCCTGAACGGCTGGATGATGATCTGCCTGAACTCGATCTACTGGAAGAACCACTTCTGGATGGCGTGCTCACGCTTCTGCTTCTGGAAGAACCGGAGGAACGATATGAACTGCCACTACTTCTGGAAGATGATCCACTGGAACGGTAAGAGCCAGAGGAGCTGGACCTTCTTCTGGTAGGCGCGGTAGTTGTACTACGGCTGTTTGATGGAACGGAATAATTTCCATAATCAGATGAATTTGACCTGTTACTACCTGACCTGGATGAATTATTTCTGACTGCCGAAGATGATCTGGTACGAGTGGGTGTGGCAGTACTTCTTCCTGAGGGAACATTGCTGGTCCCCGAAATTCTCGCGTTTCTTGACGACCGTCGCAAATACTCCGCTTGTTTTCTGTTATAGTCTCTCGTCTCGTTTACTGAGGTAGCTGCGTTTCGTGCTGTTCTCTCACGCCCTGAGGAAGAGACCGCCCCTCCTCTTGTGGCACGTGATCCGCGAACGGATGACCGGACTCTTGCTTCTCCAGTGGTTACGATAATGGGTGCATTGTTGAATCTTGGTCCAAAACCACGACCAACAAAACCAGCAGGAGGACACCAGAATGGGTCGTAGAAGCTATTTCTCCAACCCCATGAGTTGAAGCCGCCTCCCCATCCGTACCACGGATCGTTCCAAAAGTTGTTGTAAAATGGATCGTACCATGGGTTTCCAAAAGCACCTCTTCCATACGAGATTGCAAATCCATTGCCTCTTGGACCCCAAAACGAATTGAAGCCCCACCTTGGACCTGGAGGATTTCCAAATCGTGGGTCTGAATAATAATTGTTGATAGTTACATTCCTATCATCATTTTGATAGGTATCCTGAGGAGTGGAATAATTTAAATTTTCTGTGATTTCCTCTTCTCTTTCACCCTGATCAATATTTGATCGCTTGTACCTATTGATAGCTGCTTCACTTACACCATTAGTCGAGTTCTCCGATTCTGATATTGAACGATCCGGTACCGAATAGGTGGGGTTGGTGTATTCTTCTATTTGACGTCCTAAAAAAGAGGTATTTTCTGATCTCGAAACTTCTGTTTCTTCTTCGAAGGTTTCTTCCCAGTCTGATACCTGAACCTTGTTACGGTCTTTTGGGGTGTAGTATAGGTCGTCGTATTCCTGAGCCTGACTCGTTAAAGAAAGAATCATGAATACACTCGTCAAAAAAAGGCCAACAGTATTTTTCATAGCATCAGGATTTTAAGTATTAAACTAATCTTAACAACAAAGAGTTGCAATCACGCACCTATATTTGCCGTCTCTTTGTTTTAACAAAATTTAGCAAACACTATACCAAACTTATTCAAAATAAATGGCTAAAGCTATTCCTCCACGTTCTGAAGACTATTCTCTTTGGTATAACGAACTCATCAAAAAAGCCGGTTTAGCAGAAAATTCCCCTGTCAGGGGTTGTATGGTTATCAAACCGTACGGTTTTGCGATCTGGGAAAAGATGCAACAAACATTGGATCAGATGTTTAAAGATACGGGCCACTCCAATGCTTATTTTCCATTATTCATTCCGAAATCCTACCTCAGCAGAGAAGCAGATCACGTCGAAGGTTTCGCTAAAGAGTGTGCAGTAGTTACCCATTACCGGTTAAAAACCGATGAGGAAGGAAAAGGAGTGGTTGTTGATCCTGAGGCGAAACTTGAAGAAGAACTCATCGTTCGGCCTACTTCTGAAACTGTCATATGGGATTCTTATAAAAACTGGATTCAATCTTACCGTGACCTGCCCTTGTTACTGAACCAGTGGGCAAATGTCGTACGCTGGGAGATGCGTACGCGATTGTTTTTACGAACTGCCGAGTTTCTATGGCAAGAAGGGCATACTGCGCATGCTACTGAGCAAGAAGCGATCAAGGAGACCCAACAGATGCTTGATGTCTATGCCGATTTTGTAGAGAAATTCATGGCGGTCCCTGTTGTAAAAGGGGTGAAAACTCCCAGCGAGCGCTTCGCCGGGGCTGTTGACACTTATTGTATTGAGGCCATGATGCAAGATGGAAAGGCGCTTCAGGCTGGCACTTCCCACTTTTTAGGGCAAAATTTTGCTAAAGCTTTCGACGTAAAATTCACTACCAAAGAAGGAAAGGTAGAACTGGTATGGGGTACTTCGTGGGGAGTAAGCACACGATTAATGGGTGCCTTAATTATGGCTCATTCTGATGACGATGGGCTGGTACTTCCTCCACAGCTGGCTCCTATACAAGTGGTGATCGTCCCCATCTACAAAACAGAAGAAGAGTTAACTAAAATTTCACAGGTAGCAAATCAGCTCTTCTCCGAGCTGAAAACCAAGGGTATTTCTGTGAAGTTTGATGATCGGGACACGCACAAACCGGGTTGGAAGTTTGCCGAGTACGAGTTGAAGGGTGTCCCGGCACGGATCGCTATTGGCCCTAAAGATCTCGAAAAAGGAACCGTCGAAATCGCGAGAAGAGATACGAAAGAAAAATCGTTTCATCCTCTGGAAAATGCAGTAGCTCATATCGAGCACCTTCTTGACGAGATGCAGACCAGCATTTTTGAAAAAGCGAGGTCGTTCCGGGGTGAAAATACGTTTGAAGTAAGCTCATGGGATGAATTCAAGGAAAAGGTAGAAGAAGGTTTTGTGTATGCTCACTGGGATGGCACCGACGAAACGGAGGAACGAATCAAAGAAGAAACCAAAGCGACCATTCGATGCATTCCCCTTGACCAGAAAAAAGAGGAAGGAACGTGTATATTTACGGGAAAGCCGTCAAAGGGCAAGGTGCTTTTCGCTAAAGCTTATTAAAGATTTTATCTGTGGAATGGTTAACAGTTATCGGATTTATCATTTTCGGAACCTTTTTAATTGTCGCTGAGGTCATCTTTGTTCCGGGCACTACCATTGTGGGCGTCCTGGGATTCATTTTTGGTGGATATGCTGTTTATCTTGGTTACGACTACTTTGGCACTGCTACCGGCAGTTGGATCTTACTGGGCAGTCTGATTGTTAACGTTATTGCGCTCATTATCGCCTTCAAAGGAAAATCATGGGAGCGTTTTTCACTCAAAAACACCATGAAAGGAACGTTTAATGAAGACTTTAAGATAGATTTAATCATAGGCGAAAAGGGGCAGTCAATTTCATCTCTAAAACCAGTAGGTAAGGCTTTATTTAAAGATCAAGAAATAGAAGTACGATCAAATGGTGGCTATATCGATGAAAATGTTGATATTGAGATCATAAGGATTGAGTCAAAAAAAATTTTTGTACAACCTGTAAATCACTAAAAGAATGGGTGGAACTATATTCCCAATTTTACTTGTCGTCGGAGGAATTATCCTCTTTTTTACCTTTCTATATTTTGTCCCGGTTAACCTGTGGATCACTGCCATCTTCTCAGGAGTGAGAGTTGGCTTATTAGAACTTGTTTTCATGCGCATTCGGAAGGTGCCGCCGTCTATTGTTGTCAACTCATTGATCACCGCCACTAAAGCGGGACTGACCATCCTTGAAGAGAACGGAAGCTCCAGAAGGCCACTTAAGACCCAGGAACTTGAAACCCACTACCTGGCAGGTGGAAACGTCCCTCTTGTGATCAAAGCGTTAATTTCCGCAGATAAGGCAAACATCAACCTTACTTTTAAGCAAGCTACTGCAATTGATCTGGCCGGACGCGATGTTTTTGAGGCGGTGCAAATCTCAGTAAATCCTAAAGTAATCAATACGCCATCCGTTGCTGCTGTTGCCGCAGACGGTATCCAGTTGGTTGCAAAAGCAAGGGTAACCATCCGTGCAAACATACAGCAGTTGGTCGGTGGTGCCGGAGAGGAAACCATTCTTGCCCGGGTCGGTGAAGGGATTGTTACCTCTGTTGGTTCTGCTGCTACGCACAAAGAGGTACTTGAAAATCCAGATAAAATTTCTAAACTTGTCTTACAAAGAGGATTGGATGCAGGAACAGCCTTTGAAATCCTTTCTATTGATATTGCAGACGTAGACGTGGGAGCAAACATTGGAGCGAAGCTTCAAACTGATCAGGCTTCTGCTGACTTGAAAGTTGCTGAGGCAAAAGCGGAAGAGCGAAGAGCCATGGCAGTAGCGGAGGAGCAGGAAATGGTTGCAAAAGCGCAGGAAGCGAAAGCAAAAGTGATCCTTGCAGAGGCAGAAGTGCCAAAAGCATTGGCTGACGCATTCAGGAACGGAAACCTGGGCGTAATGGACTATTATAAGTTTCAAAATATCCAGGCCGATACGGAAATGAGAGAATCAATTGCCGGGACGTCTGGAAAAAAGAACGCCGGCAAGAAAAAAGAGTAATTCTTCCTAACTAACCTAAAACAGAGAGCCCCTTTTTGGGGCTTTTTTATTGATTTACCCCGAAAAATTCGGGTGTTATTCATTGGGGCAGGCCTTCCTGAGAATATGCCTGCCGGCAAAGGCAGGTAACTCGATGAATATGAGCCGCAGTGGAGCTGGTAATTGATTTCTGAATATAATGAAAAGTCATTCCGCTCCACGTCGGCCCAAATTTGCCGTAGTGGAACGTGGCCGCCATGGAATGGGCCGACGTGGAGCGGAATCAAAAATCGATACAATCGACCTTTAAGACACTATAAATTATCCCGAAGCTTCGGGACCGATTACCTGCCTGCGGCAGGCAGGCAGGCTTATGCCAGATTGAGCATTTTCCTCATGAATTAAGCGGGTTGTCCTCTGAATAAAAGACAGATTAATTTCTGATCCCAGCTCAAAACAAGCTCGTCTGTATGGTTTTTTGTAAATGAACCAATACGTGTATCGGACTATAGCAACAATCTCAGACGTCCTGACTCGTCCTACAAATAAGCTTCAAAAGGTCATTCGGCATAAGATAAATATGTCGCAAAACCATTTATTTCATTGACATTTGAAACAGCAAATTTCATAAAACCTACCCTTAGCCTGCGTGGCCCAGCCATAATGCTATTAACTTAAGCAGGTTTTTACTTTATTCCTCTCCCTACCCCTCTCAAAGAGAGGGAAACATAAGAGCTTAAGTTAATAGCATTGGGCCAGGGCGGTCCTCTACCTGCGGCAGTTCCACTGGGGCTCCAAAGGGGGAATTAGCGGAGACTCAAATGGCAAAGTTCAATTTGCGACAATTTTGTTTACTTAAGGTCAGGAGGTCTGAAGCTACACTTCAAAAATGCCCCTGGTGTTTAATGGCTTGTCTGACATGGGCAAGATGATGGTTACTATGCCACGCATACATGCCTAACATCCAACCTAATGCTAGTGGCGTTTCATATTCAGGATGATGAAGGGGTCTTTTCCAATCCGGTGCAGACATACTTTCAAAAAGTATCACCATTCGGGAATGCACTCCTTTCAGGATGTTTAATGAAGACGCAATTTCTATGTTAGTAGCGTCTGGCAACGCGGCCCATTTATCCTGCAAATACGGTCGAACGGTTGGGTTGTCCTCTGTCATGGCCAGCTTAAATCGAATGATGCTATTCATGTGGCTATCTGCCAGGTGGTGTACCACTTGTTTTATGTTCCAACCTTCCGGCCTGTAAATCCAGTTTAATGCTTCGACAGACAGGTTAGCAACCTCTTCCTCAAGTTTTTCGGGTAATTCTTTGATGATGGAAATCCATTCCTTTAACTCGTTTTCTGTTATTTCGGAAGGAGGCGCGTATTTTCCCGTAGGGAACCTCAGGAGTTCTATATCTACCATGCGAACGTTTATTTAGTGTCAAGTCAAGCCTAAGTCTAACCGCGCCACGTCGGCTCAAAACCTGCGACCGCCTTACCCGTCATTTAAACGTTGACTTGACACTAGTCTCTAAATTTCTTTCGCTTAAAGATAGGGACGGTACTACATGGTTCGCCGTACATTAATCGTGAAACTTTTTCAACAAGTCTATTAGTAATTTGAGCATATGCATACTCTTTATTTTGGACGTCACCGCATCCTTTTATGACTACTTTCTTATCTGTGAGTTCATTTTCGTCAATACAAGCGCTAATGGCCTGATTGATCAGCTCTTTTTCAACCTCTTCTTTATTTCCAAAGACAACGACGTTGGCATGATCTTTAATAACGGTAACCAACAGCATGTATGCCCAGATAGGTACGATTGCATCTGCTGAACAGATCAGCGCCACGTTCTTCCCTTTGTAAATGGACCAGTCATTCTCTTCTATAAATCCTCTAAAGTCTTTCTCTTTAAGTATTAATCCTTCAAAAAGAACATCTTTCATATCAAAGACTTCGATGGGGCCTCTGTGTAGGTACATTGCCAGATCGATGGAGATCAGCGGGCTTTTTGCTACTCGATTAACTATCTCTTCCATGACTTATATTAACTGTTTCTTGGGAGTTGTAGTTCTCCACTCTTTTAAATAGTTCGGCTCAAAGTAAGCAGTATCTTCAAATTTAGCAGCCTGGAATTTATCATAAGCAAGCATTCCCATATTTGATGCATCCGGATAAATGTCTTCGATGAAGACCACGTTTTCCTGAGCTACTATTTCTTTGAACTTGGGCATGCCATTACCAAATACATAGACGGTCTCTTTATTGAATGCCGCTAATGAATCTTCGTCCAGGATTTTGGCTTGCAATGCCCAAACTTCTGCCATCTCCTGATTTATCATTTTTGTGTAAACTTCCATGCGCCTTGCATCCAACATCGGACACAAAAAATGATTCCCTTTAAACTTTCCCTTCACTGCCTGCAACATGCTGTCAAGTGTATCTACGGAGATGAGTGGAATGGATAGGGAATAGCAAAAACCCTTTGCTGTCGTAACGCCTATCCGCAGACCTGTATAGGAACCCGGACCTGAAGAGACGGCCACTGCATCCAGGTCCTGATACGACCTACCGGCTTCCTTCAATATTTCTTCTACGATGGATGGTAGAAGTGACGAATGCGACTTTTCCACCTGATGGGCCTGACTTGAACGTAGTTCACCGTTTTCATGCAAGGCCACCGAACACCTGGTGGTGGACGTTTCAATGCTGAGTATAAAAGCCAAGACTTATTTTCGATTCAATAGCTTAGCATACCTTTCTTCGTATTTAAGGACGCTTACTGCTTCCAGTACATCGGGATCTTTATCAAACGTAGACTCCACTAAACCTGATTGCAGGAAGTAACGACTGGCTATCTCTTGTTCCAGGAGCATCTGAATTTCTTTCTTGAAGGTAACAAGGTCCTTGTCTTTGTTATGTTTTCCGGCTTTATTCAGCGCTTCCAATTGCGACTTCAGCAGTTCATACTTTTTTTCTTCTTGTGCCGTCTCGATTAACTTCTTAATGCCTTTTTCCACTTGTGTCGTGTAGTCAAAGTCTTTTCCATCCAGCCATTTAACAAATTGGTTGTATTCTGCATCGGAGAGCCGCAGCTTTCTGGGGTCTTCGGTTTCTCTTGCAGGGTTCTTGTAGTAATACTCTGTTGCGTAGTAAAAGATGTGGTCGTTTTTAATCAGCGAGTAGGTAATGGGGGCAAAATCAAAGGTTTCTACTTTGATGTCCGGGTCGATCCCTCCTCCATCGTAAACGATTCGTCCGTTAGCTGTCTGAAATTCGGTCTTTAGCGAATCGGGGATCTTACCTACGCTCCCATCCGGGTTTCGGTTGCTATAATCAATGGCCTGAATGCATCGGCCAGTTGGTGTGTAGTACTTAGCAGTAGTGATTTTGACGACTGCATCGTATGAAAGGGGGCGTTCTACCTGAACGAGTCCTTTCCCAAAAGTCTTCCTTCCTATCAATATGCCCCTGTCGTAGTCTTGTACCACGCCTGACACGATTTCGGAAGCAGAAGCGCTTCCATTGTCAGTCAAAATAGCCAATGGGATGTTTACGTCTACAGGGTCATTGAGTGTATGGTAGGTCCAATCATTAGCCCTGACTTTTCCTTTTTGGACCACAATCTTCTTTCCTTTTTCAATAAAAACATTGGATACGTTTACCGCTTCGTGGAGTAACCCACCAGGATTTCCCCTAAGGTCCAATATGATTCCTTTTGCTCCTTCTTCGATGAGGTCTAGTGTTTTCACTCCTACCTGCCTACCCACGTTTTGGGTAAAGTTGGTTAGTCTTACGTATCCAATGTCGTCCGTCACCATTCCTGAGTAAGGAACGCTTTCTACGGCAATTTTTTCACGCTTAAGTACGACATCAAACATTTCCTCTTTTCCATACCGTTTGATTGTCAACGTGATGTCTGACTTTGACTGACCTTTTAGTAAGTAATTGATCTCTTCTGAGCTTTTTCCTTCTAATACTACTCCGCCAATTTTATGAATCTCATCTCCGGCTTTTAGCCCTGCCTCATGGGCGGCAAATCCTTCGTATGGAATCACGACGGTATTGATTCCGTTTTTCTTTTCAATAACAGCCCCGATGCCAGAATACTCGCCTGTTGTCAGCATACGGTAGGTTTCTATGTCATCTGCTGCGATGTAGTTCGTATAGGGATCGAGCGATTCCAACATTTCATCAATCCCTTGTTTGATCAGGGTATTGGGGTTGACCTCATCGACATAGTGAGTATTTACTTCTTTAAAGAGGGTAGCAAAAATGTCCAGGTTTTTAAGTATTTCGAAGTACCGGTCATTTGGGGGAATAGCAGCTACTCCAATCAATAAAATGCTTATTAAAGCGAAAACAACAAATTTCTTATGCATGATTAATTTCCATCTACAACATTATCCAAACGTTCAAGAGCACTAATAAGTTGGTCCTGAATCTCATGAAAAGTCAAAATATTC
>JBCCXH010000044.1:0-18597 GCA_039192005.1 Bacteroidota bacterium
CTACATTTGGACCTTTACGCCTTTGAATAGCCGCCATAACTTTTCGTTCAGCAAGAGTCATGTAAGCAATTGCAATTAATTTTGTAATAGGGGTTCCATTGGCTTCATAAGCTACGATATCAGCTTGATTTTGAAGCTTTGAGGCCATCACTTGATATATTTCATTAAGTATCTTTTCATCAACTTCATGCAGGTGACTATGGATGTAATCTCTTTTTTCAACTATTCTCATGAGGTAGCTAAGCACTTTATTTCATTACAAAATAACGATTTATTCTTCATTCTTGATCTTTATTCGGTCAATCATGTCTTTTGAAAGGCCGATCATCACAGCAATAAAATCCGTATCCAGCTATTTTCTTGTATTTCCTTATTCCATTTTAAGTCCATAATCGGGAAGGCATTTGATTACTTCCGAGTCTTGAAGCCTAATTGTCTTTTAAACTTAATGGATACTCCGCACTGATCATGTAACCGAATACAGATAGGTTCTAACAATACCAATCAAAAAAACGAGCCCAATCCAGCCCGTTTTAGAAATCATCCGGCTTTTCTCCATATCCACATCAAAAACATTGATGTCAGTCCAATTAGCGACTACTGGGTTCGAACTAAGACCTTTTAAGTTCACGTGTTCAGCTCAGATTTAATTCAATTCATGGAATACAATCAGAGATGAAATTTTCACTTCCCTGATATATAGCTATGGAAGAGAGTAAAAACAACGAAGAATGTTGCGCATAAAAAAACCCCGAAAAAAAATTTCGGGGCTATATTTTATGGAAATTCTATTGATTCAAACGTTACCCTTTGTTTTTGATATCCTGAACTTCGGTTCTAATTTCCTGAGCTAGATTTTTGAGGTCTTGCATTCCCTTTCTCACGCGAGTTCCAGCAGCATTGTTTCCTTTATCATAAAATTTTTCAAAATCCCCTTCCAGATCATTAATCATATCCCGAAGTTGTTCAAATCTTTTCATTGTGTAAGGTAATTTAGGTTTATAGATAAATTTTAAAAGAGGCAGCAATATAGCCCAAATAACTTAATAACAAGTTCAAATTAAGGTAATAATTCAAGATTTACTGAGTAGCGCACCTTCAACTCCTGCCTCTCTATACACGCCCTGGTCAAGCTTCGTTTTTATCTCATCAAACGCATTTAATGTCATTTCCACGTCCTCTAAGGAGTGCATTGCGGTAGGTATGATTCTTAATATAACCATGCCTTTTGGTATGACTGGGTAAATGATCATGGAGCAGAAGATGCCATAGTTTTCGCGTAGGTCTACCACCATGTTGCAAGCCTCGATCACTTCTCCATTTAGGACGACTGGCGTCACTGGTGAATTGGTCGTACCAATATTGAACCCTCTTTCTCTAAACCCGTTCTGAATCGCGTTGACGACCGTCCATAGCTTTTCTTTAAGCTCCGGCCTGGAACGCAACATGTCCAGTCTTTTTAGCCCTCCAACAACCAATGGCATCGGAAGGGACTTCGCGTAGATCTGAGACCTCACTTTATATCGTAGATGGTCAATGATCTCTTTAGGTCCTGCAATGAAGGCTCCAATGCTGGCCATGGACTTGGCAAATGTTGAAAAATAAATGTCTATCTCATCCTGTACACCGTAGTGCTCACCTGTACCTGCTCCTGTCTCCCCCATGGTGCCGAAACCGTGCGCATCGTCAATGAATAGTCGGAAGTTATATTTTTTCTTTAAAGCAGCTATTTCGTCCAGTTTTCCAGTGTTACCGCTCATCCCGAAGACACCTTCCGTAATGACCAGTACGCCACCGCCCTGCTCATTGGCCAGTTTTTCCGCACGTTGCAATTGTTTTTCACATCCGTCAATATCATTGTGAGGAAATACGTATCGTTTTCCTAAATGCATTCTTAATGCATCAATGATGCACGCGTGACACTCAGCATCGTAAACCACAACATCTTTCCGGTCGATCAATGCATCAATAACGGACATCACTCCCTGATACCCGTAGTTTAGGAGCATCCCGGATGGTTTGCTAACAAAATCTGCCAGTTCCTGCTCTAACTGATCATGGTGGTCCGAATTTCCAGTCATCATTCTGGCTCCCATCGGGTACCCAAGGCCCCACTGTTCCGTGGCTTCACTATCTGCTTTTCTGATTTCCGGATGATTAGCTAATCCCAGGTAGTTATTTAAACTCCAGGTCAACACTTCTTTGCCCTGAAACTTCATTCTAGGCTGTATCTCGCCTTCAAGCTTTGGAAAGAAATAATAATTTACATCCTTATCAAGGTACGAATATTGACCTAAATGTCCCTTGTCGCTTAATAACTTATCGAATAAATCCATGTATCAATTAAATTCTTTTAAATCTAAACAAGATGTAAATTTAGCAGGATTCGGTTGATTAAGAATAATTTGGGATTTGATAAACTTGCAGTAATAATTTCTATCATGTCGATAAACAAAATAGTAGTAGCAAATAGAGGGGAAATTGCCATACGCGTGATGCGTTCTGCAAAAGAAATGGGAATAGCAACTGTGGCGGTTTACAGTGAAGCAGACACCTTACTCCCTCATGCCTCGTATGCGGACGAATCCATTTGTATCGGGCCTGCCCCGGCCTCTCAGTCGTACCTCGTTCAGGATAAGATCATCGAAGCATGTAAACAGACCGGAGCAGATGCCATCCACCCGGGATATGGGTTCCTGTCAGAAAATGCATCATTTGCAGAGCGGGTAAAAAAGGAAGGCATCCAATTTATCGGCCCTTCGCCAGAAGCCATCCGGGTGATGGGAGATAAATTAACATCGAAACAAACCGTCAAAAAGTTTGGCGTCCCCCTTGTACCGGGAATGGATGAACCGATTAATGACGTTGATATTGCGAAAAAAGTGGCCAATGAAATCGGCTATCCGGTGATGATCAAAGCAAGTGCCGGTGGTGGTGGAAAAGGGATGAGAATCGTTCACGATGCCGGTGATTTTGAAGAGCAGATGGAACGTGCCATGAGTGAAGCAAAAAACTCATTTGGCAACGATGAGGTTTTTGTGGAAAAATTTATCGGATCTCCCAAACACATAGAGGTTCAGATTTTAGGAGATCAGCATGGAAACATCGTCCACCTCTTTGAACGTGAATGTAGCATCCAAAGGCGTCACCAAAAGGTGATCGAAGAGGCACCCTCTGCATTGCTCACTCCTGAAAGAAGAAAGCAAATTGGGGAAGCTGCGGTAAACGTGGCCAAATCCTGCAAATACTACGGTGCAGGAACGGTAGAGTTCATCGCAGATGAAAACCTGGATTTCTACTTCCTTGAAATGAACACCCGACTTCAGGTAGAGCATCCGGTCACCGAGTTGATAACCGGTATTGATCTGGTAAAAGAACAGATTAAGATAGCCGAAGGGAGTGCGCTTCCTTTCAAACAGGAAGACCTGGACATTCATGGACACAGCATGGAAGTGCGGATTTACGCAGAAGACCCCGAAAACAACTTTTTACCAGACACGGGAGTGCTCAGCACCTACAAACGTCCTCAGGGCGCAGGCATACGTGTAGATGACGGGTACGAAGAAGGGTTGGAAGTTTCTATTTATTATGATCCCATGATTGCCAAACTGATCTCTCACGGTAAAGACCGCACGGAGGCCATCGAACGGATGAAGCGTGCCATTGAAGAATACGACATCGCCGGTGTAAAGACGACCTTACCTTTTTGTGATTACGTTCTGGACCACCCGGAATTTCGAAATGGAACGTTTACCACCAAGTTTGTCGAACAACATTTTACACCAGACAAACTCAAAAAAGAGATTTCTGAGGAACTCGCCCAGGTCCTGGCCGTAGCGGCCTATGAGTTCATGAACGAGCAAACACCGCCCGTTGATCAACCAAACCATTCAAAAACCAGTAACTGGAAAGCCAGACTTAAGAATTAATGGCAGAAATTAAACCCCTGAGGGCTTGGAGATACAGCCCTGAATACCTTCCCAGAATTGATGAGTTGGTTTCACCACTTTTTGATGTTGTTTCCGAAAGCCAGCGCGAAAAGCTTTATAAAGAACCTCATAACAGCATCCACCTCTCTGTCCCTAAAGGAGCGGATGTGACGATTAAGGCGTCCAGGGCACTGATAGAATGGAAAAAACGCGGAGTCATCGAACAAGATGACGTTCCGGCGATCTATGTATACTATCAGTACTTCAACTTACCGGGAAGTGAAAAAGAGTACTGTCGTAAGGGCTTCATTGCCAACCTGAAGATCTCTGATTGGGACGAAGGGGTTTTATTGAGACATGAAAACACCATCCCTTTTTCGGTGGACGACCGGATTTCGATACTGGATAAAACGCAACTGAACGTAAGCCCTACGCATGGCCTTTACACGGACGAATCCGATGAAATCACCACTTATCTGGACCAGGCGATGCACTCCCCGCTTTATGAAACGGAAGACTATCAGGGCGTGCGAGACGTACTGGGCGTCATTCACGATTATCAGGTCATTCAACGGATCATCGATATTTTGAAAGGAAAGCAAATCATCCTGGCAGACGGGCATCATCGGTACGAAGGGTCACTTCTTTACCAGAAGCAGCGAGCGCAACAAAACCCCGGGCATACTGGAGCGGAAGGATACAACTACCACATGATGTATTTTACCAATACCGAGTCCGATGACCTTAGAATCCTTCCCACTCATCGTATCGTTAAAAACCTGGAAAACTTTGATGAAGCGCAATTCCTTGAAAAGTTGGCACCTTACTTTTTCATTAAGCCCATCGAAGAAGCCTTTGACGTGAATGAAGTGATCCTTGGCAAGAAATGGGCTTTTGGGTTGTTGCTAAAGGACCGTTCGTTTAAAATACGTTTGAAACCAGAGATCATAGAAACCATTGAATGGAACTTTCCACAGGCCATTAAAGAACTGGACTTAACGGTGATGCACTATTTCATTTTTGAAAAATGCCTGGGGATTCACGGTAAGGACCAGAGAGGCAGTAAAAACCTGAAGTTTGAAAGAAACTTTGCCAAATGCTTAAATGAAGTGACTTCCGAAAAAGCGCACTGTGCCATTATCACGAAAGAGGTCTCCATTGAAACGGTTAAACAAGTTTGCTACAGCGGGTACACCTTGCCGCAAAAATCCACGTACTTCTACCCGAAGGTGATTTGTGGGTTTCTATTTGGGTCCATAAAGGAAGACGAATTCCATTCATTTTTTGATGAAGCGTTCAACTGATTTCGGATTAATTCTCGGCTCCCAATCTCCAAGACGCCAGGCGTTACTCCAAGAGGCGGGTTTTGATTTTGAAGTAAAAAAAATGGATGTAGACGAGTCTTTCTCTGAGACCATGAACCCGCTAGAGGTAGCAGCGTACCTGGCAAAAGAAAAGAGCCGGGCCTATCTTCAGTCGTTTGCTGGCCATACGATCTTGACGGCCGATACCGTCGTCATTCAGAATGAACACATTCTGGGCAAACCAAAAGATCGGGAACAGGCCAAAGAGATGTTGGAGCGTATTTCTGGTAACATCCACCAGGTTGTTACGGGTGTTTGCATCAGTAACGCTATCAAAACGGACGTTTTTCATTCGATTACAGAAGTAAAAACGAAAGCATTAACCCACGAGGAAATCGATTACTACATAGGTCGGTACCAACCGTTTGATAAAGCAGGAGCCTATGGCATTCAGGAGTGGTTTGGGTTGGTGGCCATCGAGTGGATCAATGGATCCTTTTATAACGTCGTAGGACTACCCATCCATTTGGTTTATCAGTCACTTGTTGAGAAATTCGGCATCACACCTTACTGAAACCTACCTGATTTTTAGTAATTTAAGTTCAGACGACATTAACCCGAACTTATGAAAAAAATCCTCGTTCTGTTTTTCTTACTGATCCTTCTGTTGAGTGCAGCCTTTCGGTTCTATTTGTATCCCAGATTGCCTATCCTCAATGGGCATGCTGCTAAAACCTTGTGTTCTTGTGTCTTCGTAGCAGGCATCCCTGAAGAAAAGGCCATTGCGGAAGACATCGGGTTTTTCCCGGTATCCATGGGATCAAAAATAGTAGACTACGATACAAAGAGCGTAACCGCAAATTTCTGGGGGTTCAAACCTAAAACTGCATATTACAGAGGAGGACTGGGTTGTGCATTTTTTAATGAAGGCAAGCCAAATGATGAGAGCATGGAGAGGAAAGTAGAGATCCCGGATACGCTTAAAAACTGGTTTGACTATGTAGATACGGTAGCAGCCCTCAATGACCGTCAGAAAAAAGCACTGGATGCGGCTTTAACGTGGGCATTTACAGAAAAAGACCCCGAACAGCCAACCTTGATCACTCGCGCGGTGGCCATCGTTTATAAAGGACAGTTGGTCGGTGAAAAGTATGCTCCAGGCTTTACCAAAGAAAGCCGACTCCTTGGGTGGAGCATGACCAAAACCGTGACCGCTGCTCTTTACGGCCTTTTGGAAAAAAACAACCGCCTTTCGTTGGACGATCCACTGAATGTCACCCATTGGGAAGGTACGGATAAAGAAAAATTGCGCATCAGGCATTTATTGAACATGTCCAGCGGAATGGAATGGGAGGAAAACTACAATGACCGATCCAGTGTAACGAAAATGTTGTACGAATCCGCCAACCTGGGGTTGACAGCAAGCCAGACGGAGCTTGTGGGTGCTCCGGGACAAAAATGGTATTACAGTTCCGGGACATCGAACATCCTCTCCTATGCACTTGCTGGTTACTTCCCCGACCAACGTGCCTACCAAAGATTTCCTTATGACTCCTTATTTGCCCGGCTGGGCATGTCATCCATGATCATAGAGACGGATGCAGCGGGCTATTTCATCGGATCTTCCTACTCGTGGGCCACTGCCAGGGACTGGGCGAAATTTGGTGTGTTGCTTTTAAATGAAGGAGCATTTGCCGGTGATACCCTGCTCAACCCTTCGTGGGTAAAGTTTATGACTACTCCTGTTGCTGATTCTGAAAACAGCTACGGTGGCCACCTTTGGCTCAACGCAGATGGACAAATGGGAGACGTGCCTGATGACGCGTTTTACGCCAATGGATTTCACGGGCAACGCATCACCGTCATTCCTTCCAAAGACCTGGTCATCGTTCGTTTGGGAGAGACCTATACGCAGTCCGATTTCGACTTCAACCAATGGACCCGTCAGGTGATCGATGCGATCGAACAGGAGTAAATTTCAAAATGAAATAAATTGAAGAACCTATGGATGCGATTGACTTCATTTTTTGGATAAGAAAGAAGGGAGAAACGCGTTAAAGCAAGTAAGTTTAAGCAAAAGATTAATCCCAACAACGCATGAGATATTTACTCACTACGCTCCTGATACTTTTCCTCTCTTATGGCTACGCTCAGGTAGGAGACCCGTTTCCGTCAATGGAGGCAGAATCGTTAACAAACGAGTTTGTCAACATCCCGAAAGACCTTTCCGACAAGCACAGTGTCATTGGGCTGGCTTACTCCAAGAAGTCCGAAAACTACCTAAAAACATGGTTTGAACCGGCCTACAATCAGTTTATTTACAAACCTGAAAAACCCTCCGTCTTTAGTATCTCTTATGACATCCATTGCTTCTTTGTACCCATGTTCACCGGTGCAAAGCGTCCGGCGTACCAGGGAGTGATGAAAAAGATGAAAAAGACCATTGACAAAAGGTTACTCCCCAACGTCCTTTTTTACAAAGGGCAGCTCAAAGAATACAAGAAATCCCTGAATTTTGAAGGAAAAGACGTCCCGTACTTCTTTGTGCTAAACCCCGACGGCAAAATCGTTTATGCGACCTCCGGTAGGTATACGGAAAGGAAAATGCAGGAGATTGTCAATGCACTGGATGAGGCTTTAAGCCTTGATTAAGACGTAGTGCAATACGTTGTTTTTAGCTTGTAGCTCTTTCAAGATGCTGTTCCACGATGGCTGCTCCACGATGGCTGCTCCATAACGGCTTACATTCAGTGTGTTACCTGCCTTTGTCGACAAGTAGGCACATTCTCAGGCAGATGGATGAATCAACCTAAAGGACTCCTATGATCAATGAACGGACTGACTTACTACTAAACCTACCTTCGATTTAAAAACGGTACGTCATGCCGGAAAAATAGATTTGTAAATTTTGATAACAAGCTATTTTATCCGGCATCTCAAATTCAAGTCTGAGGAGATTGTGGCCCTGTCTGTCGCCAGGCAGGTCTACCTACAGACAGGCCTACCTGCAATGTTGTTAACTTAAGCTCTTATTATTTCCCTCTCCAACGAGAGGGGTAGGGAGAGGAAGAAAGAAAACCTGCTTAAGTTAATAGCATTGGGCCTGCCTGGGGTAGGCAGGTATTTTATTCCCTTTGGTTTAAAAGTGAGTGAATAAAATGCCTCAATGACAACTTGAATGGTCTTTGTGTTATTTAATAGAAGGTAGGTCAGGAAATCAAAAGGTGTGTAACCAGCCGCATTCGATTAGGAGGCACAGGGCTAGGGGTACTTTTGAGGGGTACCTCCAAGTCGAAAAGTTTTATGCGGGGAACCAATAAAAATTCCCTTTCCAGATCAGGCAACAAGTTCCTTACTGCCTGATGACGTATCCTTTGTATTTATTACAGGGATTATAAAATTCGTAGATTTCATCCGTAGAAGAGATCTCAAAAAGGTAGACCTCTCCCCCACTAAAGATTTCGTTGGTCAACTGTTCCAGCCCGGCGATTTGCTCAGGAGTTACATTGCGATCTGTGATGTCGTTTTCACCGTTGAAAGTAAGAATAAAATGATTTCCATTTTTAACGGCTGTAAACTCTCTTAGGTAAAACAATAAATTATTCAACTCATCAACAGTTACAAACCCGATGGAGTTTAAGACACTGTCCTGGCTGAATTGAAACTCATTGTACCAAACAAAAAAGGCTGCATCAGGAAAAACCCCTTCAATGTCTTGCAACAGCGTGCTGTCATTTTCGTCAAAAAGAAAAAAGGGATTGATCGCGTGTACTTCTCCGCTTCCGGGACGAAAAGTGCTGTGGGTTTGAAACAACGAACTGGTGAGGGTGATGTCACCAAGCCCGGTAACACCGTCACTATTAAAACCGGTAAGCATCTCGTTTTGGCCTGCACAAAAAACCTCGGTTGTTTCTCCAAAATTTTGAAGTGGAATTTCGGAGATCGTATAGTTTATTCCTCCCAAACCAGCACTAATGGTCTGGTCCAGAACAATGGTATTATTCGCAATGCCAAACCTTGTCTCCCGGCCTATGGATGCGCGCACACCGTTTGTCTCAATTTGGGTCATGGTTTGTCCCTGCGCAATTCCATGAAACCTGATCACACGTTGATCCAGGTTGATGGTCGTGGAAAGGGTATGATCATTTGCTTCAATGTAAAGGTTATAGGGACTGAAATCGTCTACATCCGTGGCCAATGGCTCGTTCAGCCTACCTGAACCAAGTTGTGTAAACGCTTCTGCGGAAAGTCCGTTACTTTGGTCGGCCGTAGCAGGAACGAAGGTAAGCAGCGTAACATCCACGCCAATGTCGCTTTTACTTTCGAAGAGCAGGTTGCTTTCCTGCGCTTCTAAAAAAAGAAACTCAAATTCGCCTCCGAAAGTCGCCCGATCCAATTCAAATAAATAATGAAAGGCCGTATAGGTCTCCAGGATTAGTTCAACATTTTGCGCGACATCGATCCGGTAGGTGATCGTCTGGTCCCTCAGTTGCCCGTTGATGGCATTTATATCCGACTGCACCCTGACCGTCCCATCTGCGTTGAAATTCAACAAGATGGCAAACGAACCGGAATTCACGTTCGGTCGATAGTCGATGCTCCATCCATTCTCAGGAGCCACTAACAAGCTTCTCAGGTTGTCGATGGCTTCTTGTTCGCGTACTTCTACCGGGGGCAGCTCAGCACTATCGTCGACGCCACACCCTAGCATCAGGCTGGTGACGATTCCAAAAAAGATCCAGTTCTTCATCGTAATTTAACTTGTACTGCGTTCCTTAAGTTCTCCAGGCTGACGCCCGTTACCCGCTCATAATGGTCGCTGATGGCTGACATCTTTTCCGTAATTCGTAGCCGGCCTTCGTTTCTATTCAGGCAATTTGACGTCTGGCAGGTATCCTCTGCCATCATAAAGTTCTGATCAAAATCGGTATCGAATAAGAAGAAAGCCACGGTCTCGGCAAAATCTTCATTGGGTGAACTGGTCGCGTACGGAGAAACAAACCCACGCTCCAATGCATCTTCGTCTGAAAGCACAAACCAGGATCCCGGTCCGGTATAGCCCAACTCTGCGATGGTTTCAAATGCGTTGGGCAATTTAAACTGCTGATGGACCGTATGTGCAAATTCGTGATAGACGGTCTGTAGCTGTAGTGTCCTCCAGGACTCATCGTCCGGATCAATGGCATTGACATTCGTAAAGACGATCCGCGCACCCGCTTCCGCAAGTCCGAGTGTCACCGTTCCATCAGGGTTGTAAATCAGGCCTCCCAGGAAAATGATCTCAGCAGGAACAAAGCGCTCAAAGAATGCCTGTCCGTTGGGAACCTCCATGTAGGGGTCAATCCAGAACTCCTGAACAAAATCCAGCATCGGGCGTACCGACTCCAGTGAAGGAGGGGAAACCCGCTCTCCGGGACTTACGTAGTTATCGACAAAACGATACCGGACGGCCATGCCATAGCGCTGGGTAAAATTAGTTTCAATGTATTGATCCAGATCGGTGATGATCTCTATTTCAGGATCATTTACCGGAACGTTCAGGTTCTCTTCGGGGTAGCATGCGAACAAAACCAACGGCAAAACCAGAGCTACAACTACCTTATTCATAATCATTTCTTTAAATCTAAACATCGTTACCTGGGGTTAGGTTCTAAACCTCCTACGTCGATCGCAGACTGCGGTATCTGAAAGGCCTTTCTTGGATCATCTGCCGACAGTACGGCGCTGGAGCCATCGATAAAGGTATGCTGAACGGTAAAACCAAATCGCTTGATATCAAACCATCGCATCCCCTGCATGATGAACTCTTTTCTTCGTTCCACTTCGATGATGTAAATCAACAGGTCCAGGTCTTCCTCCCCGCTATTGACAAAATCTCGTATGCCGCTTAACGTTAGCGTTGGTTTGTTGCCCGCCCCATCGGTAAACCTTCGCTCTGTCAACGCTTGCAGGTCGGTAACCGCCTCGGGAATGTTTCCCAGCCGGACGTTGGACTCTGCCCGATTCAACAAAACTTCTTCGCCCGTAAATGCCAGGTGTATGTAGTAAGGAAAGCCGACGTTAGAGTTCAGACTACTCCGCTCGAACAGGCTTTGATACCTCAACGGGTAGATCCCGTTTTGTCCTTTCGTCAACGCAGGGTCTTCCCGGGTATCTGTAAAGCCTCCAAACGGACTGGAACCAAACAACGATCGGTAGGAATTCACATCCGGCCCGAAAGCAAAATCAGTACGTTGCACCAACGAGAGCTTTCGCATCAACAACAGGTTGGCATTGATATCCGGAGAGGTATACAATTGTGGATATTCTGTAATCGACGCACTGGCCGCCCTGAAGTCCAGCCCGGTCAGGTCCCGAACAAATGCGCCCGGGTTGTTGCCCAGTAATTGATCGCTGTATTGCTTGCATCGGACAAAATCGCCCTGAAACAAATAGAACCGGGAAGCAAACGCCAACGCTGCGTTCCGGTTGAAATGGTACTTTCCTGAGTTATTGAAAAACGAATCGTCCACCAGGTCCAGTGCTTCCAGCAAATCGTCCTCTACCTCGTTGTACACCCGGGTCACTGATAAGCGCTCATACTGACCAAGAAAGGTCGTCTCCGGATCTTTCACGTAAGGCACTCCCCTGTTCGCTCCTGACCTGCCTACGTGCTGAGCAAAAAAGTTGACCAGCATGAAATGACCGTACGCCCGGGTCAGCAACGCCTCCGAACGGATCGCATCCTTTCTGGCCTGATCTTCTTCTGAATTCAATGGAATGCCGTCCAGTATGTTCAGTACTTCATTGGCATGAGCAATGGCATCATAGGTTTGAAACCAATAATAGTCCGGCGTATCCTGATCCGTGGGTCCAGTCGTGACATCGTCCCACGAATAGAGCTGCTGATGGTTTAACCTCAGGTTGGTACCGATGGTCTGTAGGGGGATATCGTCTGACATCCAGTCGGTGAAATTGGGACTGGCAACGGAGTACGCACTGACCAGCAGTTGTGCTGCTTTCTCCAGGTTGTCCAACGCAACCCGGTTATCTGGGTTTTCATCCAAAAAGTCACTACACCCACTCACCGCAAAGATCATGGCCCCAACGAATACTGGTTTGCAGCTACGTCCTATGTATTTTTTAATCCTACCCATTTTCAAAATCCGACATTTAAAGAAAAAGTCATCAACCGTGGCTGAGGCAGCGAAACGCCCCCGGTACTAAAAAACTCCGGGTCCTGTCCCCTCAATACTTCCCGGTCTGAGAGTAGCAACGCAAGGTTTTGACCTTCTACCGAGACGTTTGCACTCGTCAGGCCAAGACGTTGTATGAAGTTTTGAGGAATCTGATAGCCCAAACGGACCGTTTTCAGCCGAATGTAATCCCCATCGGCCACCCGAACCGTACTTTTGTTGTAAAGCTGATAGGCTTGTACTACGTTTCCGTTGGCCTGCGCGACGTTATTATCCAAAATGACCGGGATGTCTGTCTGTGCTTCGTCACCAGGTACCGCCCAGCGGTCTACCAACTCTCCAGGTAATGCATCAAAATCCGTGTAGGTGGCAAAGAATGCGTCGTTCAGTCGTATTTTGTATCCAAACTTGTAAGAAAGTAAGACGGTCAGGTTAAATCCTTTGTATCGAAACGTATTGGTAAACCCACCTGAGCCTTGTGGCTCTGCCGAGCCTTCAAACACCAGGGTCTCTTCCAGGTCGTTTCGTTCCTGAAGGTCAAACTCAAGGACACGCTCTCCATTTGCGTTGATGAACGTGGGAACACCTGTTGAATTAAGCCCCGCAAAATCCGTAGAGAAGAGGGCCCTTCTTGGCCGGCCCAATACCGCCGCCCCATTTTGACCAATCGCATCGACGTAGCGAGGACCAAAGTCCAGTCGGGTGATCCGGTCCCTGCTGTAGCCTACGTTAAAATTAGTGGTCCAGGAAAAATTGTCACGTCGCAGGTTCGTGGAATTGAGCGTAAACTCAAAGCCTTGTATCTCCATTTCGGCAAAGTTTCCAACCTTTAGCCCCTGCCCTCCTACGCCACTGGTTTGCACGGTGCCTATCAAGTCAAATGAGTTTCGGATGTAGTAATCTGCATTGATAGTAACGCGTTGGTTAAAGAGCGAAAAATCCATCCCTACGTTCAGTTCTTGTAGTTTTTCCCAGGTTAGCTCCGTATTGGTCAGGTCTTGAATCAATAACTGAGGCTCCACATCCGTAGGACGAAGGGTCACGTCTGACTGAATGTTGAGCAGGGCGCTGGATTCCGGAGGAAGATTGCCCGAAACACCAAACGTAGCTCGTAGCTTTAAATCTGAGACGGGTAGCCGGTCTGCAAACGATTCATTGAAGACGTTCCAGGCGCCACTGACGTTCCAGGTCGGCAAAAAACGGGCCTGCTGGCTTCTTCCCAACTGGTTGGACCCATCGTACCTGACCGTAAAGTTGGCCACATACTTGGATTTAAACGCGTATCCCCCATTCAAAAACCACCCAACAAATCGGTCTTTTCCTTCATCAAAGGAGTTGATGTCGATGTTTTGTAAGTTAAAAAACTCAATGATATTAGGGTCCGTGACGACGATCCCCCCACTTTCGTACACAATCCCCAGTGCAGAGGCCGTGGATTCGGTCCGGTTCGTCAGGCGAAGCTCCTGCCCCGCCAGCACGTTTACTTCATGATCTGCATTGAAAGTTTTGGACCAGTCGGCACTAAACCGGCTAAAGAAATTGAGCAGGTCGTTTCTATCCTGATAGTTAAACCCTCCCTGCGGCAACACCACGACCGGTTCCAGTCCGGGTTGGTTCGGGTCGCGAAACAAGAGGTTGTTGGCTTGCTGAATGAACTGAGTGCCGTTGGCTCGAAATGCTTCCGACTGGTTGGAGTTTTCCGTGATCACGTGTTCACGTTCCGTATTGGCGTAGCGCACCTGCAAGACCCCTTTGAGGGAAAGGTTTTTAACGGGATTGTACTCAAAGTCCGTTTGTGCTGAAACGTCCAGTACCCGGATGTCGATGAAGTTATTGTCCAACTCAGAAAGGATGTTGAAAGGAGCAAAATTCCTTCGGAAAAACTCCAGGTCGCCGTTTTCATCGTAAGGGCGGATGGACCGCGCCGTGTTGGTGCTGTAGCTGTAGGGGTTGATGTCAAAGTCCCGGTTGAACTGCCCGGTGATGGGGTCAAATTCGCGGTCTCTGGTGCCGGGTGCTTTCTGGTCCCGGTAGCTGGCACTTAACTTCAACCCGAACGTAAACCGATCCGATAAAAAATAGGTGTTTCGTGCCGTGCCGGTAAACCGCTGCACACGGTCTGCGATGGTCTGTCCCTGATCGTCCAGGTAACTGACCGAATAGTAGTTATTGGACTTTTCGTTGCCTGTCGTAAAACTCAACGAATGCTGCTGCTGCAGTCCAAAGTCTCTAAACAATACGTCAAACCAGTCGGTATTGGCATTTTCGTATTGATTGAGAAACGCTTCATTTAAGCTGCCTCCTGGTCCCCAGTTTATTTCTTTATTGTTGATCAGTTCGAACATCTTACCAATGGCCCCGTAGTTTCTGGACGTTACGGCCGAACCGATGTCAATCAGTCCCTTTCTTTCTAACTCCCGGTAGATGGACAGTTCTTCTGCCGAGTTTAGCAAGTCAAACTGATTATAGGTAGGACGTAGTTTCACCGAGAAGTTGGCGTTGTAGTTGACACGTAACTCACCGCTTCGTCCCCGCTTGGTGGTAATAACAATAACCCCATTAGCGGCCCTGGCCCCGTAGATTGCGGTCGCAGAAGCATCTTTCAAAATTTGAAACGACTCAATGTCATTAGGATTGATGTTGGCAATGGATGAGCTGACCAGCGTATTGGCATCTCCAGAGATCAGGTCATCCGTGTTGACGTTGGCGAGGTCTTCTAAAATGACCCCGTCCACCACAAAGAGTGGCTGGTTGTTTCCATTAATGGACGCATTGCCACGGATGCGGATACGGGGAGCGGTACCAAATGTTCCGGAAACGTTGTCTACGTTGACCCCGGCGGCCTGACC
The DNA here is from genome assembly GCA_039192005.1 of Bacteroidota bacterium. Taxonomy (GTDB): domain Bacteria; phylum Bacteroidota; class Bacteroidia; order Cytophagales; family Cyclobacteriaceae; genus Ekhidna. The sequence goes on from JBCCXH010000044.1 coordinate 15,258, forward strand.
TTCCAGTACCCGGCTCACGTCCACCATCCCCTGCGGACGGATGTCATCCATCTTCAGGCTGGCCGACGCTCCGGTAAACAGTTTGCGGTTGACCTCCTGAAACCCATTGATCACCACCTCATCTCCCAGAAAGGCCTCTTCCTCCATGGTGACGTTGACGACGGACTGACTGCCGTAGGTAATGCGTTGAGAAGTCATCCCCAGCATTTGGATGACCAGTACGTCTCCTTTACTTCCGGTGATGACGTAATCTCCGTTGATATCCGTCACGCCTCCCTCTTTGGTGCTTTCGTTGAGAACCGTGACACCAATGAGTGGCTCCCCATTGGTGTCCGTGATTTTCCCTTTAATGGAGGATTGAGAAAAGGCAGATAACGACGTAAGAAAAATAAACAGTAGAAAAGTAGCCCTCATTTGTTTTGAAAAGTGCTTCCGTGAGTGCAATTATTGCTTTTCAAATTCCATAGTAAAAGTAAAATTTACTATAGCTCCATATTCTCCAAAGAAAGCATTAGCTTCATCGGAATTGCTAAAATCAACAGTATCAAGGGGATTATTTGGATCATTGACTATTTCCGGCGGCCAGGCAAACCATAAATCCTGAGTGATGAGGGTCATCTGATCCGTTATATCTCCATCTACCGTAAAACGTGTAGGCAAATCTTGCACGGTAGTATTATCCACATCTAAATCAAGACTCTGACCGTCTAATTCCCACGCACCATCTTCATCAATTCTTCCAAAAGAACGCGTACCATTAATAGTTCTTTCATAAGTCATATTGGCTAAAAACTCCAATTCATAGCTTGACTCAAGTAATATTGTATTAGTTGGTGTTGGTGTTGACGCAAAAATGTGTCCTTCTGGTGGATCGGATATTGTTATTTTATCTAAAACCCATTCTCCTACTATGGGGTTAATCTCTGGCTCGTCGTCATCCCCACAGCTAAAAAACACAAAAGGTAGAATGGCAAGTAAGCTTAAAATCTTCTTCATATGATCTGATTAGTTAATTTGAAAGAATCTCTAAAATACGGAATAAATAACAACAATCGAAAGCACCCCCCTCACCCGTGACGACATTTACTTCAAAAACAGAACAAAACAAATCAAAATCCCCCATTTACCAAATGGCCTTCTTCTTCCATTTCATATTCGAATCGAATCAATCCCCTGCCCAAAGTAGGAAAAGCAATTTCCTGACTTTTAATTGAAAAGATACACGTGTTCGAGCCTGATTCATTATCACGAGATTGCTTCTCCCGTACCTACGGGATCGCAATGACGGTAGCAAAAAACGACCATCCCTTCTATTTCCAATCTCAATCAAGAAAAATAATCAGCTAATTTTCAAATTGACTATTCAATCCATCAATCAGATCAATCTAAAATCGGATCAATCTAAACCGACCATCCTCCAATTTTCAATTCCCACCATTCCAAATCAAAAAAATTTATAATCAAAATCCTCTAATCCAAACAATCGAATCAATCACTAAATCCCTTCAATTTTCAAATTAACTCATCAACCCATTTTCAAATCAGCTAACCTTCAAATCAACTCATTAACACAATCCCCAATCCAACCAATCCCCAATCCAGTCAATCTAAACTCCCTCAATCGAATCAATCTTCTGCATCATCCTCATCCGTAGGGTCCGGACTGGCGGGAGGACGGTACAAGTCACGCTTGGCAGGCAGGTCAAAGTAGACAAATTCTGCGGCCGCATTGTACGCACGAGTAAGATCGAACAGTTCGTTAAGTTTTTTTACCCGTTCTTCAGTATCTACGGTACGGCTTCCTTTCTTTTTTTCCTGATCCTGTTGAGCCCTGGAGAGTGCCTGCCCCTGGAGGGCGATCTGGTCGAGGAGGTCAGGAGGAGTTTTGGCAGCCTCAAGTTGTACCCGATAGTCCGCTATGGAATCTTTTAAGCTGGAAAAAAAACTGATCAATCCTGCTTGGGAAGCGGCCACCTTACGGAAGCGTCCGATACCAAACTGTCGTTGTACGGCTTTGCGATTGGGAAAGGTCTTTACTACCCAATACCTGAGTTGGTTATAAAGCTTCCGGGCGGTAGCCATCTCTTCCAGCAGGCGTTGCGTAAAGTCTCCCAGTTTGGCAACGTTTAGTTCATCGCCACCTTCCTCAAGGCCCCAGATGACCAATGTGGAAAGTGCTTCTTTTTTCGGTGTACCCAGATCGGCATCAAAGGCCTCAAAATCCGGCAGGTCGTCCTCCAGGTAGCCAAGCAAGTTGTTTGCGTATTGGATCAGTTCATCGTCTGAGTATTTGTAGTTTCTAGTCGGCATGGGGAAGTAAGTTTTTGATAAAAATACGTGATTGTTATTTATTTGATAAATAATTAGTACCGTTATTGGAAAAATAATTGATAATTACTGAATTAATTAAGATGGACCAAGGAGTCCGGAACGAAAAGGCAAGTGTAAAGGCCGTAAAGGACTACGTTCATGAGTGACAACCTTTTGAAGGACTAGCAACTTAGTTTCAGAGAACCTGACTCGACCCTGCAAATAAGCTTCAAAAGACCATTCGGCGTAAAATGATCATATCGTGAAATCGTTTATTTCATTGCCATTTGAGACAGCAAATTTCTTAAAACCTCTCCCTACCCTCTCCAAAGAGGGAATTGGCGGAGCTGCCTCAAATTGCAAAGTTCAATTTGCGACAATGTAATTTACGACAGGTCAGGAGGTCTGAGTTTAGGACGGGACACAAGGACAGTCAGTGGTTCTTTCCACCTTGTCAGCGTTTGCTTCCCGTTTGTCAGTGGTTCCTTCCGGGTTGTCAGTGCCTGCTTCCGGTTAGTCAGTGATCCTTTCCGGTTAGTCAGTGATTCCTTCCATTTGGTCCGTGTCATCTTCCGTTTGGTACCTGCCAATTTCCGTCAGGTCAGCGCAGGCTTCGGACTACGTGTTGGAGGCATCGGAAGAAAAAACACTTCGTCCCGGCCTTCCTATTTCCATTTTTCCTACTCCCGAAGGCTCTTACGGCTTTGGGTGCTTGGCTTTGGGCGAGGCTTGAGGCAGCACCATTTCGAAGTGTTACAACCTATCAAGCGTTCGAGCCTGATTCATTATCACGAGATTGCTTCTCCCGTACCTACGGGATCGCAATGGCGGTAGCGGAAAACGACCATCCTCCAATTTTCAATTCCCACCATTCCAAATCAAAAAATCCCCTAAGGCTTTGGGTTTTAGGTGTTGGCTTTAGGCGAGGCCGGATCATTTCGCAGTGAGGGAACACCAACCTACCTACGGGATCGCAATGACGGTAGCAAAAAACGACCATCCTCCAATTTTCAATTCCCACCATTCCAAA
>JBCCXH010000045.1:0-18038 GCA_039192005.1 Bacteroidota bacterium
AACGTCGACTGTAACTTCAACTTTAGTGTCGTTTGGTTGGACAGTTGAACTCACAGTCGGAAAGACTGACAACGTTTAACAACCTTCCAAATGGAAGTTAAGCAGTGTTAGGGTTCTGTCAAAATACTGGAAACTACCCAGTAGCTTTTTCTATTTCGTTTGCCACAAAGATGGGCTCGATATACCTGTATATCAGCTGGCTTTTAGGCAACATCAGCTACGAGCACCTGGTGACACACTTGATTTTCTGCTGAATTCCGTGTAACTTCATTCACAAGTTTTACTAAACGTCTCTACGTTTTTTGAAAGACTACTTTCATCTCTGCGATTCGCATAAAACTTGATCTTACAACTCAATGCAGAAAATCAGCCTTTTTGCTCGATCCATTTCCTTAAAATCGAAGCAGAAAAAGTAGCATCGCCAGTATTTTTATGAACATTAACATCCGGCTATCATCCACTAGTGGATGATAGCCAAACTGTACGATTACAAATCTAAAGGGTTTTTAATTTGTCGAAATGCATTAACGGCTACGTGTGTGTAAATCTCCGTGGTTTTACTTGAATTGTGTCCCAGAAGAGATTGAATATACCTTAAATCTGTTCCTGCTTCCAGTAAATGCGTAGCAAAAGAATGCCGAAGCATATGGGGAGTGACTTTCTTTCGAATTTTTGCCTGCCTGGCTGCCTTTTGAACAATTTTTAACACACTAGTTGCAGAGTACTTTCCACCTGAAGTACCTTCAAACAAATACAGCCTGGGCCTGTACCGTCTATAATATGCTCTTAAGTCATCCAAAAGCCTTTCACTTAGTAAGGTTATTCTATCCTTGGCTCCTTTTCCATTTTGTACCCTGATCGTCATTCGTTCGCTGTCAATACCTTCTACCTTAAGGTTTAATAGCTCACTTTTACGCAAACCGGAGGAATACAGTAAGCTAATGATACAGCGATGTTTTAAGTTGGAAGTATGCTTCAGCATTTCCATTATCTCTGTTTTACTCAATACCTGTGGTAACTTTTCCTCTTTTTGTGGACGTTCTATTGAGTAGAACCGGTTCGGCATTTCCATCACCACTTCGTAGTAAAACTTTATTGCATTGATGCTCTGATTTAAATAGGAGGTTGATTTTTTCTGTGTCACTAAATGACTCAAATACTCTCTGATATCCTGCTCATTCAAATACGTGGGGTCATCGCAATTGCTAAAATAATTGAGGAATTTTTCAAATGATTGAATATATACTCTGGCCGTATTCAATGCATATTTTCTGAGTTCCAGTTTCTGTAAATAAGCCTCAGGTACGACACGGTACCCGTTGGGTAATTCCCTCTCCCTATATCCCTGGATATCTAATGGGACGTTTCCATTATGCAATGGGCGGTTAGTGAAAAAAGAATGACCGTTTACCCAGGCAACACCTTTAAAGCGAGTGAAAACTGCAGTTAGGTTCGCTGCATTATTTGGCAAAAAAGCCATCCCATACTCCTCACTCCAACCAATAGAGGGAAGTCCTTCTATCAATACTTGAATAACCTTATCAGGATAGAATTGAAGCCCGATCATTTTCTTACCTCCTATAAGCAAGTGTTTCAGCGTGATCTGTCTTTTTGATGGTTCCATCTCGACAAAAGAAAGTCACCTGAGAACAGAATGAAAATTTAACCGTAGTATTATACGGATAATAAACGGTTAATATGACGAATAATCGTAAACGAACGTGTCAGAATTGTGGAGCAGAAATGGTAGGCCGTACCGACAGAAAATTTTGTAGTAGTTATTGCAAATCCACCTATCATTACTATCAGAATAAGAATAATGAACCAACTTTTTATCGAAAGATAGATGATCAGTTGAAGCTAAACAGGCGTATTCTTAAAGAATACAATAAAGCAGGAAAGTCAGTGGTTCGGTGCGAGACTTTACTGAATGAGGGCTTCAATCCAAATTTTTTCACTCATTATTGGAAGAATTCAAAAGGAAGTGTCTATCTGTTTTGCTACGAGTTTGGTTTTATGAAAATAGAAGATGGCAACAAGCCAAAATACTTACTCATACAATGGCAAGCATACATGGATAAGTAACACCCTCCTCATGGTCTACAGGATAATTACTGGTTCTGTAATGTAACCTCCTTACCTCTGTTTATCTCTCCGCACTATTTCATTTAACCAATAGCTCCATCAAGGCTAAAATTAGATGTAACCTATCGAACATTATAAATCTACGATGGCAGTTAAATCCGGAAGAAAGATGTCCGGTAATGGTTTCCTCCTGGATATATGAGGGATGCTAGAAAGATCGATCACCTGAAAATCGACACGTACCCTTCGTAGCTTCTTTCTTCTTCATCGTTCAGGTCGATCCGGTACTTATACTTGTCCGGATTGAGAAACCGCTCATTGACCATCCCGTCCCACGGTTCCTGATAGCCTTCGGAACAAAAGACACGCTCCCCTTCCCTGGTCTCAACCGTGACTTTACATTGTGGGTAATTCTGAATGTTTTCAATCTTCCATACATCGTTGATTCCGTCCTGATTGGGCGTAAAAGCCGGAGGAACGTGTAGTCCCAAATAGTCAAGATGGCTTTTTTGGTTGATCTTTTCGTACAGTTTCATGATGCACTCTTCTACGGAGGGAAAGAGGTTCTTTTCAGGAATCAACTCGCCGACCAGCTTACTCTTAGCCAAAAAACGACTGGTTTTCTTATCCAGCTCGGTCAGGTAGATCGCTACGTCCCTGGATTTCAACTTTTGAATCTCCCGCTCCAGGGTGTACAACCCGGATTGATCAATGTAGGACACACTCTCCATATTAAAAACCAGTGCTTGGATGTCCGTAAGCCGCTTGAGGGATTCGGAAAACCGAGACGCAAAACCAAAGAAAATGGGGCCTTTGATGTTTTTAACCAAAACGTGTTTTTTAAACGTGTCAGGGTCTTCAAACGTATCGATCAGGTTATCGACCAACCGATCTACTTTCGCATGTTTTGTATCTAACTCTACTGTATCTGCCATCCGTTTCATAAAGTAGATGGAGGCTAACGAAACACCGGTGATGACGGCGTAAACCAACTCACCCATGGTGGTCAGTACGACCACGATCAGCATGATCAAGGTATCCATCCATGGCATGATCCGTATCTGCCGGATGGCTTTTTTATCGATGATCAGGTACCCGATATACAGCAAGATCCCGTCTAGTACGGTCACCGGGATCTGACCGATGTACTTTCCGGCTAGCAGGATCATACCAAGCAGTGCGATCGCGCTAATGACTGCCGACCATCGGGTCCGCCCGCCATAATGAATGTTGGTAATGGTACAGGCGATGGCGCCACCGCCCGGCATGCCTCCAAACAACGAGGAAATGCTATTGCCGATCCCTTGACCGAAAAGCTCACGGTTACTGTTGTGCTCGACGCCGGTAGCATGATCCGCCGCCAGTGAGGTGAGTAACGTGTTGATCGAGTTGATAATGGCTAATGTAATCGCAAAGATGACGCAGTTGACCATTCGATCAGCCTCACCGATGAACCCAAGAAAAGAGGCATCCAGGTGAATGCTTGACAACTCAATCGCACCGATCGTTCTGAAATTTTCCCACTGAAACAGGTACGGAAGGAACGACACGATCACCAATGCCGCAAGTGAGGCAGGAATGACTTTTACAAACCTGGGCATGACCACAAGTATCACCAGCGTAACGATCACGATCACCAATGCGTGCTCAAGGCGTATCATTTGATCGGCATTGAGATGGGCGATATTGTAAGCCTGATGGGATTCCAGATCCAACCGGAAAATGTCTTTGATTTGCAACACGATGATCAATAATCCGATACCGGTAGAAAAGCCGGAAATAACCGGATAGGGAATGTAGTTAACGTAACTGCCTATTCTCAAAAACCCAAACAGAAGTTGGAACAATCCGGCTAAAAAGAAGATGAGCAACAGGTAGGGTGTCGAATGAGCAACCACCTCCGGGTCCGTCGGGTCTAAACCCAACTCAATGGCAGAAAAATTGATCTGCTGGTTGCTCATGTAGATCACTGCTACTAAGACCACCCCTACAGGGCTGCTGATCTGTACGGGAGTGCCTCCTAATAGCGCGCCCAATAAGGTGATGATCATCGCGGAATACAACCCGGCGAGCGCCCCCAACCCGGAAGCCTGCCCAAAGGCAATGGCGATGGGCAACGTGACGGTGGCACTGGCCAATCCTCCGCGTAATTCATTGGTTATGTTTAGTTTATCATTCATGGAAATCATTGGAATTTCCCACCAAAGAAGTAGGTATAGTTAAATAGAATGGACGTTCGTTCTCCTAACATTTCCCCGGAATTGGCAATAGGAGACGGCAGGTCATACCGGGTATTGAACAGGTTGTGTATGGACATACTGAAACTCATGCGGTCCCAATCCATCATCGCATTGATATTAAAAACGGGTGCCTGACCATCGGTGGCACTCATCTCATTCGCCACCACCCATTGGTTTTCACCTTCAACCTGGGACACTTTTCGCACAATGTTGGTTTTTGCATAGTGATTCATGCTCAGGCCGAGTGAAAGGCTATTGATCCTTTGCGAGAAACCGCTATATTTCCCAAAGACTGCTGCATACATGGTCATAGGAGGAAAGAAAATGGAGTCGGATCTTGCAAAGCCTTTTTTAAACCAGGTCGCTAATAATCCCTCATTTTGGTGACTGATGTAATAGTTGATCGTTGAAACATTAAAAAAACCATTAGCAGAAAAGCCGGAAGACCCAAAATCCCTGTTCCACTTCAGCTCCGCCTCCCATCCGCTAATACGTCTAAGCGTTTGCTCATTGGAATACACATTATCCCTGCGGGAGATGAAATTTTCAATCCTGTTGATGAAATAGTTGACACTGTAGCTGAGCTCAGGCGAGAGCTTTCCTGAGGTACTCACCTCACTGCTTTCAATGGTTTGGGATTCAAATCCGGCTAGCGCACCTCTAAAGCCCACTACACCTCCTAATCGATACAGAAAAGCCGGTGGAAGAAAGGCGGAGTTATAGAGGAGTTTAACGTTCCTGGGTATCCACCGCTTTTCCTTACTCTTTGTCAGGTAAACCAGGGACAGTCTGGGAGATATCTCGTCTCCCCATCGAAACTTGGAGAAGTCGGAGAAGATCGGGTGGTAGTTGAGCCGAAAACCTGTCGTAGCAATCAGTCTGTCGTTGATGAGGTGATTGATCTGCTGAAAGAAAAAGGCGGAATAGTCTTCGCTGCTTTTATCATCAAAAAAGTTGACCGAAGGGTCATAGCCATAACTCGTTGGGTCCGTAGCCGCAACCTGATAGCTGTAAAACCAGTCCGTCATCACCGTCTGCAAGCCCAGGATCGTTTGACTTTCTCTTCCTTTCAATAGCCTCCATGATTTCGGTAATAGTTTCCAATTTTTCACCTGATATTCCAACCCTATGGTCCATCGAAATTCATTACCAAAGAGCCTGGTTTTGGAAGAGTCCTGCGGGCTTGGATCAAAATTGGCATATTGCTGTACCGGCAGGCTCTTGTAGAAATGGTCAAAAGAAGTTTTCAGGTCTAAAGCACCATTCGTTATCTTATTGGTAAACAGCGAATAATCCAATGAGATAAACTCCCGGCTGTCGATACGTTTTCGCTCCACGAACCTATTATCCGTCTGATCTTCATTCCAAAGGTTGCCGCTATTGGGCCGGTTGATTACAAACTGACTTCTTTGGGCATTGGCTGTCAGGTTAAATTCCCGGGTCTCGTAATTGATCAAAAAATTATACCCAGGTAAATACCGGTTGATGTACTCCGTTCCTTCCGTATTGGGTGGAATGGTATCCTGACTTCCTGAGCGAATATCCGGGAATACCTCACCCGGGGCCGATTGATCACGGCTGTAGGTGTATTTCGTCCCGCCATCGTAGCCAACCGTTCCGGAAAAGTAGAGCCTGTTGCGTTCATTCATCAACGCCCCATGCTGAAAATTTAATCGATAAACATGGTCCGACAGCCCCCCGTCAAACAGTTGTGATGAGCCCGAAGTAACAGACACCCTGCTTCCTTTCATTACTTTGGCAGATTTGGTAATGATATTGATGACTCCGCTGAAGGCGTTCCCCCCATAAAGTGCCGAACCCGGCCCTCTCATGAATTCTACCTGCTGTACGTAATCCAACGTTACCCAACCGGGATCGGCGGAGGAAGTGAGCAGGTCATTGATCCGATGTCCGTTGATCAGAACCAATACGTGCTGTACGGTGGTGCCATAAATTCCGCGCGTCCCAAAGTTGCGCTCATTGTTATCTCCTATTTCTGCAAATCCGGGCGTGATGCGGACCAGGTCCATCAGGTTTCGCGCCCCCAAACGTTTGATCTCTTCCTCTTTGTATACGGTGATCACCGCCGGTGTCAATTCAACGTTTTCCTTGAATTTATTGACAAACACCACATCGGGAGTGTGTTCCTCTTCCACCTTTTCAAAAAAGGTTCGGAAGTGTTCCTGCTTGTCAGGAAACTGCTCATAATCCAGATCCGGGTCTATTTCCATCATCCGTTCCAACAGTTCCGTTGCACGCTCCGTATCCCAGAGTTCGTAATAGATCCTTACTTCCCACCTCAAAAAAGGCAGGAGATCGAAACCCGAATCCCTCGTATGATCTTCTTTATATTTTTGAACTTTAAGAAGTGCCCCTTCTTCGTCTTTGCTCTGATATAAGTTTTCTATTTCTGCCAGCGCAAGAAGATCTACTTGCTTTTGAGCTGAAACCTGATCAAGGCCGGTCAGCAGTAGCAATATTGTAAATACCTTCTTCATCCTTGTATTGTTTAAGCGATTGGTATAACTCATCAATGGAAATTTTCCATTTAAACAAGTTTTTATTATCCATCGAAACGACTTCATTGGACCCAACGAAGATCACCTCACGGATTTCATTCGGAGACGAATGCCCTGAATACTTATAAATTCGATCTGGAAGTCCATCCACCTTTTGATCATCCCAGGTCCTGATCGTCACCTGAGCATCCCGACTACCGGACACGAGGACCCCTTTTCGTACATCGAGCGAAGTGATCGCCTTTTTGTGTTCTTGCTGACTTTCTATTTTCGTGCGTTTGCGGGTTTGGAGGTTCCATAAATCTACCTGACCGGATTTGTAGCCTATAATGAGCGCACGTTCACTCATGAATTTCATGGTAGTGGGTACCTCAGAAAGTTGCAGTTGCCCTGAAGCAGTCAGTTTTGTGTTTTCACCATCGGTTGCCACTAAACCGCCTATGTCATAGTATTCCAGGACACGATCGGATCCTGCCATCGCCAAATACTGTTGATTGGGTGATACGTCCAGTGCCTTGACCCGCTTGATCCGTGGTTCATTTTCAAATTGCCGCTTTAGACCCAATTTGTTGGACGATGAGATGATCACTGACCCATCGTAGCCTACACTGAGAATACCTGAACGGTTTACGTCAAGGTATCGGATACCAACAATAGCAGTATTGCGCGCATGGACCTGATCATTATTCAACAACCTGAGACTGGGCTGTCCATCGGTTGCCTCCGCTATGCGGTAGCTGTTGATTTCCCCAAACCTGTTACCGAAAAATGCCAGGTCTCCTCCAATGGTGAATGTCAGTGCATTAACCAGACTTTCCGATGAAATCCGTGCGACTCTTGAAGAACCCGTTAGTTCAGCAACATGAAAGACGCCATTTTCACTAAGCGCGTATATTTTATTCTCGTAAAACGTACTCTTTACGAGTGCCCTCTTGCCTCTAAGTACCAGCGTACCCCTTTGCAACGCAGAAAAAACCCGGGAAAACGCCTGAAAGAAAATATCAGATCGCTGATGTTCCGGATAGTGATTAAGCGCTTCATAGGCTGTCATCAATGAATCAAGCGAAGCTTTTGGGTTAGACAAAAGTAGCTTTTCAGCCAATAAAGCCTTGCGTTTGGAGACCTCAATAGCAGCCAGCATGTGGGCTTCGTCCCTGTTTTTATTCGCACGTATTCTGTGGTCATTGGCTTCTTTTGCCTTTTTTTCAGCCAGTACGCTCAGGCTGTCTGCTTCGTGTTTGCTCGCTATCGCCTCCAATTCTCGTTGGCGGACAATTTTGCTTTGCCTTCTGGCTTCTGCCGCTGCCGATCTCGCCTCAAGGGTTCTGGCTCTTGCACTATCCGCGTTGGCCTTCGCCATCAACGCATTCATTCGGGCACTGTCCGCATTCGCCTTGGCGATGAGGTAATTGTCTTCTGCCTCTTGTTTGTTTTTCTCCGCCTGGGCCTTCTGATCGTTTGCCTCAAGGGTTTTCCGGTAGGCCCACCCTCCGAAAAAGAGGGAAAACACGGACAAGGTCACAATCGCATAAACGACTGCCTTTTTCAACCTCTTTGACTTTCTCTGTTCGGCCAGGCTTTCTTCAATGTATGCTTGTTGAAGTGGGGTAATGGCAGGCGTTTTACCTGCCGCACCTTCCATCCATTGGCGGGCAGACGCCAGCTCATCCGCACTGCGAAGCAATTTGTTTGACCCTTTCCCCGACCGATCCCAGGCCAGTGCTTCCCGGAGTAGCTGACTGTGTCTTTTTACGTATTGAAAATCCGTATCCAGGTAGCGGACCAACTGGATCATGGCCAGATCAAAATCTTCACTAAAGTCGATGACGGTAGCAGAAGCAAACGCTTCAGGAATGACGACTTCAGGATCTTCTCTGATAAATACGACACGTTTACCTACCTCTATGGCTTTCCTGACCTGGTAGGAAGTGGCTTTTCGAAAGAAGTTTTCCGAGACAATGCCCACAAAGTTTTCAGCCGATTCCAGTTGATCCAGACAAACAACCGATTGGTCTTTATTCTCAACAAACGACTGATCCGACCAGCACACCTTTTGGTATTCGCCTAATTTTTCATTGATCAGAAAAGCGAAATGCGAACGCTCTTCGTGATGAGCAATGAATACGGCTGTCACCAACTCCGGATTTCTGGCTTCGCAGGCTTCCAGGTACCTTTTGAGTTCGGTATAAAAATGACCTGCAACCGCCTGTTTTTTCGTCAACCAGTCTCCATAGTTCGCTAAACAATGGTGACGTAACAGAAACGCATCGTCCTCTTTGCTGTTCTTCCACTTGTAATACCGATAGCGAAGAAACCTCAACTCCTTGTGATCTTCCAGGTCTTTTCCCAACACCGTTTCAGAAAGATCGGAAAGCTGTCGAAGCCACGCTCCTCCCTCAACGACAGATGACGTCAGGTCTACCAACTCGCTCTTTTCCTCTTCACTGAGCACTCCACCTACATCGATTTTCTCAATCAACACGGGAACAATCGCAAAATGCTGCTTTTTAGCAAACTCGACCTCAGAAAGGCACTTTTCACTATTGACAGCACCTGAACTAATGACCCAGATAAATTTAGTGGCCTTAATGATTTCCTGTGTGTTATCATCGTGTTGCCAGGAGCAACCCACTGTGATGCCTTTACCTGTCAGGTGTTCCACTAGCTGACGCTCAAAGCCTGTTTCTTTATGAGAACAAATCCAGTAGTCCACCATCCCGTTTTCCGATGCTTGCCTGGATTGGGTAAGGTACTCGCCATGAAGAGGTATCGGTTGCGAAGGCGTGAGGTTGTTAATGGTACTGGTCAGCCAACTATATCCTTCTGCCAGTTCGTTTCCTTTTAACAGGTAGCTTTTATGTTTCTGTTCTTTTTGCCACTGTACCGCTCTCCTTAGAAATTTGGTATGATAATGGATAAAGTCCTGTCCTTCCTTCAGGTTTTTCACCAGTTCCCGGACCACTTTATCCAACGCTTCTTTCGTGTTTTGCTTATAAAACAACCGATGTATGGATTGGATATCCGGATCGATCTTTGTTTCGTCTACCTGGCCCTGTTGAATGGGAATAATGCGCTTACCCGAACTTTTTGCCAGCTCCAGCTCCATCTGGCAGTAGGGTGAGTTGATGGAGCTATTGGTGATGATATAAATGAAATTACCGGCTCTTTCCACCCCCATCCGGATCTCTTCCCTGAAGTCTACACCCGCCCGGATGTTTTGCTTATCAAACCAACTGTTTACGCCATTGGCTTCCAATTCAGTAAATAATTCGGACGCAAACTCCAGACTGGGAGTACGGGCATAGGAAATAAACGTGGTGATGTGATGGGAAGAGAGCTCATCGTCCGCACTCGCCTGGTAAAAGTCATGGATCAGCTGAGTTGGAGCCAGTAAATCACTTTTCTTCGCCTCCCCGAGCCACCTGCGCGCATCTATCAATGGAAAACCCTTTAAAAAGAAAGAAGAATCCCTATTGTTTCGGTTCCAGTTGACCGCTTTCCGAAGCAGTTTTTGGTAAATGTGATAATACTCGGCCTTGCACTGAAGTTTATTGAAAAACGTGGTGACTTCATCGATGGACTTGCACCAGATCCCACCATTTTGTTCCACTACCCTGCCCAGGTACCGGAGAGATGTTAGTTGATTAGCATTAAATTTTTCGGGGCCATCAACGCTAAGAAAACAAAACAGGGTTTGACCTGGCTTTTTGAACGAATCATCTACTACTTCAGCAATGGAATAAAACCCGACCATCTTGGGTGACAGTACGTAAAGGTTGTAATCGCACGTTTCCCTCTCTCGTAATTCGTTCTGCCTGGCTTCTTCGTTCCATTCTTTGACTACCGGATCAAAATAATCAATGTTGAGCTTGGAGATGACCTCCTCTCTCCATGTGGACCCATTCACCGTGCCACCCAGGAAAACTTTTAACATCTGATCACCCATGAGCAACTTGTTTTTTCGAGTCCAGGTATTGGGTAATGGCTCCTTCGGTTTCAAACCAGTACCCACCATTTTTTCGCACCATTTCACCAATCGCTTTGGTTGATTTCAGCTGATGATCATCGAACATACCCTTTTCCGTCTTTTCAATAACATAACATGCGGTGGTATACTCCCGCTTTACATTGGTATCATTCACCAGATCGATGATGAGATCAAATGCATCCACTTCCGGCACGATGACATACAGGATCATGTCTACAGGAGCTACCTGATCCTTTTCCATCAGGTACTCTTTTAATACGTCCTTAAGTACCGTTAATTCCGTACATGAATCGTCATTGGATTTAAGAGAGATGTTCATCTTGCGCTGTTTCTTCTACTTCTTCCTCTTCCTGATTCAATCGTTTATCCATTGCACTGAAGTAGTTCATCAGGTCTTCATGCAGCGTGTTTTCCACGTCGAAGACGAGCCTTTGGAAGGCATCCTCCTCATCGTAAGGTTCAGAGCGGGTCAGGTACTTAAACCGGACAGATTCCAGTTTTCTATAAAGTTTCTCATAATCCTTGGCCTTTTGTTCGTACCCTTCCAATTCAAAAAAACCATTGGATATCGCCAGGTAAACACCAGACAAAACGGATATGCCCCGTGTGATCCAAACAGCCGGATGGTCATGAGCATCACCAGAGATATCCTGATAGAGTACACCTCCTATCCCTAAACTGATTGGGACCAGGGCAGCCACTACGGAGTCGATGTTTTTTAAAAGCACATATTTTCGCTTGTTCCATACGCTCTTTCTTTTATGCCATCCGATTTGGTCATCTACTCGTTCAAGTAGGTATTCCTGATCTGAAAGCAACTTATTTTTCCTGCCTATGGGCCGGTAGTTATAAGCTTTTCCTTCAAATTTTTTATGCTTCTCCATCGCACTAGTCGTTATGTTTGCTTTCTTTCATGATCCACCAGGAGGTCTTCCACCTTTTCTACCAATTGAGGAAATGCGTCTTTCCTATCGTAAGGGGGCATCCGTGTGAGGTACAGGTATTTCTCTCGTTGCAACGTCTCCGCCATGTTTCGGTAGTTACGCCAATTGTCGAAAAAATTACCCGTTCGTAGAAAGTTGTTCATCAAAGCCAGCAGCGTACCTCCAATGGCCGCATAGACCAATAATGGTGTTCGGATCCAGTGGTTGCTGTCTATTTGTTCAAATGCAGACAACATGACCGCAATTGGTATGGTACTTCCTATAAGGATACCCAGTTTTTTGATCTGCTTGTATTTTCGTTGGTTTCGGACGCTCTCTTCGTTTAAGTATTCGATCCCCTGATCGACTCGGTTCATGTAATCTTCATCAAAAACAATGGGAGCCTGCCTGTTTTCAGGTGTGTATAACTGATCTGTAGTAGGTTTCAAACCGGACATTGAAGTACTTATTAAGGTGAAATCAATCTATTATGTATGATCATACATAACATTAAGTTTTAAAGATAACTGTTGTCAATAACTAAAATACGAGTTCAATTACTCAAAATACGTTCCCCGTACTTAACTCTTCCTCCACTCCTCAAGAAACGTCCAATAGCCATCTCAATAGCTTTGATATTCAATTTAAATCAAAATTGGCTTGTTTATTTGACAAAATCCATACCCCAAAATGGGTATTTTTACATATACACTTTTTAAGTAGCTGTCATACCGACCTGTATGTTGTCAGTAAAGTGACGGTTATGAGTCCGGTCATTTTCGTAAAACGCGAAGAAGAACGACCAATGAAACAGGTTCATCACGTAGTCAGGCCTACCTTTTCGCACCTTTAGATCAGGAGAGATTTATCTATATCATTATCCGGGTTATTCTAAGAACGACTTAGCGCAACCCGGATCATTCCATCATATCAGTTATCACAGGGATAAAAGTGACCCTCTCCGAAAAAAAGAAAAGCCCAACGATCGGTTTGATCCGTAGAAAAGCTCAGACCCGTCCGAATGAGATGGAATAATCGGCTTTTTTCCCTACAGTCTATGCAGTGTCTATCTCCAAAAAGTGAATAAATGGCTTTGTAAGTGGAATTTTGGGCCGGTTAGTCTATACAATCATTTGTCGAATAGATAAACAATACACGTATGAAAAAGCCCATTTTATTATTGATGATGTGGTGTTGGAGTTGGTTTGCATCGGCACAGCCCAACACCACCATTTCGCACGAAGCGAATAAAGAGAAAGTGAGAGACCTAAGCGGATATAAGTGGAAGATGAAGATGATGCTTCCCGGTGAAGGAGTGAAAAAAGGACTACACAAATTGCCTCCGGAAGATATTGAAACGTTGGTTTGGAACAATGCCAGAATACCCGGAGATGTCTATACGGATTTATGGAAAGCAGGTGCATTGGAAGATCCGTATTTTGGAAGAAACAGTGTAAAAGCACAATGGGTACAACACTATGAGTGGTGGTACTCACATCAGTTTGAAGTCAAAGAAGGAATAGAAAACCAGGTAGTCGCCCTTCTTTTTGAAGGCGTCGATTACAGCTGTGAGGTCTGGCTAAACGGACACTACCTGGGCAGGCACGAAGGGGCATTCTCATCTTTCCGCTTCCATGTCAACGAGTACCTGAGAATTCACCCAACCAATGGCCTGAAAAGTAAAAACATGCTGATGGTAAAACTGGACCCTGCGCCTCAGGTGAATGCCCTCGTCGCCGGTAAAAAGACGCCTTGGTTTGGAGACTACTGGAGAGATCTTGCACCCATGGGGATCTGGAGGTCGGTGAAAATGGTGCGAACCGGAAGCGTACGCTTTGACGATGTGTATGTAAAAAGTACGATCAATGAAGACGGCTCTGCTGACCTGAACCTTGAACTTTCAGTAGAAAACACCACAGGTGAAACGAAGAACATGTCATTTGTAGCATCTATTGAAGGGAAAAATTTCAGGATGGATCCCTTGCATCTGGAATTCAAAGAGCCAATCAAGCCCGGCCTTACGAAGGTAACGAAACAAATAAAAGTAGAGAATGCCAAACTATGGTGGCCGTGGGATTTAGGTGAACCCAACCTTCACAAGATACGAATTACGCTAAAGGAGAACGATGTCAACCATGATTTCAATGAGACGGTTTTTGGCATCAGAGAAGTCACTTCCAGGTGGAATCCGGGGTTTGAAAAGGGAGTAGATGTCACTTTCCCCAGATCCACGTACATCAACGGTAAGTTTCATTTTATACGCTCCGCTTGCTGGGGAGGACCGCCTGATATCTTCACCGGCCGAACCAACCCGGAAGAATACAAAAAGCTGATCAGGATGGCGAAGGAAATGAATATGAATAACATTCGAATATTTGGATGGCATCCTCCTGAAATCCCTGAGTTTTACCAGTACGCCGATGAAATGGGGATGACCGTCTGGCAGGACATGATTCCTCTCGGCACAGGTAACATCCCGATGGAAGAGGAGAACCTTGCCGAAATCTTCCATGAAGGCGTGAAAGTCATCAAAGAAAGGAGGAATCACCCATCCCTGATTATGATGGAAGGTGGAGAAGAGATGATGTTCAGGACACGTGATCCGCATGCGGGAAGGGCTTTCCTCGAACGTTTGGGCGACTCGCTACAGACCTATGCCGACCTGCCCTACGTACCCGACTCACCGATGACCGACCATGTGGCTCAGGAAGCTGGCTTTAAGCCAAAAGAAGCGGTTCATGCCCTGCGTTACTTTTACGACATGGGAGAATGGCTCCACGAGGAGTGGTACCAGGTAAAGGCAGATGGCTACCCCATTGTACCGGAATTTGCCATTACGTCCGTGCCATCCGTAGAAAGTCTTAAAAAGTTTATCCCCGAAAATGAACTGTGGCCTCCAGGGTTAAGTTGGGGGCATCACTGGGCCGACCTGACCCGTTTGCGGATGCAAAACTGGGATGTGTTCGGAACGGAGATGAAAGGGTCACTGGAGGAATTTGTCAATGCGACGCAGGACGCGCAGGGCGTCATCTTTCAAAATGGAATTGAGCACTGGAGACGGGCTAAACCCAGCATGAGTGGCATTGCGCTTTGTCACTACATCACGTACTGGCCTGATATGAAATGGGGAATCGTTGACAACTACCAAAAACCTAAACGGTCCTACTATTTTGTTCAGAAAGCGTACCAACCACTGCTTATCAGTTTCGAGTTCAAGAAGCGTCGTTGGGAAAAAGATGAACCTTTTGAGGGGAGCATTTGGGTAATCAATGACTTCTATCAGGAGTTTGAAGGCTGCACTGCATCTCTCCACATCAAAAATGAAACAGGGAGAGTCGTCTTTAACGAGGACTATGACTTTGGAACGATCGCACAAAACAGTGCCCGATCCTTTAAGAAAATCACTGCTGATGTATTCTCTAAAGTAGACGAAAAATTTACCGTCGATTTGGTATTAAAAGATGCATCAGGTGAAGTTGTTTCTGCCAATGACTACTTCTTTATTATAGGAAATCAGGAGGAAGCCACGGAGCGATTTAGAACATGGAAGAAAGAACGGCTTGCCCTGGAAAATAAGTATGGAGGCTACAAAGACTATTACTATTTCTATGAGGAGCTGACCGACCAGAATGGTAAGACCTACGAAAGTGGCACGCAAACTCCACGCGCCACAGGATTCGAACGTCTCGATGTAAACCAGTAAAAAACCCATTTAGTCGAGTAGTTCAGGGGTAATTTCATCCCTGAACTACTCGACTTTAAAGTAACTACTTAATGCCGTTGACTTAAGCTTTATGACCGTCTTCACGAATGAAATGAAGTGATCTCATCAACGTTATCACACCTATTAATGAGACCGCTTCGCAAGCTCGCGGAGACGTATCTCTTAAGTCAACGGCATTGAGTAACCACTTATCCCTGTTGCCGTATTCGTCATTTTTTGATGACCTGTCGCATCAACATTTCATTGGGTGTAGCCAGTTGCATCAGGTAATTTCCTGAAGCGAGGCGAGAAAGGTCTATTTGCAACGTATTGCCTCCCACTCGTAACACTCCGGCATGCGTACTCCTTACTTTTCCTGCCAAATCGATCAGGTTGATTTCATAGGGTTGCGTGACCCTGGAGGGATACGAGACCGTCATACTTCCCGGTGTAGGATTGGGGTAGATTAAAAGAGCTGCTTCTTCCTGAGTGGTTTCCACCCCGGTGATCACACCCGTAGGTTCGTTACCGAAGACCAGGTTTTCCAACGTAATATTGATGGATTCCAGCTGTTCACTTTGGCTTAGGAAAGAAAAAACGACCGAAGCCAGATTTAATGTATCGGATGATGGGTTTCCGTAAAAATCTGCAAAGTCTACTACCACATGCTTTTCGGTGGGTGTGGCGGGTAAATGCATACGTAATCGGTTGTCCCAGCTTTCCAGGTTTTCTTCTACCAGTACAATTTCCAAATCACACGAACTGATCAAATCAAAACTCATGGTCTTGTAATCTGATATGGGTACCGAACCATTACCTGCTTTCAGGTTTCTAAAAACGTTGATCACATCGGAACTGACTCCTACTATTGAAAAGCCCCTTTCTACCAGGTACATATCCGACGTTTGTTCGCGATCTATTTCGGTAATGGTGAAGTTGCTGACCATGGATAGGTTTTCATTGAAGTCTACCCCCCAGGCTCCATCTGCCAGATAAAGTGCATCTCCTGCATTGGAATTGTTTGCATAAAGGGATAACCCGGCGTCGAACAGGTAACCGGTTTCTATTGAAATCTGCTGCTCTTTGGAACCGTCCAGCGAAATCGAGTACGCCTGTTCCTGATAGGAAGAGGTTTCTAATTTTCTCATGCTGGAGGTAATTTCAAGCGAACTGGCTCCATTAGGATTTAATACCGATAAATGAATCACTCCATGATCGTAATACCCACTTTTGATCAATACACCAGGAAGTTGAGCGATCTCAGCATTTGGAACCACCGGTTTTTCTTGCGCTACCTGATCAACCGCATATCCCAGAATATGAAAGACGTGAGCAGGAGATGAACCCCACGCCTGAAAGTTCAGGTAATCTCCGTTCGGATAGTCATCTACGGACCAGAGGCTATACGTTTCATAATGATCTTCGTTATTTTTCGCGGAAAACCAAGCGGCATACTCGGTAGCACCAGAGGCTTTCTCCTCGATTTTTGCGTAAATAACGTCGATCCCTTTAAAGGTGATGACCTGTGCCTCTTCAATTGATTTTCCATTCAGTCGGTCGCAAATATTTTTCGAGTGATTGTAAGCTCCTTCTTTTGTGGAGATCAATAAAGACGCTGCTACCCTCCTATCCTGTTGATAATGATCGGTCGCAAAAACATCCGTTGCGTTGGTGAGCTCAATTAGGTCTGTTGGAGTAGATACCGTGACCTCTTCCATCTCATACAACCCACTGTCCGGAAAGTAACGATGCAGACCTGCGCCCGTCGCTCTGTTTCGCTTATACGATTGGATTCCCTCCTGATGACCTTTTAAATTAAATCCGGTGCCTTCCGATGCACGTTTGAAATTTCGTTTTGAAATGGCAGCAGCCAGCGATCCGTCACTTTCCAGTCCCCCATCGTTTCCTGAACTCGCACCTTCTTCGCTGTCTACAATATCAGAGACGTTGTTGGTGGCGATGGCCTCAAAAGGATTCGCCGAAACGTAAAAGAGGGCATCATTGAAGTCGTTATCACTTCCATAATCTCTTCGGATGTCTTCAAAACCAAGTACCACCAGTTCGCTTTCAGCATCTTGTATTAAAACATTATGATACCTCAGGTCGGGATTGGCTTCGGGATTAAAATCAGGATTGGAATACAACACCCAGTTTCCGTTGGTCACGCGTCCTCTCCATCCATTGGCGATCAGCACCCAACCGATACCTGTATTGCCCGGAAAGTTTCCCAATTTCACTTTATTGCCTACCTCCAGCCCACCGCCTGATCCTACTGCCGAGACATTAGGAAAGATGATTGTCACTTCATTTGCGGGTGGCGCACTTTGGTACGGATGGTCCAAATCATACGTGTAGAAACCCAGCACATTTTTATACCCGGCACCTTCACCAGCGAAAGTCACAAAGACTTCAGCACTATCGAGCAAGCGAATATCGGTATCGTAACCGGCGGAAATCAGGTGAGGATTGTAGGATGGAACGGGCCTTCTTTCAGGGATTGAAGCATGAATATCGTCAAGAAGTTTTTGAGACACTTCATCCGTACCGACTAAATAATCCGGCACACCGCTACGACTGTAG
>JBCCXH010000046.1:0-17819 GCA_039192005.1 Bacteroidota bacterium
AAAGCCTGGAGCCCGAGTAAGATCGATCCGTGCCGTTTTATCTGCGGGATTAGGCACGATCGAATAATCAAGGTCGGCAAGGGTGTTAACGTTTAACTGTTCAAAGAGGGTAATATCGTCACCAGAGCATTCGACTGGTATCTGTTTGGTGTACAAGAGTGATGAACCACAACCATTTTCACTTCGTACATTGACCGTCAATTCATGCGCCCCATCCTCCGGGCTTACAAAGACAGCGGCGTCACCGGTGTAGGTGGTTGCATTACCAGGGAAAAATGTACCGCCAGAAACGGACCATTCAAATTGTGTGGCTCCCTGATAGTTACCGGTAACAAATAGTTCACCTACGGTACATCCAAACATAGACGGGTGTGAGAGTCCGGAGATGACGTCCGGAGAACCTATCCAGACTTGATGCATCTCAGAAAAGTCTCCAAATTCGTTACGGTCGTCATAATGGACGCGTGCACGAACGGAATAATACCGGCCGGTTGGTGTCGAATTAGGAATCGTAACGGTAATAAGTTCCCCATTTCTGGTACCCGACCAACCGCTGGGCAATTCCCAATCTGTCGCATGATGAAAGCAATCCCTGGATGCATCGACCGGGGCCCTGAATGTCACGGTCTGGCCTGGGCAAGCAACTCGGGGGCCTGACATATTAGGAATAGGATATTCGGTGGTTACGTAACGTCCAAACCAAGCGTTATTCAAACATTTAAAACCACCCATTGCAGTCACTGTAATAAGGTATGTTTTCTTTGCAGGGGTAGGAAATGTAATGTTGAATTGTCTTCCGCCTTCCGTATCGCGCACTACTTCATTATTTTCATCGAATATCGTTAATTGAGGGTAGCCGCACTGATTGTTATTGTTGAGTATAAAATTAGTCTTGACGTCATACGTATACACCTGACCGGGGCAAACCACGTCTGGCCCCAGGAGCTCGATTTGTGCATGAAGACTGGTTAGGATAAATAAATAGAAGAAAAAGATAAATGCAGTTTTAGTATTGTAGCGATTTTTCATGAGTGTGTCTGTTAAATGATTAGTTATAGTGTGTAAGTCAGGTACGGAACAAACTTCCGCACCTGACTATGATTTGGATTAAGGTGGACTTATTCGTAGTTTTTTAAATCCAATTGTTACCTGGCAAGAAGTCTTACTTAATTATTCAATGATGATGCGATGTTGCTCTACCTGTCCTCTGTAATTGATTTTAAGGATGTAATGCCCACTTTTTAAATCAGATACAGGTACTTGCGTGAAATTTGACATATACCCACTCGCGACCACTTCTGCTTTTAGGTTGTAAATCTCATAAGAATCCTTAGTTGAACCTTTGTTATTTGCTATGGTGCTATTTTGTAGCATAGCATTAAACGTTCGCATGTTCGGTGTAGGTGCTATGGTAAGGGTGGTAGACGCAGTATTAGGGAAAGGAGTAAATAAGAAACCTCCTTCACAGTTTTCTACGGTTACATTAATGGATGCCTGTGAAGATCCACAATCGTTACTTGTGGTCAAGGTTAATGTGTAGGTACCCGGAGTGCCACTAAGTAAGATTATTTCTTCACCTGGTTCAGGAGTTTCATTAACTATGGAAAAATAGTCGGAGTTGGAAGTTAGTTGATAAGAGGTGGCACCGGGTGATACTGGTAACGAATAACTGTTTGTTTGGAATAAAGCTCCTGCGCAAATAGTAGAGGCAGGGTTTGTCAGTGCCTGAGGGCTTCCTGTATAAACTGTACCATCATCTAAAGTCACAAAGCACGTATTAATCGCTTCATCGACGGCTTTTTTTGCATTGAGCCTTCCATACCCCATTTCCATATTCCAAGTACCACTAGGCTTGCCAGCTTTAAAATTATAAGAATAACCCCCCACTCGTTCAGCAGTAGAATTAAGAATATGTCTGACTTCTTGCCACGTAAGGTCAGAATTTACTTCTAAGACCATGGCGGCTACGGCGGCTACGTGAGGAGTTGCGTAGGAAGTCCCTGTATAGCCCCATATTTGGCTTTCTGATAAATTCAGAGAACTAATACCAACACCAGGAGCTACCAAATCTAAATCCGTTCCATAGTTAGAACCAAAGTATCTTAAATCGTCCATTTTTGTACTTCCTACAGCAATTACACTTTGGAGACTAGCAGGGAAATCAACAACTGAACTACCATCATTGCCTGCAGCACCGACAAAAATGCACCCTTTTCCTCCTCTTCCGTTCTGTACTGCATCTTCTATAGCGTCTTTTATAAGTGCTTTATTAACCGAAGCGCTAAATGACATCACTATAACATCAGCGTTTGCAGTATTTGCGGCCCATCCGATGGCCTCATCAGCTTTAAAAGTGGATCTGACTCTAATAGGAATAATTTCAGCATTGTATGCAATTCCTGCGATATCTAATCCATTATCCGTTTTTGCAGCAATAATTCCTGCAATGGCTGTACCATGATCATCTATTAAATTACCTAGTGAATTTGTTTCTCCCTGTAAAGGGCCACCACCGTCAGGACCATCGTCCTCAAAGTTTATTCCTACATTCGGTTGTATATCCAGGTCCCGGTGGTCCAATGCAACTCCAACATCAAGCACCGCAACTTTTATTCCACTGCCTGTAGCAAGTGACCAGGCTTCATCCGCATCGATATCCGCGTCATTGTACAGCGTATTGTTAAGGTTATGCTGATTGAAATAGAGCGGGTCAGATGTATTGAGTTCGAGCGATTCATAAATTTCGGGGTAAGCGAGATCGAAATGTCCTGTTCGTAAAAGTTGGGCAGCAATTTCAAGCGTTTTACCTGATTCCTCACCCATTAAAACCACGTTGTAATAGCCTTTTAAGTGAGGATGAGGAATTATCTTTTGAACGTTGATCGCAAGCGCTTTGAAACTTTTTTTCATTTTCTCTTCAGAAATGCCATCCTTCAATTTTATTAGGACTTCATTAAGGTAACTTACCATTTTACCATTTTCGGCTTTAAGGTAAGGGTGGATGTAAGCTAAATTTTCTTTCCCTAATGCTTTTGTTACGTGAGATTCCGCTTCTTTAAAAGAAGAAAACTTGCTCTTACTTTTTAAGATGAGATACCGACCGCGATTTTCTATGATCTCAAATCCGAAATCGTTTTTATTTTTTAATGCATCGATTCGGAAACTTTCTTTTAACTCAACAAATAATTGCTGATGATTAATCGTGTATTTTTCTTTCAGAGAAGTAGTCTTATTAGAAAAGTCAATTGTGACTTCTTGGCCAAAAGCAAAGAAGGTATTCAATAGTACTAAAAATGTGTAAAGAGAAATGCGTTTGATCAAACTGTAATACATAATAACTTAATTGGTTAAAAAGTGAGTTAAAGGTTATTTCAATGATGTATTTGTTGCCTTCTTATCACCCTCCATGTGATTAACATTCTGATTACATGTCACTTACATTTCTGTAATGGTCGCAATGACAACCGGGCAATAGAAAGACGCGACAAAACTTCGCAATCGATAAAAAAACTGCTATTACATATGTCGCTTAGGCTATCACATATGTTACATGGTGAATTTTTCGCTCATTTTTAGTAAAAAGATTTGAATGCGCTTTGGAACAACTTGGTTGTTTGTAGACCGGGTTTGTTTTCTGTTCATCCTTTGTAGGTTGTATAGTTATAAGAACATGAATCCCGTAAAAGCAGAACTAGTCAATGAACCTAAGCGCTAAAAATGCCCATGTGTCATAAACTAATTAAAGACGGATTAGGTGTTTATCCCGCATTATTCATCCGAATACACCGAATCTTTCGGGTTATGCCATAGAGACACCGGCGCCATGCTGGGCCATGAAATCAGAAGGCGTTTGACCATACTGCTGCAGAAAACATTTGGAAAAATAAGAGTGGCTGTTGAAGCCTACACGGTAACAGATTTCCGACACGTTTCCTACCGGCTTTTTCAAGAGTGACGCTGCGTGTTTTAAACGTACTTTTCGGTTAAACTCGGATGGGGTCAGGCCAGTGAGTGCTTTGATCTTTTTGTGTAGATGGCCCCTACTCAACCCTGTTTCCCTGGCCAAAAGCTCAATATCAAAATCAAAATTGGTCAGGTGTTCGTTAATCACCCCCACCACTCGATGCAAGAACTGCTCATCCACCGAATTGAGCGCCACATCCGACAGGCTCATGTCCGGGTCGCTACTGAATTTTTTTCGTAAAACCTGACGTTGCCTGATCAGATTGCTTACCCGTACCCTGAGTTCCTTCTGTGAAAAGGGTTTGGTGAGGTAGTCGTCGGCACCCGTCTCCAGTCCTTCCAGTTTGTTGACCATGCCTGCTTTTGCGGTCAGCAGCACCACCGGAATATGACTCGTGCTTTCGGTTGTTTTAAGTTGTTTACAAAACTGAAACCCGTCCGTACCAGGCATCATCACGTCACTAATGATCAGGTCGGGGATCCTTTCTTGTGCCTGCTCCAGCCCCTCGGTTGCATCACGTGCTGTGATCAGTTGATAGCTACCGGCCAGTACTTCGCAAATAAACTGACGCATGTCCCGGTGGTCCTCCACCAACAGGATGACGGAGCGCTTCTCCTGGATGTCTTGATCATCCCAGGTAGCTTCCTCTTCAAAAATAGGCACGTTACTTCCGTTGGCTACCTGACCTTTCTCTTCGACTTTAATGGGCAACTGTACCACAAAAGTGGTTCCTTGCCCCATTTGGCTGGATACCTCGATGCTGCCCTCATTGAGTGCGACCAACTCTTTGACCAAAGCAAGCCCCAGGCCCGACCCCAAATGATCGGCTGGTGCATGTTCTTCCTGGAAAAAAGGGGTAAATATCTTATCGATGTTCTCTTTCTGAATCCCCATACCGGTATCTTCTACAACAAGCAGAACGCTTCCCTTGCCAGTGGCGCCTACTGGGTCCACAGCAACGGATAGCCTTATCACGCTATCCGGAGGAGTAAACTTGAATGCGTTGTACAGCAGGTTGTAAATAATTTTCCTGATCTCGTGATAATCATAGCGCATTTCAAGGTGGCTGATTTCATAATTCACTTCGAAATGTTTGTTCGTGCTATCTGCCAGCATCAGGAATGACTCGGCAAACTCTCTGATGTCCGCAACCAGCTCTCTTGTCTCTATGTTTCGTTTTAGTTGGTCGGCTTCCATCCTGGATAGGTCGAGTAGCTGGTTAATCAATTCCAGTAGCCCTGTCGCATTCCGATGAACCATGTGAAGTTTCTTCTGGTGGGTCGCCTTCAGGTCGCTTTCAAACAACTGCTCCAATGGTCCGATGATCAGCGCCAGTGGGGTGCGAAATTCATGCGAGATGTTTGAAAAAAAACGAGACTTCAAGGTGTCCAGCTCTTTTAGTTGGGTCGCTTCCAGGCTTTTTTTCCTCAATTCCGCTTTAAGCATGAGTTTTCTCTTCTCGTACTTCATGACGCCTAACATCAGTAGCATGACAGCTGCCAGATAAGCAATAAATGCCGGCAAGCTAAGCCAGCCAGGAGGAGCAATGTCAAACGCCAACGTCATTGGAGTACTCCAGGCGGTCTCCATACCTTTTGCCCTTAAGGTAAGCTTGTAGTCCCCCTGGCTAAGCGAATAAAATTCAAACGATCTGCGATCGGTATCCCGCCATGGACCATCATTTAGTTGGTATTGTATCATGACGGCATCTTTAGATCCCAGTGATTTTAGCGCCGAAAATCCAAACGTCAGCGAACTGGCATGCTGAAAGGTGCTATAGGGATGAAATCTGCCAGTTTTACCGTTTAAAGCAAACTTTGTAAGTTCCAAAACAGGAGCTTTTTTCAACTTCAGTTCAGGGTACAGGTTCAGTACGGAGATTCCCTTGCTGCCGCCAATCCAGAGGCGCTTTTTGCTATCCTGAAAAAGGGCATTCACATCATTGGAAAGAAGCCCATTACTGGTATTAAATGAAATAAAGCTCTGACCGTCGAATCGTGATGTCCCCTTTGGGGTTCCCACCCATACATAGCCGGAATCGTCCACTAGCAAACTGCGGCATTGGTTAGAAACAAGCCCATCGGAAGACGTGTAGCAGGTAACCACCCCAGATTCGCTTTTGCAAAGTCCTGCTTCTGTGGCAATCCATAAGGTACCCGATTGATCATAAGTCAAATGATTGACCCGATCGCTTACCAGGCCACCCTGACTTGTGAGGGTATCATTAAAAACCCCGTTTTCAAGATGCAACACTCCCTGCCAGGAAGGCAACCAAAAACCCTCGCCAGAAGCATCTCTGATTACCTGCCTGATGCGCAGCGAATCAGGAAATTTAATGTACAATTCAGATGCTCCCATTTCACCGTTGGTTCCTGTCCTGAATACATTCAACCCGTGCGTTCCTAACTCATACATTTCTTCACCCTCGAAAAGAAGGTCATACCCAGCCCCTGGCAGTGAGTCGAGGGATTGACCATCATAAGTAAAGATGTGATCATGTCTGCTAATTGATAATTTACCAGAATTGTCAAAAGACAGATGGCGCACTTCCGTTTTTGTCGACGTGGTTGGGAGAGGTAAAAAAACGGCTTTTTTTTCTCCTGTCTTTATGGAATAGACCCCTCCTTTTGTACCCAACCACATGGTACCCGCAGCGTCTTCTGCCATGGTTTGGACAAAGGTATTGTTCAAACCATGAGCTTCATTGATGTGCTCAAACCTGTTTTGTCTGATTTGATATAAACCGTTCCCATCAGTAGCCAGCCAAAGCACGTGGTCTTTATCCACCTCCATGTCTGAAATGGTGGACCGAATGGCAGCAGGCTCAAGTAGGTTTTTAATTTTACATTCCAAAATATCGAGGGCATACACGTTCCCTTTCTCATCACCTTTCGGACGGGTAACAAATACCAACTGCTCATTTACCCACGCTCTTATTTTCCAAATAAGTTCCATGGGCAAATCACATGTTAGTACTTCGATATCATTTGTCGCACTTATTTTATAGATTTTTCCCCGACCTCCGAGCCAAAGGTTATGATCACAGTCTTCAAATACCGCACTGATCCGTTCATTCTTCAGGACCTTGGGAAATAAGGGCTCCATGGTGTTCTCTGTTAGGCGATACAGGCCTAGTCTGCCGTTGAAAAGGAGGATTTCGTGAAGGTGATTAATCAGATACCTGTTCCCTGTTATCTGGATCCACTTTTGGGGCTTTTTCCTTGCGTTATTTACTTGATTACTACGGAAATAGTTCACTTTTTTTCCGTCTAGTGAAGAGAATAGCCCTCCTAAACTGCAATCCATATGCGGTCCCTCTGCCACCTCACAAAAACTGGCATCAAAATGCTGGTTGGCAATGAGTTGATCTCCTTTTACCTGTAAAGTCCTGATTTTTGATGGAATTTCCGGATGCTTAAATGGATACACCGTATCCCCAACCATTAAGTGAAGGCCCCCGCCCCACGTAGCAATCACTTTCGTGCGGTCATTCAGCTCTTGCAAATCAGTTACGAAATTATTGGTTAGTCCATTTTTTCCAGAGAAAACAGCAAACGATGCGCCATCAAACCGCGCCAAACCATTATCAGTGCCTATCCATAAGTAGCCCGAAGCATCCTGTGTCACACTGTACAATACATCGTGAGGCAGTCCATCTTCGGACGTGAAGTGCTTGACAACCAACTTTTGACCAAGAATGGTGTGGCAGGCAAAGACCAGAACAGCCAAAAACATACGCTTTCCGTAAACGCAAACATTCATTCGTTACTCCTGTGGTTGCAAACTTTAAAGTTAGAGCGTGATCTGGAATGGAGGTTATCCAAGCGTTTTTGTCTGACACAAAAAGGAAAGTTTTTTTAATTCTACGTTAGTTGCCGGTGGTATTGCGACGGTGCTCTGGTAAAGGATCGGATCTGGTGTCAAATCAAGTCTGGTCAGCCATGTCCAAACCTTTGGATAATCAAGGGTTTACTTTTAAAAATCGAATTTAACATGCAATCGCCCTGTTCTTTTCTTCCCCTCAAAATCTTTCCACTTAAAATCACTTATGTTGTAAGATTTGGCTGACTTTATCCTATTAAACTCATGGCTCATTTTTTTAAGCAGTACTACTCCTGACGAAAAAGGAACGAGTTTTTTGGTGATAAAATGACTTCATTTGAACATATAGGTGAAACTGTTTAACCGTTACTCTGCAACCACCTTTTAAAACCTGTAAATTAAATAAATTGATGTTTACTTTTGGATGGTCCATCGAAAACATAACCAGTGAGAAAGTAAGTCATTACAAAGTAGCAAAACTTTGTTGGGAGCAGAACATCAAAAGTTTAAGAAAATGAGAAGTTTAATCGCTTTAGCATTGATATTTTTTTTCGTAGAAATATCCGTTTGCCAAACAGAGGGAATAGCAAAGCTAAAATCAGCCATTCATTCAAACGATGACTCTACCCGACTGTATTCAATCAAAGACCTTGTTTTTATTTATGCGAATAGAGATGTCGATTCTGCCAAGTCATACCTCCGCCTCCTCGATTATGAAGCGAAGGCAACGCAAAATGATTTTTATATCGCCTTTAATCATACGGTTTTCGGGGCGTTTAATTACTTAACAGGAAATTATGATTCTGCACTTCTTGAATTAAGAACGGCACTTTATTACAACAAAAAAATCAAAAGAGTGGTGGGGGAAGCAAACAACTACAACTTAATGGGCAATGTTTTTTCATCCCTGAAACAATTGGACTCTTCTGCTTTCTATTATCAAAAAGCCCGTTCCTTGTTTCTGGAAAGTAAAACAAATAGAGGTTTGCTCAATGTAACGATCAATCTTGGGGTGCTTTACTCAGACCTCATCGGTGACTATGCACGATCTCTCTCCTATTATTACGAAGCACTTGATTATGCCCAACGAGATAACGACATTGAATCGGAAGCAACTATTTATCTTAATATTGGTAACTTACTCTCTATTGTAGGAAGGTATGAGGAAGCAGAAGCAGAGTTAAAAAAGGGAATTGACATTTCTGAAAAAATAGATGATTGGGATGAAATGCTTTATGGATACGATGTACTGGCAACATTACTACTTAAAACAGGTCAGCATAAAGAGGCGGTTGAAACCTTTGAGAAGCATCTCTTTTATACCCGTAAAATAAAAGATCCGCAACTGATCTTTTTTTCAATGGATGATTTGATTCACGCTTATAGTGCATCGAAACAGTGGGATAAGGCTTTAAAACTTGCAAATGAAAGCCTGCTACTTTTAACAGCGATAAACTTGACTCCTACTGAAACGGATTTTCATAAGATCAATCTGTACTTACAACTTGCCAGGAATAATCATTACCTAAAAAAATTCGCAGAAAGTAAAAAATACCTCAAACTAGCCGAAGCCATACCCATCCCTTCGGAACTGTCAACAAGTCAAAAATATAATTTACTAGGTCTCTTTGGTGAGGTATATGAAAGCTTAGGATATTACAAACAGTCTTTGGAGTACTTCAAACAAAAAACTGCGTACAACGACAGCATCAATAGCCAGGAAAACCAACAGGTGATGTTGGATCTTCAAACCAAATACGAAACGGAAAAGAAAGAACAGGAGATTCAAAACCTGAAGCAGACAGCTACCATTCAGGATTTGGAAATCTCCAAAAAAAATAATCAGATCGCCTTGGGTGGTCTGTTTTTGTTCCTGATTGTCGGTGGAGGATTTATCTACCATAGTCAATACAAAAGCAAGAAGGAAAAGGCTGAAATCCAACTTGAACAACGGTTTTTAAGATCTCAGATGAATCCTCATTTTATTTTCAATTCCATTGGGGCCATTCAACACTACCTGCTCACGGAGAGTGCTGAAAAAACAAGCGAGTACCTGGGCATGTTCAGCACACTCATGCGTCAGATCCTGGAAAATTCCAGGCAGGATTTCATCACATTAGAAGAGGAGATCGACATGCTTAGCAACTACCTGGAACTTCAAAAACTAAGATTCCAGGGCAATTTTGAATACCATATCGATATCGATGAGGAACTTGACGAAGCATACTGCGGCATCCCTCCCATGTTTGCACAACCTTTCATCGAAAACTCATTAGAACATGGACTTTTTAAGAAAGGACATAAAAATGAGATCATTATAAAGTTCAAAAAAACAACGAGTAACCTTATTCAACTGGAGGTGACCGATTCAGGAGTCGGCTTTACAGCAAAAAAAGAAGATGGACACAAATCATTAGCCACACAAATTACGAAAGAGCGCTTAGAGCGTATGAAGGCAAGCCATAAACTTAATGTGGGTGTCTTTTCTGAAAACCTGAAAGACAAAGAAGGAGTAATAGAAGGTTACCGAATACAATTAGATTTACCTTCAAAATTAGTCGCAGCATAGATGAAGATTTTCATTTTGGATGATGAAACTCATGCTAGAGAATCCATTAAATCCTATCTAGCTAAATATTTCCAAAGAACGTATTCAGTTATGGAAGCAGATAGCATAGACGAAGGGTTGCAAATGATACAGGAGCGCTCACCGGATCTGGCTTTTCTGGATATTCATTTAGGTAATGGTACCAGCTTTGATATGTTGGCCCAACTGGATGAAATCACATTCAAAATCATTTTTATATCCGGTCATGATGAGTACGCAGTAAAAGCTTTTAGATTTAATGCAATTGATTACATCCTCAAACCAATTGACCCGAGGGAGTTTCAGGAAGCAGTAGGCAAAATTCAAGACATCTCGCCTCTCAAAGAAGACCATTTAGATAAACTAAACGGAGATATCCAATCCGGAACGATCGATAAAATCGTTCTTAAAGACATTCATTCGATCTATTTCGTTGAGATCAGTCAAATTATATTCTGTGAGTCTGAAAACAACTACACCTCGTTCTACCTAAGAGATAAATCGGTCATTACGGTCTCTAAAACATTAAAAGAATACGAGACGATCCTCAAACCTTTAGGGTTTTTCAGGCCACATCGGTCCTTTTTAATAAACATGAATTTGATCAAGTCTTTTGATAAAAAAGAAGGTGGATCCATCAATATGGAGGACGGCACTCAGGTACCAATCGCCAGAAATAAGCGAGAAACCTTCATGCACTTAATGAACATCAGGTAGTTTTCTCATCTATACTAACGCTTTACTCAACCAGACCCTCCATTCAAATAACTCATGAAAAAATAAAGATTGGAGTTTGCATATTAGCAATTGATAAATCTAGCTATCTTATGCCACAACTACTTTCAACTACTATTTTTTCATTCTATCTGGTCTTGATGGAAAATATCACTTTTTTCATGACCCAGGGTGCCATCATCTTCGTTATCTTCATGTTCTATTTGCGCTTAAAAAAGAAAGCAAAAAAAGAAATTGAAAACTTACGATCCACTCATCTCAAACTTGTCCACTCGCTTGATGAAGCCGAGTTCGATCTAAGCAAAAAGTCCAGGCAGCTTTCCTCTATGTCTATTCAAATCATGACCATCAATACAAAAATCGATGAGTCCATCAAAAAGATAAATATCAACGCGAGAGACATTAATCGTATCCAAAAGGAAGTCAAACAATTTGATAAGGAATTAAAGTCCCTCAGACACTCATGGGAGTCATTGAAAATTCATTTCGAAAGCATCCATCCTGGTTTTTTCAAAACGCTGGAAGAGCAGTTTCCTTCAGTTAGTCAAAATGACCTAAAGATTTGTGCTTTTCTAAAAATGAACATGAGTAATAAAGAAA
Source organism: Bacteroidota bacterium (assembly GCA_039192005.1). Classification (GTDB taxonomy): domain Bacteria; phylum Bacteroidota; class Bacteroidia; order Cytophagales; family Cyclobacteriaceae; genus Ekhidna. The sequence goes on from JBCCXH010000046.1 coordinate 11,709, forward strand.
TCTCAGAACTCATGAACATTACGCTGGGCGGAGTGAATCAATCTAAAAGAAGATTGAAGAAAAAACTTGGGTTAAACCCCGAGGATAAACTAAAGAATTTCATTGCGAAAATAGATAATAGAAGCCTTGAGATTGTACAGGAAAACGAACTGGTCATGAACTAACCCGAAAGATTCGGGACTCTTTTATTGTGGCAGGCCTCTCTGTCGACAAAGGCAGGCACTTTGTGATGCTGATGAGTAATGTGGGCTAATTCCCCGGATGGCAAAACCATCCCATTAGCGATATGAGTAGAAGTTCATGTAGCTAGAAACATTAAGAGGTAAAACGGATCTTTTTTAAATAAAACCAGATCATTTCGATTCGAAACGAAGACATGCTTCCACCACCCTAAGTTATATTTCTGTTCACCACCATTTTTTTCAGTTCTTTTGCTGTTTTTAACCACAAGAACGCATGGCACCGTACGAGTTTACAGTGTCTTTTTTTATCAACTGGGGGTGATACCTTATCCCATTAATAAAAATCACTTTTTGGCCGGTACAGAACCATCCGAGTGCGGAACCATCCAAATCGAACGTTGGCTCCGCCTTGCTTGTATGGCACGACCAGCGTGGCCCGACCAACGTGGCCCGACTTAAAAAGAGCTAAATTGATTTAAGGACGCACTACAAATAAATAGTGCCCTAATCAGGTATTTGGGTTAGGAAGCACGTTTGATACACCCTAACCGTCCATTTGTTCTAACTCTCTTCCTTTCGTCTCTTTCACGTATTTAATGACAAAGAAAATGGAGATCACTGCACAAAAAGCATAAATGCTGTAAGCAACTGCCAGACCGGATGAGATCAGCAAAATCGGGAACGTCAGCGTAATCAGGAAATTAGATAGCCACTGGGAAAGGCCTGAAATGGCCAGCCCGGACCCACGTAGCTGGTTAGGAAACATTTCACCCAACATTACCCACATCACCGGGCCCCAGGAGAAATTGAAGAAGATCACGTAAAGGTTGGCAGATACCAGGGCCAGTGCTCCCATGTTATCACTTAGGTCTAGCGTCGTCTTCCCTTCTACTGTGACAAGTACTCCTGTTGAAAACGCGACGACTACTAGAGCGAGTGTGATACTCATACCAATGGACCCAATGACCAGGATCGGCTTACGCCCCATCTTATCAACCAACAGAAGCGACACCACAACTGCACCAATACTCAATGCACCGGATACCACGTTGATCAACAGGGAATCGCTTTCACCAAAACCAACAGCTTGCCACAAGACCGCGCCGTAGTAAAACACGACATTGATCCCCACAAATTGCTGAAAGGCAGCCAACCCGATGCCTACCCAGACAATTGGCCTGACCCGGCCGAGTGTCTTATCATATAAGTCAGAAAGACTTGGCTTATGATCGGAGGTCAACGTTGCTTCGATTTCATCCAGCTTATTACTTCCACTCTGCCCATACAGTTTTTTCAGTACAGACAGCGCCTGTTCCCTCTTGCCTTTAGCCACCAAAAACCTTGGACTTTTAGGAATAAAAAACAGCGACAACAGAAAAATGGAAGCTGGGATTAATTCTACCCAAAACATCCACCTCCAGGTCTCGTACCCCATCCAGAGTATGTTTTCAGCCGACCCTGAAACACCCGCAAGACCGTAGTTACTCAAAAAGGAAAGAAACAGCCCTGATATGATGGCGATTTGCTGCAACGTAGCCAACGCCCCTCGATAACGAGCTGGGGCAATTTCGCTGATGTAGGCAGGAGCCATGACAGATGCGGCTCCTACTGCGATGCCTCCAATGATTCGGTAAATCACAAACTCCAGCGAGGAGACGGCAATGCCCGAACCCCATGCTGAAACGAGGAAGAATATCGCAGCTGCCATCAACATGCTCCTCCTCCCAAACCTGTCTGCTAAACTGCCGGCAAAAAATGCCCCTACAGCACAACCTAACAGCATGGAAGCCACATTAAAACCACTACCTACCCCCTCTTCATTAAAAGCTGCTTCCAGCCCTTTAACCGTGCCGTTGATGACGCCACTATCAAACCCAAAGAGAAAGCCACCTAACGTAGCCACAAGGGTGATTAAAACGATGTACAGTTTGTTTGCTTCTTCTTTTTCCAAGACTTAAGGGGGTTTGAGGTTAATGATTGGATTTAATTACGTTAGATATATCGGTTGATTACATTCTCGAACAACTCCTGCCTCCCGCTTTTCAGATCAGGTTCTCCATGCTCCATGGCGTAAGCCGCCAGCGTAGTCAGGTCCATTTTTCCGGCTTCAAACTCCTTTGCTTTATCCGAGTTAAATGAATCGTACCTGTCTGCCACCATTTTCTTGTATTCCGAATGGTCAAGAATGTCCTGAGCAGTCAGCAGTGCACGTGCAAATGCATCCATTCCACCAATGTGCGCATAAAAAATATCTTCCAGGTCGGTACTGTTCCTTCTGGTCTTCGCATCGAAGTTGATGCCGCCATCGGTGATGCCGCCGGCCTGTAGCATCACAAGCATTGCCTCTGTCAATTCATAAATATCTACAGGAAACTGATCGGTATCCCACCCATTCTGGTAATCTCCTCTGTTTGCATCCACACTTCCCAGCAGCCCGGCATCTGCCGCAACCTGTAGTTCATGCGAAAAGGTATGCTGAGCCAACGTGGCGTGATTCACTTCGATGTTCAATTTGAAATCATCCAACAAATCAAACTGTCTTAAGAATCCGATCACGGTTGCTGCATCAAAATCATATTGATGCTTGCTCGGCTCCATCGGCTTAGGCTCAATAAAGAACGTTCCTTTGAACCCCTGGCTCCTGGCGTAGTCTTTTGCCATGTGAAGAAATTGAGCCATGTGTTCCAACTCCTTTTTCATGTTGGTATTAAGCAACGACATGTATCCTTCTCTTCCTCCCCAGAAGACATAATTCTCTCCGCCTAACTTAATCGTCGCGTCCAGGGCATTTTTTATCTGTGCACCGGCATAGGCAACGACATGAAAATCAGGATTCGTAGAGGCGCCATTCATGTACCTGGGATTCGAGAAGCAATTGGCTGTACCCCACAATAATTTTACGCCTGAAGCTTCTTGTTTTTGCTTCGCATAGTCGGTGATGGCGTCTAGTCGTTCTCCTGACTCCTTCAGTGAACTGCCTTCATCCACCAGGTCAAAATCATGAAAGCAATAATACGGGATGCCAATTTTGGTAATGAATTCAAAAGCTGCGTCCATCTTATCCTTTGCTCTGCCCATCACGTCGGCATTTTCATTCCAGGGAAATGCTTTCGTTCCGGGACCGAACGGGTCGCCACCCGTGCCACACAGCGTATGCCAGTAGGCTACCGCAAACCTCAAGTGGTCTTTCATGGACTTGCCCCCTACTACCTTGTTTTCATCGTAGAATTTGAAGGCAAGCGGGTTATCTGATTCACGGCCTTCAAACGCAATTTTTTCGATCCCTTTAAAATATTCTTTATCTCCAAGTGTGATACTCATGCTAGTTATTTTAGTTAATTAAATAATGGATGTCAGATCCGTTTTCCATTTTTGGTAACCCTCTACAGATTCCGACTGACTACCAGGATAATGATATGTTTTGATTGGGTGCATCGTTTGAAAAGCATCTGCGATGGACGGATAAATGCCTACCCCCACTCCTGCGGCCTTGGCGGCTCCTACGGCTCCGGTGGTGTTCATCATTTCTATTTCACACCCCAATACACCGCAAATAGTTGAAGAGAACACTTCCGATTGAAACAGGTTGTCGTTGCCAACCTTCATCCTATCCAGTTTCACTCCCATCTCCTTCATCATCTCTATTCCATAGATGAAGGAAAATGCAATGCCTTCCAATGCCGCACGATAAAGATGCGCTTTTCCGTGTCGATTGAACTGTAGGTTCATGACGTGCGCTCCCAGATTTCTATTTTGAAGGATTCGTTCGGCTCCGTTTCCAAAAGGAATGACCCGAAGCCCGTCTGAGTTAACCGGAACAGATGCTGCTAATCGTTCCAATTCATCGTAGCCGGTACCGTCTTCAGAAAGCATTTGTTTCATCCAGCTGTATTGTATTCCGGCACCGTTCACACACAAAAGCACTCCAATTCTTGGATCTTCTTTCGTATGATTCACATGTGCGAAAGAATTAATCCGCATTTGCTCATCCATAAGCGGCTGATCCACGACGCCATATACGACACCCGACGTTCCTCCGGTAGCCGCCACTTCTCCGGGGTTGATTACGTTTAAAGAAAGGGCATTGTTAGGCTGGTCTCCTGCACGGTATCCCACGGGGGTTCCTACTGGTAAATTCAAAAAACCGGCTGCCTCCTGATGCAATACTCCCTGATTGGAGAACGTATCAACCACCTCCGGAACCAACTCTTCATCAAACGCAAAATGATCCATTAAAAAATGGGCCAGCCCATCTTCCTGAAAGTCCCAAAACATCCCTTCTGACAGCCCGCTAACGGTGGTTCTTACCTCTCCCGTCATTTTGAAGGCGATGTAATCGCCCGGGAGCATGATTTTATCTATTTGATCATAGCGCTCCGGTTCGTTTTCCTTTACCCACTTCAGCTTAGCTGCCGTAAAGTTTCCCGGAGCATTCAGCAGGTGGTCCAGACACTTCTTTTCTCCGATCGCTGAAAATGCCTGATCTCCGTAGGTAGTCGCCCGACTATCGCACCAGATAATTGCAGGTCGTATTACCTCTCCGTTTTTGTCTAGCAGCACCAGACCGTGCATTTGATACGAAATGCCTATTCCTTTGATCTCTTTTGGGTCAACAGACGTTTTCGACAACAGCTTTTTCGTTGCCGATCCCAGGTGTTCCCACCACAACTCTGGTCGCTGTTCTGCCCAGCCCACTTCTTCTGAAATGATTTCCATTTCCCTTTCTGGGTACTGGGCGATTCCAACCGTATTTCCACTACCTGCCTCCACCAGGGCTGCTTTGATGGAAGAGCTTCCTATGTCATAGCCGAGTAAATACATACATTCTCACGATTCCTGCCCTTACCAGAAGATGGCATAAAGCACACTACAAATGATGCTAATAACGACTGCACTGATATTGAAAGCAGGAGAAGTTTTAAACAAATCTTTACTGAATATGATGGGACGGTTAGTCTCCTGCCCTTTACGATCCAGTATACTTACCACATAAACAATAATGATAGAAATAATGCAGGTAATAAACATTTGCTGCATAAATGGAATGTTGACAAAAATTGCCGCATTAGACCATTCGTTTGGTGCTACCTTGAAATAAAAGGCTATTGGAACGGATAGAATTACCCCCCAAATGGCTCCGTTATTGGTTGCTTTTTTCATGAACAAGCCGGTCATGAAGGCCGCAAGAATGCCCGGGCTTACCAAACCGGTATATTCCTGTATGAATTGAAATGCCTGACCAAGGTTACCCAATAGCGGGGCGATCAGGACAGCAATAATCAACGAAACCCCTACCGTCAACCGTCCAATATTTACGGTCTTTTTCGCAGAAGCCTCCGGGTTGATGTACGGTTTATAAATGTCCATCGTGAAAATGGTTGCTGTTGAGTTCAGCATAGAAGCCAATGATGAGACGATGGCCGCCACCAGCGCTGCCAATACCAATCCTTTCAATCCATTAGGCACCAGCGTTTTGATCAACCAGGGAGCGGCATTATCATTCATGACTACCCCAGCATCATTAACAAATCCATTTTGCGCAGCAGCTGTTCCCATTTCACCGGTAGGGTCCAGGTTCATCACATAAGCAATGATACCAGGTAAAACGACGATGATTGGAATAAGTAATTTCAGAAACGCCGCAAAGGCAATTCCTTTTTGAGATTCTTTTAAGCTTTTAGCAGCGAGTGTCCGCTGAATAATGTATTGGTTGAACCCCCAGTAGTAGAGGTTTGCTACCCACAGTCCACCGATAATGACACTGAGTCCGGGCAGGTCCCACCAGGCATCTTTTCCATTGGGGGTAATGATCTCTCCTTTAGATAAAATCATGGAAAATTTCTCTGGTACCTGCTCATAAAGATGTTTGAAGCCGGCAATGATGCCACCATCGGGTACCAGTGCATCCAACGCGACCACTTTGATCGCG
>JBCCXH010000047.1:0-17701 GCA_039192005.1 Bacteroidota bacterium
ATTCATCAGATTCATCAAGTGAAAATTGATCCGAATACTCTAATAAGCCTGACTTGGCTGAGATTATTTCAATATTAATAGGCTCATATGTGTAAGTTTTATAACTAACCAATTCCTTAGGTCTTAAAGAAGTTATTCTTCTCCCATTCAGATACAATACGTAATCATCTGTCAATGATTGCTTGTCACCGAGCCATATATTTAATGTTCTAATTTCTTGACCAAAGCAAAAGGAGCTATCAAAAAAGACAACCCCCAAGTAAATTGTTAATATCAGAACTCTAGGCATCAAAAGTTAATCTTCTAATATACAATTGGCTCCTTGTTTCATCTTTTCTCCCATTTTTGCTTTTACGGGCACATCGAAGGACTGACCACCCATGTTAGATCTTGCATGTGTTACTCCACTACTAGCCAGTAATTCAAATTGCTCTTGTGTGGCATTGTAAGAGATTGCAAAAACAGTTAAAACACCAGCACCAGTAGCTTGCGATACAGGAGAGAACTCTTTAGAAGGGTAAACTGTAATTGTTTCTCCGTTTTCAAGTTTAAGGACTAATTGATCTGATGTTGTTACATTAAAGTTTCTCGTACCGGCGAAAAGTATGTTGAGTTCTAATTTGTATTCATCTTTTTTTCGATAATAACTAACCGTAAATGCTTGCTTTTTGAGTTTATATATATTTCTCCTAACCCTTTCATTGGATATTGGATCTTCTTTGTCAAAATCAAATTTGCATTTTTGAGCACTTAGGTCTGTAATCGAGAAGATCAAAAAGGTTATCAGAAACATAGATGACTTGAGAATTGGCTTTAACATGATTTAATTTTTATATTATTATTTTTCACTATTCTTTATTGCGCTTAACTTGCTACTATTATCTACTAGTAGATGATAGCCAGACTACACACTTACGAATCTAGCGGATTTTAAATGTACACAAAATAGGATCGGGTACATAGGTCAACAAAAAACCGGAAAGAGATCACTGCCATACATTTCCGGAGCTATAAAGTAGGCAGCCGTATTATCCTTACTCTCTAATAAAGATATGACATCTAGTTACTAGCTATTCTATAACTCTAGCGGTTCAAGTGAAGGAGACTTATCGAACCCCATAAAGCGCGATTGCAGTTAAATCAGGGAGAAAAAAGTTCGATAATGGTAGCCCCCTCGCTACTGACAGGGACTTTTGAGAATACATTTCAGAAGTCCCTTTTTTTATATCTTGACAACTGACTGATAATCTGCAGATTCTCACTTATAAAAACAATGAGTGTTCCAATTAAGGGACGCACTTGTACTAGTAAACGCTGGTTTACTGCCCCGCTGGTTTGCTGCCCGGCATCACTTAGGAGATGCTTTTTACTCCGTCACTACAAGGTTCGTGGGACGCTCATAGCCGAGGCCAAATCAGGGATCATTGAGTTTGTAAGCTGGAAATGTGGCTTATTTTGCTGGTTATTTATTTACCAGATAGTCCAGCGCCTCTTGCTTATCCAAAAACGGAACGAGTTTAGATTGTCTGGAAAGCAGGTTGTACCCATCGAGTAGTATTTTCTTCACTCCTGTTATGCCGAGTACCGCTCCTTTTCTTGTTTTTCGATCCAGAATTTCCTTGTTCAGCCGGTTGGCTTCGCTCATAAACTCTTTGGTAGCGAATGTCCCGGTAAAGTCACTAAGCACCAGCACCGGATGTGATTCCTTTCGGATGTATTCTGCTGCCTCACGTAGTTTTTCAATGGTTGCCTCTTTGGTTTTGCATTGCGTATAATCTACAAAAACAATTTGCTTTCCATTATGGTCGATCGTCGTTATTGCCATAGGTACCCATTTTTCAACTAGCAGTTATCTTTTACCTTGTTAGGTAATCGAGCGCATCCTGCTTGGATTTAAAAGGTTTCAATTTCGTTTTACCAAAGGTATTGTATCCATCAAGAAGAATCTTCTTTACACCCGTTATCCCAAGTACTGCACCTTTGATTGTTTTTTCATCGAATATTTCTTTGTTCAGGCGAGCAGCTTCTGACATAAATTCTTTGCTCCCAAAGCTTCCACTAAAATCACTCAACGTTAGTACCGGTTTGGACAAATGACTCCTGAAGTAAGCAGCCGCTTCGTTCAGCTTCTCAATAAGTTCCTCTGCCTTACAGTTTGTGTAGTCACTGTATAGGATTGGCTGCTCTTTATACTCTATGATTTGTATGAACATCAAAATTCCAGGATCGTAAACTCCGTTCGTCGATTGGCCGCCCTTCCCTTTTTGGTGGCATTATCCGCGATGGGAACGGACTCACCGTACCCTTTTGCTTTTAACCGACCGGCTGGTATGCCAGCTAGTGAAAGGTAATCAACCACCGCCTGTGCCCGCTTCTGTGACAGCGTAAGGTTGGCTGCATCAGAACCCTGACTATCGGTATGGCCACCTATTTCAATGATCATGGAAGGGTTTTCTTCTAGTAGCTTCACTCCCTTATTCAACTCAACGTAACTAATGGGTTTCAGCTCTGACCTCCCGGTTTCAAAGAAAATATTATTTAAGACCACCTTGGTTCCTTTCTTAATGGCTTCCAGTTTGATGTCTTTCGTAATCTCCTGATAAGACGTGTCTTTGGGTAACTGAAAATTTTGCGAGTAAAAGAAATAGCCTTCACTACTGGCAGAGACGCTGTAGTTTCTTCCTGCAGGTAGTACCACCAGGTATTCACCGCTTTCGGAATTGGTCTTATTGACCGCAATCAACTCTCCTGTCTCGATGTCTTCTACCAATACCAGTGCCTGAAGGGGGTTAGCAGATTCCGAATCCGAAACGATGCCCTGTACGATAGCGGTCGGTTTAGGTTTTAGGTAGTCTGGCAGGTCTACGCTATATAGATCGAAGTTGTTTTCGTCTTGTCTGGACGATGCGAGGTACCCCAAGCCTGAAGCAGAAATGGTAAAGTTGGTGTCGTCTCCGCCTGAATTAATTGGTCTTCCCAGGTTAACGGGTTTGGACCACTTTCCGTTTTCAAACAGGCTGTAAAAAATGTCTTTTCCACCAAATCCCGGATGACCGGCCGTAGCATAGTACAGGGTTTTTCCATCAGGAGCCAGGTAGGGGCTTCCGTCGCTCAGTGGTGTGTTGATGGTGCTCCCCAGATTTTGGGGAACGCCCCAGTCTCCCAAATGGTTTTTCTCTGACATGTAAAGGTCTGCCCCTCCGTACCCTCCGGGTCTTGTTGAGGAGAAGATGATGCGATTACCGTCAGAACTAATGGTAGGTTGGGATTCCCACTTATCACTGTTTACCACATTTCCTAAATTTTTTGGCTTCATCCAGGTCGACCCCTCCAGTTGTGTAATGAACAAGTCACAACTCCCTACTCCGTCTTTTGTATCGCATTTTACATACACCATCGTTTGTCCATCTCCTGTAAATGCGGAACCGAAATCATTTCCCAACGAGTTGAGTGGCTCTGGTAACAGTTTGGGAGCCGTCCATGATCCGTTTTGAAGGGTGGAATAATACAGGTCTTCTCCATAGTCATTCGGTTTTGATTTTTCATTTCTGAAATCAAAGCCTCCCTGACGAACACTGGTGAAATACATTTTCGTCCCGGTGGGATTTACTTGCGGCATGTAGTCACCGGAAATACTGTTAATTGTTTTTACCGGTACAGGTGCATCGGTGGTGTTTTCCGCATCTCTAACGATGGGGCTTTCGGAAGCATAAATTAAGCGGTTTTTCGCGATGTGTCGTGCGCGCTCACTCTTCGCGTTGCCAGGAATCTTTGCGACGTATTTTTTTAGGTAAAAGCCGGCGTTTGTTAGTTCATTTAGTGCGATGTAGGAGCTACCGATGTCGTAATAGAGCGTCGCATTGTAATTGGGCTTGATCTTTTCCAGACTTCTAAAGGAAAAAATGGCTTCTTTATGCATTTGCTCACGCGCGTAGGTTTTCCCCAGGTAGTACCATGCATCTGCGTACGTCTTATTGGCCGTCACTGCCGCCTGAAATTTTTGAATCGCTGTCTTGGAATTTCCCACGTTCAACGCTTTAATTCCTTCCCGATAAAGGGCTCCGGCATTGGATTGTTGAGCAGCAGCATGGTTATTCAGCAGGATTAGGCACATCAGAAAACCACAGCTAGTCAAAATAAGTCGCATATTGTTTGGTAGGTTAAATGAATAATTCGATCCAAAGTTATGCCTAATTTAAAGAATCTTAAATGCGCAATTCGCGGGTAGTACCTATTTTTAAAAAAATCAACTACCAGTATATTGAAAAATAGCGTTTTTATCCTCGCCTATCTATTTGCAGCTCATGCTTTCTCACAAACGTGTTTGCAAAAACTGGACAGTGCAGAATTATTTAAATATAGCAATCAGGAAAAGGCAAAATTCTATGCCTCTAGCCTACTCACAGATCTTGATTCCGCTCGGTGCTTGTCAGAAATAGGGATAGCCGGCGCGTACAACAACATCGGTCTGATCTTTTGGGAGGCAAATGACAAACCCAAAGGGCTTCATGCATTTCATAGCGGACTCACTCACGAACTCAAAACCAAAGACTCTACTCACCGCGAACTTTTAGGGCTTTATTACAACCTATCCTCCTTATACCAGGAAATAGGCGCTTATACAAAAGCTGAGAAATACATTGACCTGGCCGAGCGAGTCGTCAATACTTCTTACGCAGGTGAGACGAATGAACAGCTAAAATTTTTGTATTTAAAAGGGGTTTACTATCGAGAAGTTGGCGACTTTAACAAAAGCCTGAATACGTTACAAAAGGCCATTGAACTCAATGGAAAGTCAAATTTAGATTCTACAGGAATTGCGCTTCAGATTGAACTGGGGACAACGTATCGCCATTTTGGAGACCTGAAACAAAGCGAGGTAGAGTTGCTTAAAGCAGTGGAGCAGTCTAAGGAAACGAACGAACTTCAATACCTGACAGCTATTGACCGGTTGTCTTCACTCAAAATAGAACAAGGTGAGTACTCTGAATCTGAAAATTACCTGCTTTATAACCTGGAAAGAAAGAAGGAAAAATACGCCTCAGACTCATTACTTATTTTGGAAACATTAAACGGGCTGAGTGTTCTGTACTACAAACTCAACGACCTGAACTCGGCAAATGACTACATGAATCAGGCACTAAAAACCACTGGCGACATACGAAACTTACGTCCTTTTCTCGTCAACAACCTGGGCACCATCTACATGAAAATGGGGGACATTGACAACGCGTTGCTGTGCTTTCAGGAAAGTTCGGAAGGTTTTAGAGAACTCTACGGGTCCATGAACCCGGACTATGCCAGCAGCATCAACAACCTGGCCGGTATCTACAAAATGGAAGGATTACTTGGAGAGGCACTGAACCTCTACACAAAAGTATTGGACATGGATAAAGTCATTTATGGGGCAAAGCATCAGCGTTATGCCACCTCATTGAATAACGTCGCTTTGGTTTACCTCCAATTAGGACATTTTTCACTGGCAGGAAAACTTCTCAATCAGGCAAAAGAAATTCGTCAGGAAGCCTTGGGTGACTACCATCCGCTCTACATTAAAACCCTAAACGATCTGGGGGTCTACTACCTCATCACACAAGACACGGTAGCAGCCATGGATGAATTCAATTTGGCGTTGAAACTGGAAATCAAACACATGCAGGACATTTTCCCTGTACTCACGGATAAGCAACGAAAGCTGTACTTTGATGAAGCCCGGTACAACATAGAGCGGTTCAACTCACTGGCATTTACAGATAAATTCATTCAGACTCCCTATGCAGAGGACGCCCTCAACCACTTTATCAATACAAAAGGGGTGCTTTTCTATGCTTCTGAAAAAATGAGACGTGTCGTTCAAAACAGTGCGGATAAGCAAACTCAAAAAATCTACAATGACTGGCGCGAAAAAAAATACCAACTGGCGCAGGCCTACCTCCTCACGGAGGTAGAGCGTAACATACGAAAAATATCTCTGAAGGACCTGGAGAATGAATGCTCCCAACTGGAAAAGCGACTGGCGCTTAAGTTTAAGGTCTTTTCTGATCAGGAGCGGTCATCGTATCATCTTTGGAAAGAAATCAGCGACATTTTGGAACCAGAAACGGCCACTGTAGATATGATTCAATATCGGAACTACAGCGTGAAAATCGATAATGAAGCGATTGACCAGGGCTTTGAAGACCAGTCTAATTACGTCGCGTTCATTATTAAGCCAGGAGGTAAGCTTAAGCCTGTAAAGCTCTCTGAGAAAATAGATTTTGTCAAGGGGTTTTCGCAATACCGCAATGCACTGAAGTATGGCATTAAAGACAACATCAGCTACGCGACGTTTTGGGCTCCTATTGATGTTCACTTACAGGATGTAAAAAAGGTCCATTTTGCTCCGGATGGCATCTTTCATAAATTAAATCCCGGTGTGTTTTTTGACCGGGTTGAAAATAAATACGTGGCCGATAGCTACGACATTGTGAACATTACCAGCGGCAAGGATTTGTTGTATTCAGAAAAAAAGCGCCTACTTACCGACGCAAAGATTTTTGGCAACCCGGACTTTTCGAAACTTGAAGTAGGATTTGAACTCAACCAGCTACCGGGAGCAGAACGCGAGGCCAGTGACATAACCGAAATCCTGGACGTGAGGAGGTGGAAAACCAATACCTATTACTTTTCTGATGCTACCGAAGAAAAGATCAAGACCGTCTCCAACCCCGGCGTCATTCACCTGGCGACGCACGGGTACTTTGACGACGACCCGGATCATAAGGACCCGTTAAACAGTTCCGGGGTGTTTCTTAGCAGAAATGAGTATGGAAACAATGACGGGCGTCTGACTGCATACGAAGCCATGAATATGCTGTTGGATAAAACCAGTGTGGTGGTGCTGGCCGCTTGTGAGACAGGACTGGGAACCATTCAAAACGGTGAAGGGGTTTTTGGGCTTCAGCGTGCATTTTTAGTAGCCGGTGCGGAAAATGTGGTATTAAGTTTGGTAAAGATCAATGACGAAGCTGCGAGAAACTTTATGACTTTATACTATAAACAATTATTGGAACAAGAAGACGCCCAGCAAGCGTTCTTCGATGCACGAGAACAATTCAAAAAAATGGATCCAAATCCGTACAATTGGGGGGCGTACATTTTGGTTTCTAAAGGCTAAAGTTAAAAGATGCTAAAATGACACCTATTCATCGAAAACATCCTGCACATTGTCGTTTTCTGAACAAACGAAAGTTAGGGTACTCCGTTAAGCCGCGAGGTTTAGGTTATATTTACGAATTATCCATGAAGAAATTAAACGATTTCAAGTAGAAAGTGAAAAGTGTAGTTTGCATATCGTGTTGTCTGTATTCCTTGATTGCGTTTTGTCAGTTGGATGGGTATCGACCTAAAATAGCTGAGTTTTCAATAGAACAAATTCACGACGCTCCCATTACCTCCAGTTCAGAACTGTATGGTAACGGGTCTTCTGAAGTGGAAGATGACCTACTATGGAAACTCAAGCTTGGCATACCGGTCATTATGAAAAAAGACAAGCTCTTTGCTGTTCAGGTCAAAAGCTATCGGCACGAATTCTTTTTCGATACGGAAGACGTTCAGGCCAACTTTACACTTTTTGATGAAATCGATCAGCGGGTAGTGACCAGTTCAGGTGCGCGTCTGATTTATCAACAGGACGCATTCAAACGCGGAAAGATCAGCTTTGTCGGCGGAATGGACGTAAAAAGTGATCACTTTAGCTTTTCCCAAAATAGCATGCAATATTATGCTGGCTCTACTTACACGGTAAAAAAAGACAGTAAGACCAGGATTGGTGGCGGGTTGATCATCGGGGCTGACCTGGGTGTTTTTTCATTTTCTCCCGTACTCATTTACGAAAGGAACTTTGCTCCTAATTGGACACTGGATCTACAGTTACCCAAATACATGGCCGTCAGGCACCGATTGAAAGAAGGAAGTTTTCTCATTGGAAAGATTGAAGGAAAGGCATGGAGGTATAATTTAACGGATCTGCTCTCCGAAGAACAGAGCCAGCTCACCCTCCGAAAAGTAGACGTTCAGGTATCCATTGATTACGAGCAGGAAATTCACGATTGGTTATGGTTTGGTGTTTCGGCAGGATACAACAAAAACCTGAGCTACTACCTGTCTAATCCGGGTGATCGAAGCAGGGACGCACTGTTTCAACTCAATCCCCGTTCCGCCCCTACGCTCAAAGCTTCGCTCTTTGTCGTGCCCCCAAGGAAGTTTTTCCGGTAGTTGTAAAGGAATCCATTTATTTTCCATTCAATCTAAGAGTCCACAAACTTCGGAGAAGTAAATCGGTCAACCAATTTATCGGTGATGCTCAACTATTCCATTTAATATATATTTCACATAACTTCATAAATACTAACCCTACGTAAACAAGATTGTCGCAAATCGAATTTTGCCATTTGAGACAGCTCCACTGCGGCAGCTCTGCTAATTCCCTCTTTGGAGCCGCAGGGGACCTGAGGGTAAGACCCAATGTTGTTAACTTAAGCTTTTATTATTTCCCTCTCCTAGAGAGGGACAGGGCCGCCCAGGCTGAGAGGAAGAAAGAAAACCTGTTTAACCCCTTAATCCTCTACATCAAAGCAACAAATCAAATACCATGATTAATCGCTAAGAAAAAAATTAATACAATCCATTCCCTTTTTATTGGCCCATCAGCTCCATCTACCTTTTATCAACTTGATGGTAACGACAATCATCGAAGTCATCATAGGCAAACATAGAATGACCACTACAGGATTTGTAAACTCGACAAGTACACTCATGTCTGTAGGGTTCTGTGCATATTGATCCTGCACGAAAAACACGAATGCAGGAACAGCCAAAGGGATCACAATCAGAACTCCTACAAGTACTACCATGACAATTTTGTAGTCGTTGAAAGAGATGGTCCCTTTCAAGCTAAACAAATCCCTAAGGTGGATGTCTTCATCACTATTTTCTTCATTCTTCATCGTTTTGCTTACTTGCCTTTTTCAAATTAGCGATACTTACACAACAGTATTCGAGCCTATTGGACTAATTAATTCTTTTGATTTTCTATCTCTGACTTCTCCGCAGACCTTTCCTTCTTCCAAAATACCCGCTTTAAGTATTTCCTTAGGTGTTTATGGCGTTCCGGAGATTTACTCAATTGACCTTTTTTCTTAATTGACATCGCAGCGTCTTCCTCTTTTTTACAGAACTCATATACTCACTTACTCATACTTCAGTGTTTTTGCCGGGTTGAGCTGGGCTGTTTTAAGTATGTGAAAGCTTACGGTAAAAAATGCGATCAGTACAATGACTGCTGCCGCCAACACAAAAGAAAACAGGTTCAGGCCAATGTGGTAAGGATAATTTTCCAACCAACCGGTCAAAAAATACCAGGCAACCGGCCAGGCAATCAGGTTGGCAATACCGATTAGCAGCAAGAAGTCTTTGAACATCAATCGAACGATACCGGAAGTGGACGACCCCAACACTTTCCGAATGCCAATCTCCTTGGTTTTCTGAACAGCCAAATAAGACGACAGGCCAAACAAGCCTAAACAGCCTATCAGGATAGCGAGTAGCGTAAACGTCAGAAATAGCGACTTAAAGCTTTTCTCTGACTGATAGTAGCTATCAAAGTAGTGATCCAGAAAGAAAAATTCGAAGGGGTTTCCTGCAAAGCTTTCGTTCCATTGTTTTTCTACTTCAGCCACTGCCCCTTCCACATCCCGGGTACTCATTTTCACCATCATGTACTCATGGTTGTTCTCCATCAAAGCAAATAGCAGCGGCTGCATCGTTTCCTGAAGGGATTCGTTGTGAATGTTTTTCAAGACGCCCACCACCTGCGGCTTCCATCGAAACCGATCGATCGACACGTACTTACCAACGATCTCCTCCGGAGTAAAACCGAGCGCTCTTGCGCCGTATTCGTTAACGATGACGGCGGTATCAGCATCTTTGGCAAACTCCCTGGAAAAATTCCTTCCCGACACCATTTCCATTTCCATCAGGTCAAAAAGCTCATAGTCCATCATACTGATCGCAAACGAAGTTCCCATGGAAGGGTCCTGGTCGAGCTTTCTTACCTGTGTTTTAAACCGAAGCTTCTTTCCGGGTAGCATCCCTGTCCCTGCCACACCGTTAATCATTGGCTGGTCGGCCAGTCCGTTTTTAAAGGATAAATAATTATTTCTGGCCTTGATCTCCGACGTGTCTATTTTAGATGGCCTTTCTACCACCATGACCTGCTCTGTACTATAGCCCAGGTCCTGGTTTTGCATAAAAGACATTTGATCGTAGACGGTCAGCGTCCCGATAATTAAAATCACAGAGGTCGCAAACTGAAGGACGACCAGCACCCGACGGAGAAATATTCCTTCACTCTTTCCTTTAAACTGTCCCTTAAGAACCTCTACCGGCTTAAATGAAGAAAGTACGATGGCCGGATAAAAACCGGTAATGAGTGCCCCTCCGATCCAAAAAACCAATGCACTGGCCCAAAACCAGGGTTGTGTCCAAAGGTAATAGGCAGCAGGTGTCCCTCCTATCGTGTTGAATAGTGGAGTAACGAGCAACATAAGGGCCACAGCCAGCAGAATGGCAAAAAGGAAGACAATCCCCGACTCGACAAGGAAATGCATCATCAATTGTGGCTTTCGGGAACCGACTACTTTTCTCAGCCCTACCTCTTTTGCTCGTTCGATGGATTTTGCCGTGCTGAGGTTAACATAATTGATGCAGGCAATGATCAGGATGAACCAGGCAATAATGGCCAGGTAACCTACCGCCTCTCCATTTCCATTGATCTCCGCTTCATCGGTCAGCCTGGAGGTCAGATGTATGTCTTTGACGGGTTGTAACAGCAAGACATCTTCTCCATTTTGGTCGGCCAGCCCTGGTTTAAATCTTGCCACCAAATCCGGTAGTTTTAATTCAATTGTTTCAGGATCCGCACCCGGCTTCAGCTGTACGTAGGTATAATAATCCTTTCGGTCCCACCCGGTCTTATAGCGGGCCATCGCTCCTTCATACCTTCCGTAAATAGTGGGAAAAGAAATCAATACGTCAAACTTCAGGTGCGTATTGGAAGGGTGGTCTTTAAATACTCCGGTGACGCGGCATGGCTCGTTGTTAAAATCGTCGTCTTCCAGCCTCAGCGTTTTCCCAATTGGGTCTTCATCACCGAAATAGTTTCGGGCCATCGTTTCAGAAATGGCAATGGTAAATGGCTCCTTCAGTGCATTATCGCGATCACCTTTCACCATCTCGTAGGAAAACATCCCCAGAATGGGAGCATCTGCATATAAAAACTTCCGTTGTTTCAAGACCACCGGACCATTGGGGCCTTCCTCCCAGGTAATGATCACGTTGTTTTTGGAACCCATGTTGTAAAGTCGGGCGTATTCCAATACCTCGGGGTACGCTTCTTTCATGGCTGCCCCTACTCCTGCATAGTTCTCTGAACTTTTGTAGACCAACTCCCCATTGCGGTACACATCTAATTGTACGCGGTAAAGGTCATCGCCACTTTCCATGAATCCCTCGTAGCTGTTCTCATAGGTCACATAGTGTTGGATCATCCAAAAGGCTGCCAGGCCGATGGCTAATCCCACTACGTTGAGGAGGGTGAAAAATCGTTGCTTCAGCAAATGCCTGAAGGAAGTGAGAAGGTAGTTTTTTATCATAAGTTGAGCTGTTTTCAAACCATATGTACTTGACAGAATGAAGATGGTTACCTATTTTTTTCAATTTAACCAAAAGGTCGCTTTTATTTAAGGTAGTTCCTTTGCTTTCAATGCGCTGTTTATCTTGATAAAGGGACGAATGCCGCCTTAAACGGTGTGTTTCACAAAAGGCATAAAATTCAGCCTAAAAACAACCTGCTAAATCGTTTTAATTGTCTTTAATTAGCAATTAAATCAATTTGCTATGGTCAATTTTCAATTGAACTTAACCCTTCATAATCTAAAACATGCGATTATCAGATAAATTAACTTTTGTGGCGCTGGCCCTTTTTTTATTGAGTTGTGGACCTTCCCAACAACCGGCTGAAACCGATCAGTCAAAGACATCAACGGCACTTCCCAACATTGTCGTCATTTACCTGGACGACCTCGGCTATGGAGACTTGGGCTGCTACGGAGCGACAGCAATCAACACGCCCAACATTGATGCACTGGCAGCAGGCGGGATGAAGTTTACCAACGCCTATGCTACTTCAGCGACGTGCACGCCCAGCCGTTATGCCCTTCTCACAGGTACGTATCCCTGGAGAAAAAATGCTAAAATCTTACCGGGTACGGCTCCTTTGCTGATCGATACAACGGAACAAACCATCCCTAAGGTATTGGGTAAGCTGGGCTACCAAACGGGTATTGTCGGAAAGTGGCACCTGGGGCTGGGTACCGGCATCGTGGACTGGAACCAACCGATCACTCCTGGCCCCAATGAAGTGGGCTTTGATTATTCGTACATCATGGCTGCTACGCAGGACAGGGTGCCTACCGTGTACATTGAAGACGGCACAGTGGTCGGGCTGGACCCGAACGATCCGATTCAGGTCAACTACAAAACAAATTTTGAAGGCGAACCTACGGGAAAGGACAATCCTGAACTCCTGACCATGAAATGGCACCACGGGCACAACAGCAGCATTGTCAACGGCATCCCACGCATTGGCTACATGAAAGGTGGCGAGGCTGCCAAATGGAGCGACGTGGACATGGCGGACCATTTTCTGGACAAGGCAAAAGCGTATGTCAAAGCAAACAAGGATTCGCCCTTCTTTTTATACTATGCGTTGCAGCAGCCGCACGTTCCAAGAACGCCACACCCTCGTTTTGTAGGTACTTCTGGCATGGGCCCACGAGGCGACGTTATTGTAGAAGCTGACTGGGTGGTGGGAGAGTTCATGAAGACCCTCGAAAGCGAAGGCATTTTAGAAAATACCTTAGTGGTGTTTACCAGTGACAACGGACCGGTACTAAACGATGGCTACTACGATGACGCGGTAGAAAAACTAGGCGATCATCAACCGGCGGGAGCACTAAGGGGAGGAAAATACAGCCTTTTTGAAGCGGGTACCCGCATGCCTTTCATTACCTCATGGAAAGGAAAAATCAAGCCAGGCACATCGGATGCACTCGTTTGTCAGATGGACCTGCTGGCCTCAATAGGTGAGTTGACAGGCGCGGACGTAGCGCAGTCAGATGGTCAAAACCTGTTGTCGGCCTTTATGGGAGCGTCAACAGAAGGGCGCACGTCGCTTGTTCTGGAAGCAACTACCCGTACGGCACTGAGGAGTGGCAACTGGGTGATGATCCCGCCTTACAAAGGTCCGGCGGTCAATAAAAAAGTAAACATTGAGCTGGGCAACTCGGACGAGTTTTTACTTTATGATCTTTCCTCTGATTTGGGACAAACCAACAACCTGGCGAAAGAGAACCCGGAAAAGCTGGCAGAGTTAGTGAAGGAGTTTGAGCAGCTCAGGGGAACAGAATATGCCAAAGTAGAGCAGCTGGAACTAAAATAAGATACGTGGCTGTTGGCCTTTGAACATTGGCTGTTAGCGTCTGGTTTTTCACCAAATGCTAACAGCTAACTATTAAAACTCATGAAAATAGTCCTTGCTGTACTCGTGACCTTGTATTTTAATAACCACTTGCTAAAGGGTCAGGTTTCTGACAATGAAACCTCAGGTATGTATGCCATCAAAAAGACCTCGCAGCGGGTGGTCATCGATGGGGTACTGGACGACGAGTCCTGGGAAAAGGCTGGTGAGGTCCGCCTTAATTATTTCTATCGAGATGGCATGCCTACAAGCGGACCGGCTACTACTTGCAAAATGTTGTGGGACGATGAATACATTTATGCCTCATTTTTCGCGAAGGATCAATTTTTAACGGCCACAGAAAAAAAACGCGATGGTGCGCCGTTTGAAGATGACTGTGGGGAACTGTTCCTGACTCCCCTACCCGTGCAGGATAGGATGCACTTCGGATTTGAAGTCAACCTCTACAAAGCCTCTAACGATTTTATCTTTATTTATGATTACTACCCTGGCTCTTTTGCCTCCATCAAATCGTATAATCCCGATTTTGAGGTAGCGTTTACCATGGATGGCACCCTTAATGATAATTCGGACATTGATAAGGGATGGAGCATGGAAATGGCCATTCCATTGAATCTGTTTTTCCTTGTGGGGCCTTTTTCGGAAGTAAAGGCGGGAACGAAGTGGATGTTTCAGTTACTCAGGCAAAACCGGGACGAGCTAACGGTGGGAAACCGCACTTCGTGTACACTTTTTCCATGCAAAGATCCTGTAGGAGATGTGCACTCGCCGAGTTCGATGGGATTACTCGTGTTTGAGGAGTAACAAAGCAGGCAAACTAATCCGGTTTGGCGCATTCGCACCAGCACTTGTTACCTACTGGCTCTTCTTTTCTTTGCTCGTTCAGATGCTTTTTTGAAGAACTCAATTTCTTCTTTTTGGCTCATAGTGGAAAGTTTAGTACTTAATTCCGTTCGAATACGCTGTTGCAATTCCACTGCGTCCAAATCCTTATCAGTTATTATGTCAGTTTTCATATTCCAAAAGTTCTCTCGGTGTTCTTATCTCTAGAACGTTGTATCCATTTTTTAAGTTTACAGCGTTGTAAAGTCGTATTTTATTCAGGTTTACGATGTGTTTAAAGTTCCAGCTTGCAAGGATGTTTATCTGGTTAACTGTTGCAGTTGCTATATGTCTGCAATCTGTGAGGCTAGTTGGCCCAACGATTCCTTCCGCTTGATAAATGTCGGCTAAGCCAATAGCTTCTTCGTTGTAATCTACTTCGATGCGATTTTTGTCAGCGATTCCATCCAGAAAACTGCGAACATGTTCAGGAGCACTTTCTAGTTCAGCCTCCAATAAAGCAGAAGTTGCAATTTTGAAAACTTGATCTTCAACGGATTTGAAAAACATATTTGTCCAAAGTTCAAATTCTTTGTCAAATACACCCCCAACAACAGAAGTGTCGATGTAAACCAAATTCGTCATGGGATAAAGTTCGCTAAATGCTCCAGTCTTTGCAAGTAGCATGGCTGGTAGGTAACGTCCAGCTATAATTCGTAAGCTGACCATTTATTAATTTCATTAATTCTACTTACGAAATTGACCAGTAACCAAGTCTAGTACCTGGATTTGATGTTTTTTAAATCCCCATTCGCCCCCTTACCAAAAAAAGGGGGAATATTGGCATCAAATCCAGGTACTTACAAGGATTAAACTCAACTTCGTAAAGTAGAACTATATAATTGGCCACAAAGGGGGATTTACCTAAAATCGAGGATTGAAATGCATGAACTATGGCCTTTCTGCGTGGGAAGTTAGATAGAAAAATTCGGGACTCTTTTATTGTGGCAGGCCTGTCTACCGACGAAGGCAGGCAGGTTTACCTACCGTAGGTAGGCTTAACCCAAATTTAAGATGATGCTGATGAATAATGTAGGTTAAGTCAATCCATCCCTACTAAGACGAAAGGAAACCAGTCTGCGAGTTGATCGTATTTTTTCTTTCGGATTACTTTGAGCCTCGATTTCTGAAAACTTTTATAAATGTCTTTTTTTTGTTTTCTGGCGTACCTGGCGTAAAAGTGTTTCATCACTTCAGAGGTGGATTCATCGGCTATTTTCCACAAACTGACGATGATGAAGTTGGTCCCTGAGTAGAAAAATCCGCGACTGAAACTCACCAGCCCCTCCCCACTTACCAGCTTTCCCATACCGGTTTCGCACGCGCTAAGTGTGACGACCTCGGATGTGAGGTCGAGGCCGTATACTTCTCCGATCGTGAGAATGTCTGTGTTGGCTGAGTCTGCCAGGATAATACCCGAGTACTCCGGGTGTCTGGCGTCGAGCAGGCCGTGTGTTGCAAAATGAAGAAACCTGCTATTTAGCGTTTGCTCTTTGATCAGGTTCTCTTTGGATGCTGCTGCATAGAAGAATGCATGCGTGTTGAAACTTCTGCTTTTTAGTTTTTGGTGGATGGAAGCCAATTCTGTCTCAGAGTAGGGTAACTCAATGAAGGGACTACCTGCTCCCATGGAGCGTTCTTCCGGGGCTGCTTCCAGGCTCCTCTCCGCTTCCTTATTACTGGACAGTACTTTGTAATTGTTTTGATTGGTAAAGACGGGAGCGAAACCGGAAAATGATTGGCTAAAGCTCCTCGAAGATGCATTTTCGGTCATCTCCACCGATAAAGTAGCCGAGTAAGAATAAGATACCGAAGTACCCTTAATAAGGAAAGGTTGCTTGCTGATTGGCTTGTCGCTTTCTTCTACAATTAACGATTCAAACGGAAGGTAACTCAATACCCCGTCCGGAACGATGGTCAGATGTGTTCGCTTTTCGGTGACTGTTGGAAGAAGTAGCTCTGAGAGCTGCATGGAAAGGGATGTAAACGGTTTGGGCATCTGGTAGTTTAGGCTGTTTCTTAGCCCTTTTACCAACCCATCGAAAAGCACTGGTTTACTGGTGACAACAAGCTGATAGGCGTCTTTTGAAATTTGAAACCGGTAAATCGAGTCTTGCCCGACAAAGTATTCTAACAGCACATAGGCACGTTTATCCTTTCGGTTGCGCTGCTGAAGCATCTTTTCCTGCACGTCTGAAACAGACGCCGTGTAGGTATCGTATTTCAGCTGATAGTAATGTCGGTAGTTATCCTCCAGATAATGGACATGATTGGAGTATTCATTTCTTAGGTGAAACAGTTCATCTTTCAATAAAGAAATCCGGCGCGCTCTTTTCCTGGCTCCTTTATTGAGCTCTTCAAACCATTCGCTTTCTTTTTCTGAAATCTGTTTCAATAGCGATTCTTCTGCGATCAATAAGCTATCGGGAACGTCCGCAATTCTTTTGGCTTTCGCATCTTTGATGCTGGATAGCAACATCCCAGACCTGCTCTTTTCTGAGAATTTAAAGGCATACCTCGTAAAACGCGAATCTTTTGCTTTTCGACTCAACTCCAGACATACCTGGATGGCTTTTTCATAGAGGTAAGAAGTTTTTTGACTAAGAAATTGCTTGGATTCTGTGGAGACATAGCCTGTTCTCAGTTTATCAATCAGATCGGTAATCAGGTCATAGGTAGTGAGCGAAGTGTACAAAAAGGAAGTGTCTTGTGTTGCTATATAGGCTTTTTCCAAGGACTCCACCTTACCGGATAATGATTTTAACAAGATGAAATCTGAGAGAATACTTTCCAGGCCGGGGTTGAATGTTATTTCAGTATTGGAAAAATCAAACACGTTGCTAATCATGGCGACCTGAAAGGTGGCAAGCGATTCTTCATAGCGTGAGGTTTCCAAGTACAGCCGTGCGACGTTATTATACCCTTTCCCCAGATATGGGTGTACTTTCCCCAGTACTTTTTTGTAGATGCCAAGGCTTTTGAGATAATAGCTAATGGCCTCGCCATACGCTCCTTTTTCCTGAAATAACACACCTAAATCATTAAGTACTTTGGCCAGGTAGACGTGGTCTTTGTTTTCGAGATTGCTTTCAAGCAGTTCGTGTGATTGGTTCAGGTAAAACGCTGACGAATCCAACTCATTTAGGTGATAATGTAAGACTCCTTTCTGTCCTAAAATCAGCCCTTCGAAAACAGCATTGTCTTTCATAAAACGTTTTGCGATGGTCCGGGCTAAATCGA
>JBCCXH010000048.1:0-17683 GCA_039192005.1 Bacteroidota bacterium
ATTTAATCTTGGTCGATCGTTCATATAGCAGTATTGATCTCTCAATTTTCGATCAAATTCCCCATTTATACCCTCACATACATTCTGGTCATTCCATGTAGCAAACTTTTCATTGGACATTCTCTTGACAAACTCAGGATAAACTGCTCGTAAACCAATTAATTTATTTCTTAGCATCCATTGTTTGGATTCAAAGTTTTGAAAACCCCACGCTAGCACACCTTGAGAAATTGAATTTGGACTGTTCGCGATATTAATAGAGTTGTTTTCATCAGTATACATATTAAATGATCTCCACAAGTAGGGTACCTTCTCATAGGGTACATCTATCCACTTAGTGGTCAAAGTCCTTTGAATCTTATCTCCATAGTAAGTAATCCCTTTTCCAGAAACTTTGAAAACATGTAAAAGAATGTCCTTATTACTTGGTAATCTCGGCAGAAAAGAGCTTACAATTATTTCATTTCCCAAAGTGTCAGGATCATGGTGCTTACTTTTATCATAATAGTCTTCATAATCATAATTATCATCATCTCCATTTTCACTTAGATTAAGTTTATATCCTTCAAACCCTTGTTCTTTAAACTTCGCTTTATATCTAAAACCATTTACCGAAAAACTGAGAAGTGCTCCTGGTGGAATCTTTAGATACGTTTCGTAGGATACCTCTTGATTGAGTTCAGGAGAATAGCTGAAGCTATTGCCTGTATAGTCGAAAAAAAATTTCACATCAGAAACCTCTGAGGGTACAACAATAAATTGACCCGCTGGGGTTAAAAAAGTGTATGTACTATCTTCATTGGAATAAGGATAAGGAAAATGTTTACTAAAGAGGCCTTTAAAAGAGAGTTGCGCCCCCTCTTCCTCGTCGTCAAACACGCTCATGATCCACTTCGGATTGTGGACCTGGTCCCACTGGTACTTGCGCAGGTTAGTGCCTCCGGCGTAGTCCATCAGGTTTTGGGTTTCCAGTGGGCTTAGGTTGGGAAACTCAACAAAAGGGTGAGACAGGCCGTACCCCCCATGTCCCAGCTCGTGGGCCATCGTGAGGTTGTTTGCTCCAAACAGCAGCCCAAACTGTTTTTTGCGCGGCATGAACCCTTCCACCTCCAGGGAGTTGCTGAAATCTGTAAAGAGCAGGTAGTGGGCCTGGTTATCTACCTCGTGGTTACGGGCCTTCAGACGGTCTTTGACCTGCCGGATCAGTGCTTTGGCTTCGTCGGGGTAGGCCGACAGGTCGTTGTTTTCGTCGAGGTACATCTCGCCGTTGCCGTTCAGGTCCCAACTGGCGTCCACCGTCACCCTGAGGGTATCCACTTCCCACCCGGCATGGGCCGGACGGTATCGTTCCGTTAAATAACTGGCCGGATCATCAGGTAACGAGGCACCATTTACCCCCACCAATACCACTTTTTTATCCAACCGGGCATAGGTCGCGATCGCTGCGATGCCAACGTTCAGCGAATCCCTGTACATCGCTTTTAATACACGATCCGTTCCCACCGGGCCGGCCGGAATCGTGAGCCGCCAGCCATCACTCTGCCTGCTCCCCTCCAGCGTATCGCTGCCCACCACAAACGAAATGGAGTCCATGGGGTACTCAGCGACCGTCTGATAGTTTGCCATGACCTCAAGCGACTGTCCTTCGCCAACCTGAAACCAGGGACCGTAGTGCTCGCCGTCCTGCGTCGTGTAAAGTTTGTAGTAATGAGGGGCAATGCCATCATGTCCCGGCCCCGTATCGACAGGTATATCGTTGGCCACTGAAAAGGTGACCGCCACGGCGGTGATCGTATCCAGTTCCGATACTTGTTGTTGCAGCAATTTCGCTCGCTGGTTGTAGGCTTTGGACCGGGCCACCAGCTTGGCCGCCTCCACAATGTCTCCATTCCCGATGGCAGCCACGATGGCTTCGTCCAGTGCTTCGTTTCGGGCCACTTTCAGGTCCGCTACCGAAGTGTTCGGGTCGATCATGTCCAGGTACTCTTCATCGGTAAATACTTCGATGGTTTGCAACTCCTGCACGATGGCATTGATGGAGTCCATCACCTCAATGCTCACGTCGAGTACGTCCATCAGGCCTTCTTCAAAGTCCGCAATCGCATCGAACACATCGTATACCCCTTCCAACTGTTCGTCGGTCAAGACCTGGCCGGTCGCTCCGGTAAAGTGCATCTTCCCTTCGTACATCCGGTACGCTTCGTTGACTTTAATGTTGGTGAAAGCCGTATTGACCTTGACATGGTTCATAAAGGGCAACACGATCTGGCCTTCGCCCGAAAACGTTCCGTTGCCCCCGGACACCTTGGTCATTTTTACCTCGAAGTCTCCGGCCTTGATCACGTCATCTTTCCTGAGGTTAGGAAGCGGGGTTTGGTTATCCAGGTCGTACAGGTCCGTCGGACTGCCACAAGCAAAGTCCCCTGCGATCTCGGCCATGGTACGTACATCGGCCGTCACCACCGATGCGCTGTTCGTAAACCCACAGGTGCCGGACACCTGTATTTCATACTCCGTATCTGGCTGTAATCCCGACAGTTGATAGTCGTTGATGAGGATGCTTTCCTCCGTCCAGTTGGCCGCTCCCTTTTCCCGGTAACGCACCACCGAGCCGGTATGTACCGGAGCCGTCGCCCACTGTGCGTTGACGGAACGGCTGCTCTGCGACTCTACCAACAGGTCAGTGGGTCCGACGCACTCGTCGCCGTAGGTAAACATGTGAACCTCTGAGAGTCCGTCGTTGCGAAAAAGGTCTAGCGGTTCCAGGCCTGATTTTGCCTGTGCCCGCACGACGTACGCATACTGTCGGCCATGCACCAGGGCAGGCTCTCCGGGGCCGTAGGTCAGCGACGTGGCGTTGGTCGTGGTTTCGTAAATTGGCATGGTGGTCTGGATCGCATCGTTTGGGTTTCTGCCTTTCGGCCAGATCTCCACCAGGGAAAAGGCATATTCTGTCGTAAAAGCAGAATTGGGCGAACCGGTATGTCTGGGCGTCCATTGAAACCGGACGAATTGAGGGTCGGAAGGCACCAGCTTTTCATTGGGCTTCGGCAGGTTTATCAGTGGCGGGTCATTGAGCACCAGCCAGGCAGTGGCACAGGCGGTATTGGAGATGGCCACCCCCCGGTTGTACTCCAACACTTCGATGCAAAAGCGATACACCCCTTCAGGCAACTGCCCACCGGAGTTGTCGTACTGTCGCCGGTCCAGGCCGGAAAACAACAGGTTTTCCGAACGGAAATAGGGTTCTAGGTCCAGTCCGAACAACCGGCTGTTGAAACCGAAAGAAAGGGTGATCCTGGGTGGGAGGAAGTTGGGGTCGGTTTGAATGCGGATGCCCTGGCCTTCGACCGTGACGCGCAGGCGTACATCCAACTGGCCGACCTCCTGATCCGTGAGCATGGCATTAAAAGCCATTCGCTCACTTCCGGGTGCTACGTAGTCCCTGAGCGCAAGGGAATAAGGTGGCGTGACCTGCACATTGGACTGCACAGGAAACCGCTGCGAAGTAGCAGGGGTTACCGCCGCTACCAGAAACATGATGATGGTTAATCTCAGTAGCCGATTGAAAAACAAGTGGATCATCGCAAGTGCATTCATGGTGTGTTTGGTTTTTCGGTGGCAGCCTTTCGTTCTTTGGAAAACAGGTTCGACCGGTTGAAGGAATAGCTGTACCCCAGCGTAGCCGTAAGCTCGGTGTAATCCGTGTTGACCGTTGCCTCGTTTTCAGGAAATGACCGGTTCACGGTGGTGACATTCAGGTTCAGGTTGTGCCGCTCCTTCAACAGGTAACGCCCCCCGATGCGAAAGGACGTAACGCTGCCGTTGGAGATCCCGTTGGTCCGGGACTGGTTCCAACTCAGGCTGGCCGACACGTTCGCCTTGTTTTCCATTAACGACTTACTGGCTGACAGCGACGGGCCTATCGTTTCCGTCACCATCCCCGGCGCATCGTTTTTGTTGTAGTTGGCCGCAACGGATACGTTCATTTTTTGAGGGACGAGGCCCAGGGAATAGTTTCCCGAAAACAGGTAAAACGTGCTACCGGTCGGCTGTTCCAGGTTGGCCTGTTCGTCCCTGGACTGTTGGATGGAAGCATTGAAGCCGATGTTTTGCCTTTTCACTTCTGAGGTACCCAGGACGTAGTTGACCGTGGTATTGAGGCTCTCTGAGATCTGGGTAAAATCGAGGGTGTCCAGGTTTTCAAACGGGGTCAGTTGGTTGATGTCTTCAAACTGTGAACGGATGTTGGTAAACGTCTGAAAGTTTGAATAGGCGACGCTAAGGTTCAGGTGGGTCGATGGGGTATAACCGACGGAAGCATCCCCCACAAACCGCTTCAGTGTGCTGATCTTCTGATTGTCCAGGTTATCGCGCTGCACCCCGCCGGAGGCACTTACATTCACCTTTCCTCCTGCCAGCACCTTTGAGCCATTTACGGTAATGTTCTCCAGGTCATTCACAAAGTAGTAGGCTCCATGAGAAGTATATCCCGGATCTACCCGCTCGTACCCGAACCCGACGGTGTACCCGGTCCCGAGGTAACTGGTTGCCAGTTTGACGGCATCATAAAACGCCGTGGACTGGTTGGCCGTAAAAAAACCGCCGAGTCCGTTGTAAAACCGGCTGCTTTGTAGTGATTCTCTACCAGCGCGTGTATCGGTCGTCAATGCGCTCAATGCATAACTGGCAGACAAGCTCCATTTGTTGAAAAACCGGTGCGAAGCGGACAGCCCAAAAGCCAGGTTTTCTTCGGGCGTCACAAAAACCGTGTCTACGTTTTCAAGACTTACGGAACGTTCGTCGTCCTTGCCTCTGAAGAAGGAAAAATCCACCTGTGAGCCGTTATGGTTATACGCGACCTGGGCGCCATACCCCATCCGCTGGTACACGACATCTTCCGGGCGCTCCGCTGTTGGCGAGACTGCTTTCCGCAGGCGTCCGTACATCGCCGCTGCTTTCACTTTTTGGAAAGAAGCCTCTGCACCACCTCCCACGAAGATGTGCCCGGAGAGCGTATAGGGTGAAAAAGTCATGCTGTTGTAGCCCACATAGGCAGAATAGTTGCGGTATCGGGGGCTTAGGGTAAATTGGTTGAACGGCTGGATGACCGGCCGGTTAAACAACGTGCCCTGCTGGTTGGAATAGGTAAACGAAAAAGGAAAGCTCCACTCGTAAAACCCAAACGTCAGTCCTCCCGAGGCAAAAAATGAATAGGGGTCTCGACGTGACTCGATCCCGGAAGCTGCGTATCCGATCTGGTTGACGGCAATGCTCCCACTCAGGCTGATGGGGCTGCCTTTGAGTAACCGCTCCACATCCTGCGCCGACAGGGGACTCAGTTGCCAGATGATGCTTAAGAATAAACAGGTAATTGGTTTTTTGCTCATCGAATGATCAGTCTAATGGTTTTTTCATGTCCTTCTGCCACGACTCGTGCGAAGTATAGGCCCGAAACGAGTGTACTCACATCCAGTGACACGTCGTATTCTTTGGCCCCTTTAAGCGCCTGCTCCAACACCACCCGGTTCCCTTTCAGGTCAATCAAATAAAACCGGGCCGGGACCTCCTCCCGCAACGCTACCGAGACCGTCAGGTGGTCTTCTGCCGGGTTGGGATACGTACTAAATGATTGGATTGGGGCTTCCTGAACGCTGGCAATTGACCCCAAACGTCCGTTTTCATCCGCTGCCTGAACGACCACCTCTCGATCGTAATAGGCTTCACAGCCAAACAACTTTCCGGTCATCCCGATGGAATAGGTACCCGGATCATCAAAGACCAACTCGGCGAAATCCGAAGAGGAAAATAACACCCTTGCTGCTTCGGGAAACTCCCACGATACGGACTCCGGAACCGGCCAACTGATATCGATCACCACCAGTGTATCTCCGGTAAAGGCCTCTCCTGCCACCAGAAATACCGCATCCAGCGCGCCATCGTCCACCGATACATCAAACGTGTCGCCGGAAATGCACCCGGAGGCGTCGGTAATGAGCAAGCTGTAAGTACCGGGAGTGCTAAGGGTTACTTCCCGTTCGGAAGCGTTGAACCCATCGGGACCGGACCATTCGTAGGTCACTCCTGCTACAGGGGAGGCAATTCGGAACTGCTGCCCCGAGCACAGGGCTACGTCTTCAATGTCAAACGTGGTCGGTGCCGGATCTTCTACTGTGACCGCAAACGTTTCTTCACAATTCAAGGCATCGGTAACGGTCACCTGATACGTACCCGCAGGTACCCCCTCGATCACTTCTCCTTCCTGGCCTCCGTCCCACCTGTAGCGATAACCTCCATTCCCACCGGACGCTTCGACTGCGATGCTTCCATCAGAAGCACCCGCACAAGAAGGGGATACGATCTCTGTGGTAATCTGTATTCCCGGAGCATCTGCCAGTTCCAATTCAGTTGTCGATTCGCATCCTGCGGCATCCGTAAAGGTCACTTCATAGGTTCCGGCCGATAAGCCTGTCGCCAACGTGCCTTGCTGACCGTCGGCCCATCGGATGTTGTAAGGGCTGGTGCCTCCGCTCACGGCAATGGACAATGAGCCGTCTGCTGAGCCGGTACACCCTGGCGGTACGCCTTCCACCAACACCGCCTCCAGTGGCAGCGGGCCATCAAAGGTGACGCTTTGCCTCACCACACACCCGCTAACGTCTGCGACTTCGTACCAGTTATCGCCTACGGACAGCGAAGTAGCACGTGCCGTGGTCTCTCCATGGTCCCATCGGATGTCAAACGGACCTGCTCCTGATATGGAAAGTTCGGCAGACCCATCGGATGAATCGGAACAGGTCGGAGCGGTACGGCTCAACACCGTCACCTGTGGACCTCCTTCGCTGGACACGTTTCCTGTTCCCTGTGTTTCACATCCCTTCTGATCGGTGACCATCACGGTATACTGACCTGCCGGAACCGCTACTTCGGAGGTGGTTTCGGAAAGCCCTTCCCAGGAAAAAAGGTACGGTGGGGTGCCACCGGAAGGAGTCGCCGTCACGCGGCCCTGCGCTTCACACGTGGCGTTGACCACCGCCAACCCTACACTCAGGGCCTCACCCGGCTCGGATAGCGTCGCGGTAGTCGAAAACTCACACATATTGGCATCTCTTACGCTTACCGGATAGTCCCCGGCCGGCAATGCGCTGAACGTGCCGGATGTCTGCCAGCCGCCGCCTGCCAGCCGGTATTCGTAGGCTCCTGTGCCTCCTGACCCGGTGACCGTCAATGACCCGGTGCTTTCCCCCTTACAGCCTACGTCCGTCTGATCGCTGATGGTCAACGATACGGGTGATGGATTACTGATGACCAAATTGGTGATTTCCAGGGTGCAGCCTGCTACATCTTCAATCAGGACGGAATAGGTGCCGGATGCCAGCCCGGACCGGGAAGAAGTATTGGCACTGGCACCGTCCGACCAGGTATATTGATAGCCCCCGTTTCCTCCGCCGACATTGCTCAACGTGAGGGTCCCGTCATCGGCATCGTGACAGGTGATATCGGTCACCTCGTGATCCGCCTGGATGCCAAAGGGTTCGGTAATCTCACCGGACACCATGAGGACACAATCGTTGGCGTCGGTGATGGTGACCGTATAAAACCCGGCTCCTTGTTCCAGTTGGTTGGTGGTCGTCCCATCAAATTCCCACAAGTAGGTATAAGGCGTCGTACCTCCTAATGGGGTCACAGTCAACCGTCCATCCGCTTCTCCTTCACAAGTGGCCGGCTCAGAAAGGAACGAGGCAGTAAGCGGCGATGGCCTGCTGACCTCCACACCCGTTATGAAAGCTTCGCAAGCAGCATCTTGTAGGTATACGGTATATACACCTGCTGCCATACCGGTAAATACCGGAGACGCCTGATAATTCGCACCGTCTATCGAGTAACGTAACGTCCCCTGGCTGTTGGATACATTGGTAATGGTAATGCTCCCGTCTGTGACATCGGCACACGTCTGATCTGCGGGGATCGCCTGAAAAGTCAGCGGCGTACCGTCTGCGGGAACTTCCACATTCAACGGCGCAGAACGGCACCCGTCACTATCTTCTGCCAATACGGTATACTCACCGGATGAAAGGGATGAGAACAAGCCACTCCCCTGAAAACTGGTCCCATTGTCAATGGAATATCGGTAACCGCTACCGCTACCACCGGATGCAGTGACGGTGAACGACCCATTCCCGGCCCCTGCACAGGAAGGGGCATCGGCAGACTCCAGGGACACGCTCACTTCATCGGGTTCTGAAACGGTAAAGTCAAATTCATCGACACACGTCGCGGCACCTACGGTATTCGTGACCCTGGCGGTATATTCTCCTGCGCCCAAACCGGAAAAGGTCCCGGAAGTCCTCCCGCTGGTATTGCCCGGCAACTCAACGACTGCATAGGTGAGGGTCCCATTGCCCGGCACAGGTTCTTCCAGCACAATGGTCGCGCTGGTGGTACCGCCATGACACGTAATGCTGCTTTCAAAACCTACCGACGCAATCTCTAGTACCGGCGGGTTGGTAAATGCGGACAGTACCCCGCTCAGGGCGGTACAGCCATTGGCATCCGTCAGGTGTACGGTAAAGTCGCTCAACAGCTGCGGGTAGGTTGTCACACTCAGGTCGAAAGAAGGAGTAGACGAGGTGCTGCTATTGGGTGATACGACCAGGCCTCCCGGGCCGTTTAGCCGATAGGTATACCCAGAAGTACCGTTCGAGACCGACAGGGAAAATTGGGCAGTGCCGTTGAAACATGCCGGGGAAGATGAACCCGTAGAAGCAACTTGTACCGGCAATTGGTCCGCTACTTCAAATTCATAGATCAGCCCGTCTATGTCATCTCCACAGCCGGATGAAAAAGCGGCATCTCCGCCTATGATCTGTGGGAAAATGAACAAGAAATACTTTTCCCCCGTGACATTGGGTTTGAGTTTAAATGAGATCTCACTGGTCCCAAAGAACAGTTCACCATCTGCTACGGTCACCTCTCCAATCGGAGCATCGTCAATGACATCTCCCGGATCTGTTCCGTCAGGGATGGTGATTTCAGGTGCTTCCTCTCCTCTGTAGATCATAAAGGTGAAAACCTCCTCTTCTCCGGGGGTTCTGCTCAAATCGTCTGCCTGAAACGTGACGGTCGCTGAGTCTCCGGCACAGGTGGGCGCCAGGATGTCCGGTGCAGAGTCGTCGGTCACCTTTGGCGGCGGGCGGTAAAAAGTTGTGGAATTAAGTGTTGAAACAACGTCACTACACCCATTTGGCCGGTACCCGATAAAGTAGGTGGACCCCACATAGATGTCGATGTATTCAAGGGTTAAGATATCGTTTAGCAACGTAGGCCCCGTATCCGAAATCGGGATCCATCCGGTTGACTCGTTAAACCGGTAAAACCATTCGTATTCATCCGCTACAAACGGTGCCTGAAAGTACACATCACTTCCAATGCAGACATTGGTGCTGGTACCCCCCTGAACCAATACCGGATGCTCGGTATCGTAAACCGCTTCCCAACTCAGGTCCAGGTAGCCGTTGTTGCTAAAAGGATTGGGCTCGGGCTGGAAGATCTGGCCACTTTCGATGGCAAATTGATCGTTGAAATAACTGTCGCAATTTGTTCCATTGAGTTCCACCCATTCCCCAACTACTTCCAGTTCGGTCGGAAAAAGGTCCCGGCTATCAACGTAGGTATACCTTTCACGGATCCTGGCCGGCCTTCCTTCAACTTCTAACTCAAAGGGACCGAATATTCCTTCCATTAAGTCGTAGGACCGATGAGAGTTTCCAACCGCCCCGAAATCTGTCTGCAACTGGTAATTAAAGGTGGTAATTTGAATGTTCCCCGAACTGCTGATGAACGGGGCCTGCGTCTGGTAGGTCAGGGTATAACTTTGTCCAATGGTCGTAAGGGAAAAGGCCAGCAACGAAATCAGAACAAGGGTTTTATTCATGGCGCATTAGTATTTTATTTCCAGTTTTTTTGAAAACTCCCCGGCATCCCGATCATCGGCCAACACCGCCCGCAATTGGTAGGAGTAACTGCTATTCTGTTGGACCGCTTCATCAATGAACTGCCCCTCCTCCGCGACTACTTTGTATAGGCTTACCGGTGCTTCGCCCACCGAACGGTAGACTTTGACTTTGTCCACCGCTTCGTTATCTACTTTCCAGAATAAAATGATGCGTTCGTTGTCGCGTTCCGAACGACCCGTCAGGTTTTTGAATCGAATGTCGTACGCTGATCGCTTCCTTCCCACCCGCATGGGACGGACCGGAGGGGATTCCAGCCCTGCGTCGTCTACCGCCACCAAGGAGTACGTATGTGTGCTCCCGGGGCTGATCTGGTCATCCAGGTACCAGTTTGCTTCTCTGACCGTCGAGATACGCTCCCATTGTGAGGTGGCACTGACCAACCGATAAATGTCGTAGCTTGCTACGTCTTCACTGCTGCTGCGTGCCCACTCCAGGTAGGCTCCTTCTTTCCTTGATTCTACGGATTTGAATACCGGGGGCGACGGAGGGACGATGTCCGGTTTGGTCAGCTCGACCACCTCCGACGGTTCGGACCGGTTGTTTCGCGTATCTACGGCGACCACGTGGTAGTAGATGTTTTCTGTCAGGCTGTTCAGCGCCACACTGTCTTCAAAAGAGGGGTTCTGAAGTGGATCGGTTGTGACCTCACTAAATTCCGCACTTTTGAAATTGGAACGGTACACCCGATAGCCCCAGAAGTCTTCCTCGTCGTTGGGGTCCCAACTCATGTTCACTACGCCGGTTTCGTTGACTTCGGCAATGGTTGCCGCCACATTGACCGGGGTAGCCGGGGGAATGCTGTCTTCCAGCTGGATCAGATACGGGAAGGAATGGTTGACGCCTTCACCTTCTACCCATAACCCCATGCGATAGTACCCCGTGTTTTGGGGACGATTGATTCGGTAGCTGCGAAGTTGCCTTGCTATCGGTGAACGAGTGATCGTCTCAAATGGGCCTTTGGCCGTATTTGCTACCTGGATCGTAAATCCCTGAATCCACGTTTCCTGATCATTGGGGTATTCCCAGTTGATGACGGCACTTCCGTCCGGATTGATTTTATGCGACCTGATGGCGGCAAAAGCGTTGAGGGGCGTTTTACCGGCCCCAACCACCGGCTCCGAATACGGCCCTTGTTCTCCAAATGGGTTGACACCGGCGATCCGGTACCACACCCTGGCACCGTTCGATGAAAGGGTGTCTACTTTCACGTATTTACTAACTACTTTATCGTCATTGCTGTAGGCATTGACGATGGGCTTTTCCGTGATGGATCGGTAGCTTCTGCCCCCATCCGTTGATTTTTCAATGATGAAGGCGTTGTAAAATTTATCCGTAAAGGTCTTTTCCCATGACAGCAAAGCTTGTCGATCTCCAAATTCGGCCTCGAAGGCGGTGATGGCAGGAAGTGGTGCCTGATCATCGATACTTAGGTAAACATTGGCCGTATCCATCGGCTGAATGGAAGCGGGAACATTGGCGTAAATGCGGTAGAGGTATTTTTCTCCTGACTGTACGTTGTAGTCGGTATGCCCTAATCCTGCCAGCCCGGCTGCTTCGAACGACTGGTCACACGCAAAAAGTAACATGGAGTACCGCAGGTCCCTTTCCCGGGTTTTTTGTACGATCTGAAAAACGTCTTTGGTGAAATTTTCCGTTACTTCGAAGGTCTCTCCGTAGACGGCTTGCGCAACAATGGCGACGTAATCATCTTCGTCAATAAGCGGTTCAAAGGCCTGCTCGGCTGCTGGCTTAATGATGACGGGCGCGAGGACGTTCAGGGTGGGTGGCGAAACCAGTTCTCCGTCTTTTGTGACCGTGTACCGCTCGATGGTATAGCCAAACTTGTTGCCCAGCTCCCAGGAAACGGAACTTTTGGGTGCCCATCTCAACATGATGTTGCCCTGCTCACTGGCCCGGGCAAGCATGACCACTCCGTGAGCATCCTGTGCACGAAGGTTATTGCCCGCCAAAAACAACACGGTAAGTAACGGTATAAAAAAGAGGTTCTTCATCATTTTTCCTGTAGGTATTGTGTGGTTATGACTGTTTCACTAGTGGGCTGATCTTGTCCCGGAAGGGTGTAGGTCGCTTTGATCTTGTACGCTCCTTCGCTTTGAATGGGGAACTGTCCCCAAATGAGGCGGTTCAGGCGTTCGGAGACATCAGGTGCGTTGATGTACCGCTGAACGACCTGCGCCTGAAGGTCCTTAAAGTCAAAGTACATGTAAGGAGACAGCAGGTAGAGGGAACGCAACGAAGCCGAAGGGAATGAAAAAACGTTCGTTGAGATGTGTTGGGGCTCCAGTTGCAATTCATTTCCCGATTGCAAAAACTTCACGGCGTTGACAGGTACGACACCCAGAGAGTCCACTTCCCTGTTGGACAGCTCGATGTCGCCATCCAGGGGGTACCCTTCATAAATGAGGGGGTGGATCAATTGTTCGTAATACGAGTTGCCTTCCAAAACCGCCGACAGTTTGACCATCGGCTGATCGTTGGTAAAGCGGCTTCCCCCCAGTTCTTCCCTTGCGAAAAGTTCGTCGGCCGAAATGTCATTGTTTAAGTAGAGGCCTTCCCAAAGAAAGGCGATTTCCCTGCTCGTACGGGTAATGTTTTGTGCCTTGATCTTGCTTTCGAAAGTGGGGTGGATGCTGGTACGGAAGTGGGTTTCGAACAGCGATTTTTCCTGTAACGACTCGATCGTCCCTTCTGCTTCTCGTGAAACGATTTTCACATCGTCGGTGCCAAGCACCCTTGTAGAGTCTACGACAATGTTTTCGTCTACGGAACCTTCGGCACCTACGGGGATATTGACCAGTTCGAAGGCATGAATTTCACCGGGTACGAGTTCGTCAGGTAGGCCAAACGTAATTTCACGCTGGTCCGCAGCGTAAGCCAGATCAAACGGGATCGGCTCTCCCCCACTCAGGCTTGTGATCCGTCCCTTTTGTTCCCACCGTTCGTCCGAAGCAAACAGGTAGGGCTGCCCCTGTTTTAGTTTGATGTACCCATCGGGATGCTCGTCTTTGTGAAAGTTTAACTGGTTGACCACCGGATAGCTGTAAGCGACATTCGCCATCGGGATGTAATCAGGGGCCTCGCCACTTTGAAAGGTCACTTCCTTCGTCTCTACGTATTTTTTCCCGTCTACAATCACTGCCTGCCACCCCTGCGACCCGGCCTCTTCGAAGCTCACCTGTACGCGTGCTTTCAGTTTTTCCTCAGGAGGCAATACGTCAAATGCATTGAATGCAATGACGTCATGATCGAAGTTGAAAGTCGTTTCCCCGGGCAATACCTTTTCCTTATGGAGCAGTTGGAAATAGTCCAGCTTGATCCTGAACTTCTTCAGTTTGTCATCTACATCGACCATTTCAAAAACCTGCTCTACAGGCATATTGAATACGGTCTGTGGCGTGACAAATACGCTCACATCTGCGGCTCCTTCTTCGGGGGTGACGTCAGCAATGACCTGAATGGTTTCCACGATGGATTGGTTGGTGATCTCACACTCTTCGCCAATGGTGACCTGAAACCTGCAATTGCCCTTCACGAGGCCACCCAAAATACTGAACCTGCCCCCGACGGTGCCCTGCATCCAAACGGGGTTGGGTAGCTTGGCCTGAAGCACGGCCGCGGCTGCGATACTCAGAATGTCGATCTTTTTCTTCTTTCCAAAGACCTTGACCTTGATCCCGATGCTGCCGTCAAAGTAACCGTAAGCCTGCCCGTTGGCATACCAGCCGTTGACGCCAAGACTTCCGGTCCTGCCCGCACACTGGACTTCTCCATAATTTTTCATCATGATATCGAACCCGGCGCCTGCCTGAAAGCGTGCGAAGAAAATGGCAAAGGTGAGGTCTCCGGTGTCGATACTAAAGGAAGACCCAAAAGCGACCCCGGCTCCGTTTCCAAGTTCGTTCAGGTCCCCCATGTAGTCAAGATCGATGCCTCCGAGTATTTCAGATACCTGAGGAGGGGGCGGCGGACTTCCGGGAATGGAAGTTCCCAACATAAAATAACTGCCTGTCGTGGCTTTGACCGGTCCGACACCGAGTTCCAGCCCGATCCGGTCGGAAGGTGTTCCGATGTAAACGTACCAGTCGTCGGGGCCAAAGTAAAGTTCCGCCCATCCTGCCCGGTCGTTTTCCCCTACCCCGGTAATGATGCCGTTGGCGACATTTACGTATACTTCCAGGTTCCCGTAAAACGTGCTGTTCTCAAAATCCAGTTCTACGAATACATGAGCGGAAATTGCTCCTTTTGCGTCGGCTGCCTTTCCTACCTGCCCATAGATCTCTTCCAGGGTCTGGTCTTTTTCTTCGTTGCTACAGAGCAGGCCGGCTCCTGGTACCTTCCCCAGTTTTTCTTCAAGGCTGGCCACCTTATCGGCCACTTTTTTGGCTTTCTCTTTGATCTTGGCCAGGGCATCTGTAGCCGGGGGCGTCATAAAGTACCCATTGCCTTTGAATGAGATGTACCGGAGGCCCCCTCCATGAAAAAAGGCCATTTCCAGGGCAGCTTCACCATTAAACGCATTTTTACCGGATACCGAAAACTGGATAGAGGCCTTGAACCCCAACCCGTATTCTTTTCTGGGGGCATAGATCATACCGGACTGGGTCTGTCCCAACTCACTGCCGCCTTCTCTCACGAGTCCCATCCGGTTGTAAGCGCCCCCGGCAAACCCATCGATGGTGAACGCGGGAACGGGTGCGCCATTTCCCGTACCCTCACCTCCTGTGAGTAGCACTGCCGCATCTACGTACCAGTACCGAAACC
This sequence comes from Bacteroidota bacterium, assembly GCA_039192005.1. Lineage (GTDB taxonomy): Bacteria > Bacteroidota > Bacteroidia > Cytophagales > Cyclobacteriaceae > Ekhidna. The sequence goes on from JBCCXH010000048.1 coordinate 14,799, forward strand.
CGTCTACGCTACCGAAGATGGCACTGGCTTTTACGTTCAGGTTGATCGGAATGATCGTCGCCTCGACTTTCCCGTTGAATCCATCGCCGTACTGCTCGTCGTTTTTATAAAAAGTGAGGCTTCCACTGAAATCGATGGTCCCTGTTTTTACTTCCAATGACACCTCGTGCACTTCGATCTTGTCCAACTCCCACCTGACCAGGGTCTCCTCGCTCATTTTACCAATGACAGACAGCGAGGACGATCCTGAAAAAGACTCGGAAACATTGACCAATAAATCGAAATCAATGGCGGATTGTGTACTGTCCGTTTCGACCTCCCGAAACGCGATGTTTTCTATCTGTACCGGGAAGCCTGCCATTGCCTGACTAGCTGCTTCTGAACCAAACGAAAAGTAATCGGCCGACAGGTAACGTCCTACGGTCTGGACTTGTAAGTTCTCAAACCGGATGTCAGCCAGTGAGACCTCTTTCTTGCCCAGGGGTGCTTTTATGTCCATGGTTCCGTACAGGTTGGCTTTCGGCAAAAATTTTTGATCGGCAAAACGCATGGCGACGGATGAGTTGGGGAAAAGTTCCACATCAGAAGCTCCAAAAACCGGAAAACTCAAGGTATCCCGATTGGCTACGGTCAGCAGGTATTCGTCTCCTATGTTAAGTGTGGCGGTGTAGTCAAACGCCTGGCTTTCTTTGGTAATGGGAAGTACAATGTCTCCCTCAAACCCTCCCCGAATGAGCTGGCTGAACTCAAAGTCAAGGTAGAAGTGATCCAGCGAAAAGGCCCAGCGCTCCACGTGACCTTCTTCCAGCGGGATCAGGTTTTCGGCTTCGAGGTTTCCGGTAAACCCATTTTCATCGATTATGAGGTCGTTGGCCCGAAACCGCGTACGTGCGTTGCCCTGAGCATTTCCTTCCTTCCTTTGAAAGTGAGGAGGAAGCGCTACTTCCAACTCCCGCAGGTAAAATCCCCTCCAAAGGTTGGCCATCTCTCCTCCCATACTGATTTTTTCCAGGTAGGAAGGTGGAATGGGCGAGGCAGTGGAGTTTTTAATGTCGGAGTAGTCCAGCACGGCACCGTTGACGGAAAAACCTACTCCGGTAAGTCCTGTCACCTGAAAGTCGGGAAGGTCCAGTTCTACCAGAAAGTTGTTCCAGTCGGTCAGCTCGGTTTGCAACCTGCTTTCTACCCGTCCTTCACCGGGTTTGCCATCGGGCGTATCGGGTACCATCAGGTCTCTTGAGAAGATCACATTCATGTCGATGCCCATGCTTTTAAAGCCGTCGCAATCGAACTCCACGTAGGTATTTCCTTCACCTTTAAATACAAAGAGTGTTTTTTCTCCATGTGAGATCGGGTGGTCACCGATCAGATCCAACCGGGCCTGAGGATCGATCCCTCCTTTTGAAGAAAATTTGATACCAGAACCCCGAAACGTCAGACTTTTCCCGGAGGGCAGTCGAAAATCCATGTATGCGACCAATTCTGCCCCGTCAGGAAGGAGCAGCGCGCTATCGATCACGATGGTATAAGCGACGTTGCCAATCGTTTTGTTAATGCCGACGGGAAGTTCCAGCAGGGTTTGTTCATCCAGGTATTCCACCAGCTTCCTTGCCTCTCTCACTTTATCGAAAAGCGTTTTCGCACGCTCCCTGTACTTGACCATGCGACCGGTAATGAGGGTATCGCTGTAAGCATCGGGACTCAGCCGGTCCGTCTCCATCCAATAGTTTTGAGACTCCAATAAATCGTCAAACGCCTCGAAAGACCTTAGCTGCTTGCTTTCACCGGACATAGATGCCAGGGAGTCCGCACGTTCATTGAGTTCGGCACTATAGGTAGAAAAACTAAGAAAGCAGAACATGCAGAGGACCATCATGGACTTAACAAGTCCTGCATAGGTCTTTATCAAAAACAAAAAGCTGGTTCTCTCCCGAAATGAACGCATCATTTGATCTGGATTAATTTTTAAATGGTCGGCGAGTATGATTTTAAGAAGAGGAAATTAAACGTTAGGGAGATCGATTTTTTAGTTATTTATCATTCGATGGTTCACATTGAATATTTGACGGCTTTCAATTATCATTTGAGTAATAAGGGCATGTTTAAAAATGAGCTGTGCTTCTGGTAAGAAGGCCAAAAACAGGTACTTTTAATGATTCGCTATTTTATCTTAGGATGAAAGATGTTATTAAAATGAACGGCCCTATCGTACTACCGATACTCCTCGTCCTCCTGTTTTTGTTGGGCTGTGGCCAAAACAACGCTTCTCTTTCGAGGCTAAGGGATGCAAAGAACGCTTCCGAAAAACGTACAAAAAAAGACGTGGAAACTGCGGATAAGGAGGAAGACTTTAAGATCGTTCAAGACCTATTGAAATCCGAACCATGTGAAGTGGACGGTTATCAGGTCTGCCTGGAATTAGTTGTAAAACTACCGGAAGACACCGTCGGTTATCTTGAAAACTACAGCAAACGACTTCCGGTCGTACTCGGAGCGAGCATCATGGAAAAAAGTAGGTTACGGGTTCATTTTGTGGATCGCATGGATCAGGAACGTAAACTGGCAGGCTATACCTTTACCTATCGGTATGATTCGTTGGTTGGTGTGGAGATGGATTAGGAATGGTTGACCCTTACCACTCAAATTGTATTCTGCTTATTGTAATAGAAAACTAATTAAACGGTATTATTTTGAGATTAGGGAAATTCTCTAAGACGCTTTCGACAATACTTTCATTAGTAATTATTTCAAAACATCCTCTTAAATCCAAAGTATGAAGTCTTGGTAAAGTATTCAAAAATGTAGGTAATAATCCATTTTTGACAGATTCCAGTCTTAAAACTTCTAAGTTATTTAAGTCCGCAATCCAATCAGGTAGAGTGGGA
>JBCCXH010000049.1:0-17639 GCA_039192005.1 Bacteroidota bacterium
GCATTGCAACAGAAAAAAGCTATATGAAGGATTTTCAAAAGCTTAATGAAAAATATTAAGCATCAACGACTTTAACTTATTGTAAACAAACTATTAATCACTCTCCGCCTACCCTAGACAAAACACCTAAAAACAGCAGGATAATAATATTTCGAATTTTTCATTTCAAGTAAAACAAAATCAAATAATTGAAATATTTCAAAAAATTTAAGTTCAAATAATTTAACAATTAAAAAATATGTAATTTTCATAGAGAACGGATTTAATTGATTAACCCCATTATTCAGTTAGATCCAAACCCTGTTTTTAACCCAAAAATAATTTTAAGTTATGTTTTACTTTAAAACGTCAATCATTGGCATATTTACAATTCTACTACTTTCACATTGTGATGAAATCGAAAATGAATTAGACCAGGTTGACCCAATAGCGATTGAGAGTCCGGCTATGGGTCCCAACCCTGTTTTATCCAACTGCGCACTTTCAAACGACATTCTATTTGATGCTCCGGTTAACAATAACATTAATCCGGTCAGTCGAGGCAATAATGGGATGGGCTCCTGGCAGCAAGTGGCGTCTTTGTCTGATGAGTTCAATTATCCGGGAGGAAAAAGCAGCCCCAATTTTCTTTCCAAATGGAAGCTTGGTTTTGTTAACAATTTCACCGGTCCGTTGCCTACTGTATGGACGGGCAATCAGGTAACGTTCGAAACCATAAATGGTAACAACAGGGCGGTAGTACTTACCGCACGGCAAAGCGGTTCCGGCAGTTCCAGAACACTACAATGCGGGATGATCTCTACCTTCGCAAAAAGCAGCTATCCGTTATTTCAGGAAGCAAGAGTGAAAATCAGTAATTCGCAAATTGCTAATGCTGTCTGGATGCTAAGTGGCGATCCGGGTACGACAGAGGAAATTGATAACCTGGAAACGTATGGCCCGAGAGTGAAGCCTGATGGCAATTTATCTTCCAGCCCCTTTTTTGGTGATCGGCTGCATTTAAGCCATCATACATTTCGGGTAAATGGCAATGAGCGACTGGACTATCAGCCGCAAAAGGAAACATGGATGTCAAGAAAGCAAAACGCAAATAATTGCAACCGCTCTAATGATGTAGTTTGGAGTAGAAGGTATCATATTTTTGGTGTGAAGTGGGAAAGTCCTACCGTACTCAAATATTATGTGGATGGCCGACTAGTTAAAACGATAAACGGCTTAAGGGATGAAGATGGTATCGACCCGCGCAGATACACTACTTGTGGTGCCGGCCTTACCCGTGCCATGCATATGCTCATCAGCCAGGCATCTCAAACGTGGCGATGGGGTGCAGGCCAGACCGGCATTAACGGGTTCTGGAACAGTGGAGACGTGATCACAGGTAACAACACAAAAATGTTTGTAGACTGGATCAGGGTCTATACCCCTACTGGTGGTTTGAATCAACGATGCATCTAAACAAAATCTCAAAACAAAAAGGGAGCTTCGCGCTTCCTTTTTTTTATTTTCAGCCTCCATCCATGTTCCCATGGCGGCACGTGAATAAACCACCTAAGGTTCGCTTCTGATCTCCATACGATTATAAAAAAGTGAATTGTTTCCTTTTAAACAAAACAGCCCCGGACCGTAGTCAGGGGCTTTGGCAGAATACCGGCACCTTTGTACCGATACATGTATGTCAATAATACCTTCGTGGTATTTTGAGATCGAATCAGTCTACATTATCATGGAGAAATTTATTGTTCCCCAGGATCTTGTTATCCTCCGTCAGGTTAAATTTAGAGACCTGGCTTTCTGATGAGTGAGGCACTTTTTTCAACTGAATGTTTTTTCGCTCATATGCGGGCACATCCAATCGTTCTTTGAACTCTTCTGTGGGCATCTCATATTTCTTCCCTTCAAATTGTGCTTCCCTTGCCGCTCGCTGGGCAGCCAGTTCCTGCTTTTTGGAGACCGGGACGTTTTCAAACGCATCGTCAATCACTACTTCGTCTTCTTCGATGTCGCCCTCATCCGTCCCCCCATGGGAAAATTCAAACTCATACTCGCGTTCCTCCCGCTCTTTTTGATCTTCTTCTTCCACTTCTCGTCGGATTTCTTTTTTTAACCAGTTAAATTCATAACCGATGTCCTCGTCCTCGCTGTCGTCTTCGGCTTCCATGATGAGGTCATCTTTTGACGTTGAGCGTTTGTCATCGAAAAGGCTGATCTGACGGTCAGACTCCAGATCAATGAGTGTCTTTTCTTCCGGCTTATCGACGTACTCTTCTTCCCTTTCTACTTCTATTCCTCTTTTACCAAAACCTGTAGCAATGACCGTGACGCGTATATTTTCTCCTAACGCACCGTCTACACCGTGGCCAAATATTACTTCTGCCTCATCTCCTGCATACTCCTGAATGTAATCGGTAATGTCCGTAAGTTCGTCCATTTGAAGTTCGGCTTCTTCTCCTGAAATAATGGAAAGCAGGATTTTTTCTGCCCCGAAAATGTTCTGTTGATTCAGCAGCGGCGAGTTGAGCGCCTCTTCAGCGGCTCTTCTGGCCCTGTTTTCTCCCAGTGTTTTGGCAGATCCCATCACAGCGGGTCCGGCACATTTCATGACCGTCTTAACGTCCTCGAAATCTACGTTGACATATCCCGGAACGGTAATGATTTCCGCAATGCCTTTTGCTGCTGTAGTGAGTACATTATCCGCCTGGGCAAATGCTTCTCGAATGGAAAGGTTTCCGTAAATCTCCCGAAGCTTATCGTTCATAATGACCAGTACGGTATCGCAATACTTTTTAAACTCCTCGATGCCCTGATTGGCCTGTTCTGTTTTCTTTTTCCCTTCAAATGCAAAAGGAGCCGTCACGATACCCACGGTAAGGATGTCCAGCTCTTTCGCTACCTGAGCGATGACAGGGGCAGCTCCCGTACCTGTGCCTCCACCCATACCAGCAGTGATGAACACCATTTTGGTATCTTGTGAAAGCAGGTCTCTGATTTCTTCTTTACTCTCTATTGCCGCGTTCTTTCCTTTCTCAGGGTTGGCTCCAGCGCCTAACCCTCCGGTCAGGTTGACACCGATTTGCAACTTACTGGGGATCGGGCTGGTCTCCAATGCCTGACTGTCTGTGTTGCAAACGATAAATTCTACATCTTTTATACCGAGGCTGTGCATGTGATTTACAGCATTGCTCCCACCTCCTCCTACACCTACTACCTTTATGATAGACTTATGGTGTGAGGGTAAATCAAATTGATACATGTTTTCTGCCATATTCTTTGTTAGTTAAGCCCGGGCCAAAAGTCACAACCTATTGGAAACCTGAAACCAAGACCTGGAACTCCTTAAATTTTATCATCAAAATCGTCGATCAGTAACCCTTTGGTTTTTTCCAAAATCGCACTGAAAAACTTATTTCCCTGCTTTATCCTTTTTTTGTTTCCAGCAGGTTTGTCGTTATCGTACCTCACTCCTCTCATGTCCAACGCTTTAAAACCTGATAGCACCAACCCAACGGATGTTGCATACATCGGGCTTTTGGCCTCCTCTACTTTACTCCTTCCTAGGTGCTCATTGGGGTACCCTATTCGGGTATCCAGGCCGGTCATGTACTCGAAAAGCTGCTGGACGTTGATTAGTTGAGAACCTCCTCCGGTTACCACTACGCCAGCGGCCAGTTTTTTATGATAGCCAGAGGTGATGATCTCGGTATGAACCAGCTCAATGATCTCCTGCATACGTGCCTCGATAACATGCGCCAGGTTCTTAATAGAGATTTCCTTTGGCGGCCTGTTGCGCAAACCGGGGATGGAGATGATCTCGTTCGGACTCGCCTCCTCGGCTATCGCACGACCAAATTTCGTCTTTAGCAGTTCTGCCTGGTGCTCCATCACCATGCATCCTTGTTTGATATCTGAGGTAATGATGTTGCCTCCAAATGGAATCACCGCCGTGTGCCGGATGATGTTGTCGTAAAATACAGCGACATCCGTTGTACCACCGCCAATGTCTACCAGGCATACTCCTGCTTCCTTTTCCTCGTCACTCAATACGGAAAGGCTGGAGGCCAGCGGCTCAAGAATCAAATTTTCTATTTGCAGTCCTGCCTTCTTAATGCATTTATTAATGTTGTTAATCGCATTGGTCTGAGCGGTAATGATGTGAAAATCGGCTTCCAGCTTTACTCCGGTCATGCCTACTGGATCCATGATGCCTTCCTCATAGTCTACGATGTAGTCTTGTGGCATCACGTGAATGATTTCACTTCCGGGAGGGGTCACGATCCGATGCATATCGCTGGCTAAGCGCCCAAGGTCTTCTATGGAGATTTCTTCGTCGGTTTCCCTGGTAATGGAGCCGTGATGTACCGCACTTCTTATGTGCTGACCGGCGATGCCCGCATTGACTACTTTAATGTTGATGCCTGACTGGTCACTTGCTTCCATTACGGCTTTTTCGATGGCACGTACGGTCTTGTCAATGTTTGTCACAATACCCCTGATCACCCCGTCCGATACGGCTTTACCCATACCCAAAATTTCCAGTTTGCCGTATTCGTTTTTCTTCCCAACGATGACACAAATTTTGGTGGTCCCTATGTCTAACCCAACGATGATTTTATCTTCCATAATTCTTTTAATCAACTAGCTATTTGCATACAATCTGATTCTCGTATTTAAGACTTACCATGTCATAGCTATTCCAGCCTTTTGCAGGTAAAATCTGACGGTAGAAAATCATTAATTTCTTAAATTTTTTTTCCAATTCTTCCGGGTACCCAAGAAGTACACGTTGTTTCGTTACCTGAGGCAGTAACTCCACTTCTCCATTCTTTTTCAAGATAAGGTGAGCAATTTGTGCTTTCCAAAATGGATCTGACTCTATAAATTGTAAAAGCGCAAGCACGTCCTGCCCATAACTGGTTTCATTTAAGTTTGTACCCCACGAAAATGATTTTTCCAACTCGATCAATGGCACCCTGGCCGTATGGCGGGCATTGACCGGAAGGATGTTCCCCTCACTATCGATGTACGTATCCGTGTTTTTTCGGCTAAAAATTCGAGCGATGGGTCGGCTCTGTGTCACGTTCACCTTTACGTTGCCCTTCAGGTCACGGTAAATCTGTGCATCTGAGATGAATGGATTTACTTCTACTCTTTCTTCCAGTGTTTTGGGGTTGAAATCGGAAAGTTCGGATCCGAGTATATAATCGGTCTCTTCCAACGTCATCAGGTTCTTTACTTCAAATTGATCCGTAAAATAATTTCCGTGCTCTTGCTTAATGTCGATCGCCACATCTTCTACCTTACGACTGCCGTTCCTTGCACTGGAAAAAGCAACCATGATCAGAATAACCAATCCTGTAAATGAGTGCATGATGATATTTTTCCTCTCCTTACTCATTTTCTGTATGTGCTTTAGTCGTTAACTTTTCATAGCGTTCCTTTAGGTATGAGGCAATCTTTGGAACCTCTCTGTCAATATCCCCCGCACCAATAGTCAGCACGACATCCAGACTCCTTTGATCCAGTTCACCGAAAAGATCTTCTTTACCTACTATGACTTTTTGCTCATTCTCCATCAACTCATAAATGACCTGGGAAGTAACGCCTTCGATAGGGACTTCGCGTGCCGGATAGATGTCCAGTAAGATAACCTCATCTGCTTTGTCGAGGGCCTGAGCAAATCCTTTCTTAAAATCCCTTGTCCGGGTAAACAGGTGAGGTTGGAAAATAGCCATTACTTTCCGTTCTTTTGATAACGACCGGACCGAGCGTAAAAACGCTTCGATTTCTTCCGGATGATGGGCGTAATCGTCAATTAGGACAACACTGGGACTCCGGTAGATGTATTCAAACCTACGCTTGACCCCTTTATAGCTCTTCAACCTTCTGCGAATCTCTGCACCATTCATCCCCATCTCAAATGCTACCGTTATCGCCGCCAGGGCATTTTCCACGTTATGGTAACCTGGTAATTCAAGGTGTACATCCAGAATCTTTTCCATTCCGTGACGATAGGTAAATACGAATGCCCCATTGACTATCCGAAGGGAGTCGGCAATGACGTCTCCGTTTTTGATTGCATAGGAGACGTATTGATTGCCCGGATTGATTTTGTATCCTGCTTCGGAACTCATCAGCACTTTCCCATTTTCTGGTGTCCGCTTGACGAATGCTTCGTAGGTATTGAGCATGGTTGTCTCATCTCCATAGATGTCCAGGTGGTCAGGGTCCAGTGAAGTGACAATGGTAATGTTGGGGTAAAGCTGCATGAATGACTTGTCGTATTCATCCGCTTCTACCACAATTGGAGCCCCCTTCTCACCAATGATCAAATTGCTATTTGTGTTGGTCATGATGCCGCCAACAAATGCCGTACACCCTTTGGCTGTACCTGATAACAGGTGTGCGATCATGGAAGAAGTGGTTGTTTTTCCATGGGTCCCTGCAACAGCAATCGTAAAGTTGTTTTCGGTGATCAGGCCCAGTACTTGTGAACGCTTAAGGATTTCAAAGTTTTCTGACCTGAAATGGTTCAACTCCTGGTGATCCACAGGGATAGCCGGAGTAAAAACGACCAGCGTTCCTTCCGGAGCTAAAAACTGATCTTCAACGAGCTGCAGGTCATCTTCATAATGAATGGCAATGCCTTCTCCTTCCAGCATCCGGGTCAGCTCGGAGGAGGTACGATCATAACCTGCGACAGGTAAACCAGAGGCCTTAAACCACCGGGCAAGTGCACTCATCCCGATACCTCCGATACCGACAAAGTAGACTCGTTTGACATCCGTTAGCTTCATGCGATCAATTTGATTACCTGGTTAGCAATGTCAACGGCTGCATTTTCATGCGCCATCGATTGAATATTTTTTGCAAGCGCTGCCTTTTCTTCTTCGTTATTGATCAACGCAATGGCTTCGTCAATCAGTAAATTTTCTGCGTCACGATCTTTGACCATTTTCGCCGCGTTTTTTTCTGTCAAAGCAAGCGCATTGATGGTCTGGTGATCCTCGGCTACGTTGGGAGAAGGAACCAGTATGGTTGGTTTTCCTGTAAGCATCAACTCCGCAATGGAAAGCGCCCCTGCTCTGGAAATCACCACGTCTGCGATGGCGTAAGCAAAATTCATCTGACGAATAAAATCCCGAAGGATCACTCCTGAATGGGTATCACCAGCTCTTTCTACCATTTCATCGTAGTAAAACCCTCCTACTTGCCATATCAGTTGAACGCCTTTGGACTTCAGCTTTTCCAGTCCTGCCAACACGCTTTCATTGATGGTACGGGCACCCAGGCTTCCACCCACCACTAACAGTGTTTTTTTATCGGAATCCAGGTCAAAATGTTTCCATGCCTCAGCGATTCTATTGGGGTTGAGCCGTATGGTTTTCCTTACCGGGTTTCCTGTGACCACGATTTTTTCTTTTGGAAAGTATTTTTCCATTCCTTCATGGGCCACACAGATGGTATCGACTAGTTTTGATAGCCATTTATTGGTCAGCCCGGCATACGAGTTTTGTTCCTGAATCAATGTAGGCACCCCTTTTTTTCCGGCCACGTACAGCAATGGGCCACTTGCATACCCGCCAACGCCGATGACGACATCCGGTTGAAACGCTTTGATGAGTCGGGCTGCACCTAAAAGGCTCGCACCCAGCTTGACTGGAAACATCAGGTTATCGGCAGAAACTTTTCGTTGGATGCCACTGATCCACAAACCAACGATCTTATATCCGGCCTCCGGGACTTTCTTCATCTCCATCTTGCCCTTTGCGCCCACGAATAAGATCTCTACCTGCTGTAGGATCTCTTCTAACGCCTGTGCAATGGAAATCGCCGGATAGATGTGTCCTCCGGTCCCGCCCCCGCTTATCATAATCCGATATGTTCGTTCTGTTTCGATTATGCTGCTTCTTTATATTGGTTGGATGATGATTTTCCTAACGTTTCGATCTCTCCTCTGCTGACACTGAGGACAATGCCTAGCGTAATCCCTGCAAACAGCTGAGAGGTACCTCCCATGCTGATAAAGGGCAGCGTCAGCCCTGTAACCGGACCAAGCCCTACGGCTACTCCCATGTTTACAATTGCTTGTATGACTAACGCAAAGCTCAGGCCCGCGGACAGTAAGCCTCCATATGCCTTTTCGTTGTCTTCCGCCGCCTTCATCCCTCGATACAGTAGCGCGAGGTATAAGAAAAGCACAAGCAGTCCTCCAATCAAACCGTATTCTTCAATGATTATGGCATAAATAAAATCCGAGTAAGGGTGCGGAAGAAAATTTCTTTGGTCGCTTTGTCCGGGACCTTTACCAAAAAGACCTCCGGAGGCAATCGCCACATAGGCTTGCTTAGCCTGGAAAGGGGTATCATTCTTCAAAAATTGGGTGATCCTGCTTTTTGCTGTCCCCCCTCTTTGTCCAATACCCACAGCTACCGTACCGAACACTAAGCCAATGATGACGAGCATGGCCAGGTATTTCACGGGGACCCTTCCAATAAAAAGCACCAGCATGCATGTCAGGAATAACAGAATGGCCGAGGAGATATCGGTCAGGGCAATTGACCCACAGATCAAACCAATCCAAAATAGCATCGGGATGATGGCACGTTGAAAATCCTCAATGGCGTGTTGCCTTTTGGAAAGCATGCTTGCCAGGGTCACAATCAATGCAAGTTTTGCTAAATCGGAAGGTTGAAAGGGTTGGTTAATGACCGGAATGGTCAACCAACGGGACGCTTCATTGATATTCGTTCCGAACAGCCAGGTAAACACCAGCATGGGAACGGAGATCCAAAGTAATAAACGTGAAATCCTTGTGTAATAACGATAATCAATCCGGTGTGCCACCCATATCGCCGCCAAACTCAGTAGCACGAGAATGGAATGCCTCATGAGGTAGTACTCCGTGTTGCCTTTCATCATTTTATAGGCCAGGCTTCCCGTCGCACTGTATACCACCAGTATGCTGAAAAACGAAAGAAGCAAGGCAATGAACCATATGATGGGATCGCCTTTTAAATGATTTTGTGCCCAATTCCTGATTTGATTCATAGATTTCCCTCCTTAACTTTTTTTAATCCTTTCACCGCTTTTCTGAATTGATCCCCCCGATCTTCATAGTTGTCAAAAAGATCAAAGCTGGAACATGCCGGAGAAAGGAGTACCACATCCCCTGGCGCAGACCAGTCATTGGCTACATTAATGGCCTCTTTCATGCTTTTTACTTCTGCTATCACATCCAGCTTATCTTCAAAATATCGTTTGAGGCGCTCGTTGTCTTTTCCTATGCAGATGAGGCCTTTTACTTTTTCATTGACCAACTCATCTATTTGTTGGTAATTGTTTCCTTTGTCTATCCCTCCAGCGATCCAGATGATGCTTTCCCGGATGCCATCAAGTGCATAATAGACGGAATCAACATTGGTCGCTTTAGAGTCATTGATGTAACCAACCCCTTCGTGTTCTGCGACAAACTCCAGGCGATGTGGGGCGTTTTTAAACGTCTTAAGCCCCTTCAGTATCCTATTGATCGGAACTTCTAAATGAAGCGCACTCAGTACGGCGGCCATGGTATTGACCATGTTGTGACGACCAATTAATGACACTTCTGAAACGGGAATCTCATGATGATGATCCCTATCCTTGTATTCGTAATTGAAAATCAGGTGTTCGTTTTCCAGGTAGGCGTTTAACTTATCGTCACTGGAAGCGGAAATGGCAAACATACAGGCCTCAATCCTCCGTTTACTGATCTCTTCCGTAATGGGTGTGGAGTCCGAACAATAAATGAATGCTTCCTCTCTTGTCAGGTTTTCCGTAAGCTTAAACTTAGAGGTAACGTATTTGCTAAAATTATTATCATAGCGATCTAAATGATCCGGGGTGATATTGAGTAATACGCCGATGTCCGGCCTAAAATCAACGATCCCATCTAGTTGAAAACTACTTACTTCTACTACATAGTAATGGTATCCGCCTTCTGCCACCAAACCTGCCAGGCTCTTACCGATATTTCCTCCAAGGGCTACTTTTAATCCTGCTGTTTTCAATAAATGATGGGTCAGCAGAGAGGTAGTCGTTTTCCCATTGGTTCCCGTGATGGCAATAATCTTTGCTTTATCTATAAACCGATAAGCAAATTCTATTTCTGATATGACAGGAATTCCTTTCTTCAAAATTCCCTGAATTAATGGGACGGTCTCAGGGATGCCCGGACTTTTGATGACGAGTTTGGCCTGTAATATCACCTTTTTGGTATGCCCTCCTTCTTCAAAATCGATATTGAGACTTTTCAAGGTTCTTCTTCTTTCCGACGAAAGGGTACCTGCATCAGATAAGAAGACATCATAGCCTTTTTGATTGGCTAAAATGGCCGCTCCAATGCCGCTTTCACCGCCGCCTAATATGACTATGAGATTGTTCTTCATTCTTCGCTATGCATTCGTTGTTTGATGATCTGGTCTATCCACATAGAGTAAATGGAAAGTAAATCGTACCCTTGCTTTAGAAAATCATTGATCAGGCTTATTTTCCGACTTCGATTGGAGATGTCCAGTTGGTCCAACATGAAAATGATTTCATCCATGTGGTTTTCCATGGAACTCACGGTTTTACCAAATTGGACGTCTGTCTTGGCCAGCATTAGTTTTTCGAGATAAGATTGAATCCTCCGCGCACTTCTGATGATAAGAGAAGTGGCATTCGTCAGCCCTCCTGAAGGAATCAGTTCAGATATCTGAACCGCCGCTATCTGGAACTGCTCGTTGCTTTCGTTGAGTTCTTTGATCGTCATTTATCTTATTTTTAATGTTGCTAAAGTGAATATGGCCAGCAGCACCCCAATCGTCCAGAACCTGGAAACGATTTTAGCTTCATGCAAACCTTTTTTTTGATAATGGTGATGGAGCGGAGACATCAAAAACACTCTTTTACCTTCACCGTATTTTTTCTTTGTATACTTGAAATAGGAGACCTGTATGATGACGGATAGGTTCTCTACGACCAGAATGCCACATAGCACCGGAATCAAAAACTCTTTACGGATGACAAACGCCAGTACTGCGATGATTCCTCCCAGGGAAAGGCTCCCCGTATCTCCCATAAATACTTGTGCGGGGTATGCATTGTACCAAAGAAACCCAATACATGCTCCCACAAAGGCCGTACAAAAAATGACCAGTTCACCTGAGTTTGGGATGAACATGATGTTTAAGTAATCGGAGAAAATGGCATTACCAGACAGGTAAGCGAGAACGGCCAGCGTCAAACCTATAATGGCACACGTACCCGCAGCCAATCCATCCAGGCCATCGGTGATGTTGGCTCCATTGGATATTGCCGTCACGATAAAAATGACGACAAAAACGTAAAGTACCCATGCGTAATCAGAGAGTACTCCGGGTAGCAACCACTCGTAGTTGAATTCATTATTGGCGACAAAAGGTATCGTCGTCAAAAGTGTGCTCTCATCTCTGAATGCTTCTCCTGAAAAATCCCTGACAACAATGTCTTCGTGAAACACCATCACCAAAGCGACCAATAAGCCCAAAACGACTTGTCCGAGTATTTTAAACTTACCTCGTAATCCTTCTTTGTTCTTCTTTTTGACTTTGAGGTAGTCATCAAGAAATCCGATGGACCCCATCCATAGCGCAGAGACGACAAGCAAGATGATGTAAATATTGGAGAGGTCGCCAAATAGTAGGGTAGGAACGACAATGGCGGAGATAATAATGATTCCACCCATAGTAGGAGTTCCTTGTTTCTCCATCTGACCGTCTAGCCCAAGGTCACGGATTGATTCTCCTAACTGATAACGTCTAAGCATCATAATCAATCGTTTACCAAAGGTGATCGTAATCACAAGTGACAGGAGTGCTGCCATACCCGCCCTAAACGAAATATACTGGAACAGCCCAGCACCGGGGAAGTCCAATTCATTCAGGTATTCAAACAGGTAGTAGAGCATAGATTCAATTTTTTTCGATTGTAGATTTCTTCAATTTTAGGTTTTATCGGGTTATCCGATTTTTATTTTATCTGGTTGATTTGATTTTGACTTAGTCAATATTTTGTTGGTTTATTGGTTTAATAATTCGTTTAATACCTCCCGATCATCAAAGTGAAATCGCTCTCCGTTGATTTCCTGGTAAGTCTCATGTCCCTTTCCTGCGATCAGGATAATGTCCTCATCTCTTGCAATATTGCATGCCGTTCTTATCGCCTCTTTCCGGTCCTCTATCACCATCAGGTTGCGTTGATAAGATTTAGGAATCCCGACCCTCATGTCTTCTAATATCTGCTTAGGGTCTTCGCTTCTTGGGTTATCTGAAGTCAGGATGACTTTATCGCTCAGTAAAGCTGCTATCCTCGCCATCTCGGGACGTTTGCTTTTATCCCGGTCACCACCACATCCGACGACGGTGATCAGCACTTCATTTTTTGTTCTTAGCTCGCCGATGGTACGAAGTACATTTTCCAGCGCATCGGGGGTGTGTGCATAATCTACAATTGCTAAAACGTTTGCCGGGTTATGTATTTTTTCAAACCGCCCGGAAGCTCCTTTTGCAATGGAAAGTGCGCTTAATATTTCCTCTGAGTCTTCACCCAGCAACACGGCCACCGCATAGGCCGTCAACAGGTTGTAGGCATTAAACTCACCGATGAGTTTGAACCAAACGTCTACCCCATTGAAGTTGAGCTCCAAACCCTGCAAGGTGTTATGGATGATCCTGGCTTTAAAATCTGCCATGGACCGGATACCCATACTGGATTTACCTGCCTTAGTATTTTGTAGCATGATGTTGCCTCGCTTGTCGTCTACGTTTACTAAAGCAAAGGCCTCAGAAGAAAGGCCATCGAAAAGCAGTTTCTTAGCTTTGATGTACTCATCAAATGTTTTGTGATAGTCCAGGTGGTCGTGGCTGATATTGGTAAAAACCCCACCATGGAAATGCACTCCGGCTACGCGATGTTGCACAAGCGCGTGTGAGCTTACTTCCATAAAACAATGCGTACACCCTTCATTGACCATTTGAGCCAAAAGTGTATTGAGGTGTACGGCATCTGATGTGGTAAAATCGGCAGCCAGGACCTGATCGTTGATTCTGTTTTCAACGGTAGAAAGCAGCCCTACGTGATAGCCCATTTTACTGAATAGCTCAAAAAGCAGGGTGGCACAAGTGGTCTTGCCATTGGTCCCTGTAATTCCTACAAGCTTTATTTTCTCAGAAGGCCTACCAAAAAAGTTTGACGCAAGGATGCCCAGTGACCGGGCTGCATTGTCCGTTTGAACGTACGTAACACCTTCCTCTTTTTGAGACGGGAGCTTTTCGCATACCACCACGCACGCGCCTTTTTCAATTGCCTGACTGATGTAGTCATGACCGTCTACCGTCAGCCCTTTAATGGCAACAAAGAGTCCTTGTTTTCTTACTTTTCTGGAATCAAAAGCAATGCCTGAAACCACTACCTCACGATCTCCTGTCAGCGACTGAAGGGATACGCCAAACAATATGTCTTTAAGTGTTGCCGTCATCCCATGTGAAGTTTAATGGTGGAACCTTTTACAACCTTTCCTCCAGGAGCAAGCGATTGGGTTGCGACTCTCCCCCTTCCATTGACCTTGATCTCCAGGCCGAGATTTTCCAAGACGTAAATGGCGTCCCTCAACGACATACCTCGCACATCCGGCACGCGAGCGGGCTGCACCTTCACATCTTCCCAATACACCGCATGGTTGATGACTTCCGTTTTCACCCATTCTGCTTCTCCATTTGAGTGATTGGAGATGCCCAGCTCATTGCATATCATCTTTAATTCATCGTGATAGCCAGCCTTGATGTAAGGAAATACTCCATCTTGAGCTACCCATTCATCATCATTTACTTCATGCATGTCCAGTTCCAGCGAATAAATCTTATCTGCAATTTCTTTAAAAACCGGAGCGGAAACATCACTACCGTAAATCTGATATCCTTTGGGATTGTCAATGACGACAATGCAACTGTACCTGGGAGATTCGGCAGGAAAATATCCTGCAAACGACGTGTAGTATTCCTTTACATACCTTCCGTTTTTTACGTTTTTCGCGGTCCCTGTTTTACCGGCAATTTTGTACAGGCTATGATTGATGTTAGAGGCTGTACCACGCTCCACCACCCCTTCCAACATTTGTTTTATTTTCTTCAACGTACGATCTGAACATATTTTATCATTGATCACTTCTGTCTTAAACTTCTCAATGGTTCGGTCTGCCCGCACGATGCTTTTAACGATTTTGGGTTTGACCATCTTTCCTTCGTTCGCTATGGCATTGTACAAGGTTAGCATCTGAAGAGGCGTCATCTCCAATTCATACCCGTGTGAAATCCAGGGCAAACTCACACCACTCCAGGTCGTATCAGAAGGGTCTTTGATATAGGGTTTGCCTTCACCCACCATCTGAAAATCAAGCGGCTGATCAAGTTTCATTTTCTTAAGGGAATTGATGTATTTTTCAGGCTGATGACCAAAATAGTGAGTGACCAGTTTGGCTACGCCGATGTTTGAAGACTTCTCAAAAACTTCCTGCACGGATAAAGTCCCAAAGCCCCCTGGTTTATGGTCTCTCATGGTTTTATCAAAAAACTCCAATACCCCGTTTCCTGTATCGATAGAGTCTGTGAGCTTGATGTCCGCTTCTTCCAGCAGGGCAATCATACTGGCCAGTTTGAAGGTAGACCCAGGCTCTCTTGATCCCTGACTACCGATGGCATAATTGTACCGTTCGTAGTAATTGCCCCGGTCGTTTCTACTCAGATTTGAGATTGCTTTGATTTCGCCTGTTTCCACTTCCATCACCACAGCTACTCCGTAGTCAGCCCGATGCCTTTTTAGCTCTTTTAACAAAGCGGATTCAGTCACATCCTGTAAATCAATATCGATGGTAGTCTGAACGTCCAATCCGTTTTCAGGTCTCTTTTCAGACCCATCATAAACCGGCTTCCACCCTCCTCCGGACATTTTCTGAAACAGGGCTTTTCCGTTGACCCCGGCGAGGTGCCTGTTGAAGCTGTATTCCAAACCAACCACACCTCTGTCGTTTGCATTGACATGTCCAATGGTACGGTATCCTAAATGCGAAAAAGGCAGGAATCGCTTCTCTACCTTCTCAAAGATCACCCCTCCTTTTAAGCGCCCTTTCCTGAAGATCGGCCATTTTTCTATTTGCTTTTTATCCTGGTAGCCAATCTCTTTTCGGTTTAGCGTCAGGTAACGTTTTCGCTGATTTCTGGCTTTATCAATTTTCCTTCTGTATTGAGCTGCTGATTGATCTTTATAGTACCTGGAGAGCAGGTAACAAAGTGAGTCAATGTTGCTTTTATATAACCCATCCGTGGGAAGGTAAGGATCGAAAGCCAGTCGATAAAAGGGTAGTGAGGTAGCCAGCAAGCTGCCATCTTCTGCATAGATGTTTCCTCGCGTCGCTTTCACATTCATGACTTTCATCCCGATGGACTCTCCCAATCC
Organism: Bacteroidota bacterium; assembly: GCA_039192005.1. GTDB lineage: Bacteria > Bacteroidota > Bacteroidia > Cytophagales > Cyclobacteriaceae > Ekhidna. The sequence continues at coordinate 15,505 of JBCCXH010000049.1, forward strand.
TACCCATCGCTCGCCTTCTATGTGCTGTATTTTGACCAGACGAAAGACAACGGCTCCTGCCACCAAAAAGGTGAGGATAAATGCGATACGTACCCGAAAAACAATGGATTTTCTAATACTCATTTGCCTGGATCAATACGGGTGACTCTTTGCTCTCTTTCAACCCAAGCTTAGCGGCTCGCTTGGCTAACTCTGACTGCTTACTTTCATACATAAAATCGGCCTTCAGCGTGGTGTAGTCGGCCCTCAGGTCTTCCACTTTTTGCTCTAATGCCGAAATGGCCCTGATCTTTTTTTCCGTGTAGTGACGGTTACCTATGTATAGTAAGCACAGGAATGACAGGTACAAAATCTGTGGCAAAAAACGGACATGTATCACCTCACTGATGGAGCTATCCATCCGTAGAAATCGATTAATGAAACCGAAGATTCCTCTTCTTTCTTCATCTTGCGGGATTCGATAGGTGTTTTCTGCCATGCTTTTAAACGTTGGAAGTGGCAAACTGGAATCAGGAAGTGATTACCTTCCCGATTCCAGTTTGGAACTTCTCATTTATTTTTTTCTGCCAATTCGTAGCTTTGCACTGCGTGCGCGGCTATTTTCTTTTATTTCTTCCTCGGATGCGACGATGGGTTTGCGGTTGACAGGATCAAAAATCCTGATCGGGTTGCCGTAAAAATCCTTTTCGTCCTCCCCTTTGAAATTTCCTTTATTGATGTAATTCTTCACCAGGCGATCTTCCAGCGAATGGTAACTCAATACCACCAATCTCCCTTCTTCCTTCAGCACGTCACCTGTTTGAGTCAAAAATTCTTTCAGCACTTCCATCTCCTCGTTTACTTCGATTCTAATCGCCTGGAAAACTTGTGCCAGGTATTTTAGCTCTCTTCCTTTCGGTGCATTTTTTAAGGCGACCTTCTTTAATTGCTCGCTGGTTTCAATCGATCCCTCCATCCTTTCATTTAGGATTTCCCTCGCCAGTGTTCGTGCATTCTTTACTTCACCGTAGGCGCTGAGAATGTGAATCAGGTCCTTCTCTTCGTATTCGTTTACTACATGCCTCGCTCCCTTCGCCGCCGATTGGTCCATCCGCATGTCCAGCACGCCATCTGCCCTGGTCGTAAACCCACGCGTTGGTTCATCAAACTGATGAGAAGACACGCCAAGGTCTGCCAGGATCCCATCCACCCCGGATATACCATGTAGTTTCAGGTACCGTTTCAAATGCCTGAAATTTGACTCAATAAATGTGAAAGAACTTTTTCTCTCTTCTGCCAAAGCTTCCGAGAGTTCGTTTGCATTCACAGCCGCATCTGCGTCCTGATCAAATGCAATTAATTGTCCGGTGGTTAGCCGGTTTAAAATGCTTTTACTATGACCGCCACCTCCAAATGTTGCATCTATATAGATGCCACCTGGTTTGATGTCTAGTCCAATCAAACTTTCTTCTAATAAGGCGGGGCGATGATACTCCATCATGCAAGCAGCCTATTTTCAAGCCTGACCTTTGGCTCACTTCTTCCTGTAGCCGTCATTAGTTTAATTATTCTCCATACCATGACGTACATTAATCGTCCAGAAACTTCTGAGCTAGTTCAGAGTATTCATCCATGTCTTCAATCAAATGCTTATTAAAGACCTCCGGATTCCACATTTCAATATAGTTGCCCATACCTATGAGGATTGCCTCTTTTTCTATCTGTGCATGAGCGAGCATACCCTTTGGGACCAAAATGCGGCTGGCGCTGTCTAGCTCCACCTGGGAGATACTCCTGAAAAAATTCCTCTTCAGCTTTCGCTGTTCAGGATTGAATTCACTAAGTGATGAAATCTTGTGATGTATCTTCTTGTACTCTACCATCGGATAGAGGATCAGGTTTGGCTCGAATCCTTTACGAATCACCAACTCGTTAGTGGAAACCTCAGGAAGATTGGATTTGATCTTTGCAGGCAAAACCAATCTCCCTTTGGCATCCAACTTACACTCATACTCGCTTGTAAAAAACGCCATACTGAGCTTTGAAAAATATAAACCACCGTAGCAAATGTAATTATTTTTTTACATTCTCTACCACTTTCCCCCACTTTAGCACACAAAATCCATGAAACAGTAGTTTTTATCGTCTAATAAGCC
>JBCCXH010000050.1:0-17627 GCA_039192005.1 Bacteroidota bacterium
CCGCTCTTCACGAGTCCTTTAAAGCGGTAAAAAAGGATTTTTCTTATGCTTTTTTTTGTCAACTCATGTAACTAATTCAGTTATAAATAAAATCAGTAAAAAGACGAGGTAGTATACGAACCGCTTACTCATACGATTAGTTATTTCATCTTTCAAAATCGAAAAGAAGGGGGTAGGGACTCGGTTCGGTGCAGGCGTTTAGATAGGGAAATTTGATAATTAAGCTAAATCTAAAAACTATATGAAAATTTATCCATTTCTGAACCCACTGTTGGTATTTGTATTGTGTCTCTCTCTCTTTTCATGCCTTGATGAGGACGTGATCCCTGATGATACGGGTGAAGGCAATGCAAACTGTCCCGAGCCTGGTTTTGATCTTACGGCCAATCAAGGTTTTGATATTCTGCTTTCAGCTCCATTAAAAGAGGGACTTACATATGCCTGGGAGATCACCACGATGGGAACGGAGGGCGATACCTTATCTGTTGATACAAATAGCGACAATGCATTTACATGGGGACCTGGTGCCGGTACGGTCGTATTTTGCCTCACCGTCAAGGCCGCAGGTTGTGAAGAAGGTACGACGCTGTGTAAGACATTTGTCGCAACTGAAGCACAATTTGAGGCGGGTAATCAATCCAACGCACTGATTGAGGTCATCGAAACAGGAGACAATACCTACACCTACAAAATCACAGATGGGGGATCAAATGCATCATGTCCCGGACTGAATTTTGCCATCAAATCACTTGAAGGGTTTGATATTTTACTTGATGCGCCTCTTAAGGAAGGTTTTGTATACGATTGGACCATTACGACGACCGGAGTCGATGGGGAAACGAGGGTCGATTCGCAAAGTGACAATGTTTTTTCATGGGGTCCCGGTGCAGGTACGGTCGAGTTTTGCCTCAACGTGATGACTTCAGATTGTGAAGAAAGTGAGACGTTCTGTAAAAAATTCGTAGCTACGGAAGCGCAGTTTGAGGAAGGCAACCAATCCAATAAATCGATCGAGGTCATCAAAACCGACGACGGCGTTTACACTTATAAGATTACAGATAAGGATTCAAACAAAGCATGTCCTGAAATAGACTTTGATATCAAGTCTCGTGAAGGATTCGATATACTGCTTGACGCGCCTTTGAATGTTGACTATATCTACAACTGGACCATCACCACAACCGGAGCAGGTGGCGAAACGAGTGAGGATACACAAAGTGACAACATCTTCTCCTGGGGGCCTGGAGTGGGTACAGTGGAGTTTTGCCTCTTTGCTTCAACAGATGCATGCAAGGAAGGCGGACCGGTTGTGTGTAAAACGTTTGTTGCTACGGAAGCACAGTTTGAGGAAGGCAATCAGTCTGATAAAGTGATTGAAGTCATCGAGACGGAAGAAAATGTATTTACTTATAAAATCACAGATGCCAATTAAGGCGTGCGGTTACAATGGTGAAAGTAGAAAGGCTATCCGGAAATGGATAGCCTTCTTCGTTTACAGGTTCTTATTTAAACTAAAATCAGTTGAAGGGCGTCAGAACTAGTTCATAAGTCGGGCATTTTCCTCTTCTATTCGTTTGAGCTGTTTACCATTTAGTTGATGCGTATAATGAAACTCAGGACTGTAGTTCATATGATGATGTTTCATGTCCGGGTCGTTAATGTCCTGGCTCAGGTCACAGTCAAACCGAAGTAGGATCGTATGGTTCTTTTTCCAGTCGCTACCCGCATTGATGATGTGAGAAATTCCCCAGGTGATGCCTCTGCCGTCTTTGGTGTCCGTAAAGGCATCAGGTATGTAAGGCCCGGCTGCCACAGGCAGTAATTCTGTAATGGAAGCAACCTTGAAGTTTACCCAGTCTGCTGCATATTGAATGGTATTATGTTCCTGGCCGTTTCGCTGGACGATTGCTGCCACTCCTTCTTTAAAGGGAAACAAGGTGGTTTCATGCCCTGAGTTGATGACGGGGTTCAAAGGGTGCTTTTCGAATGGGCCTAAGGGGTCCGTAGCAATGGCCAGTCCCTGCATACGAATCATACCAGGCCTTAATTCCGGCCGTCGATCAAAATCACTTTTGTAATACAAATAGATTTTACCATCATGAACCAGTGGGTAGGGGTCGTGTATGGAGTATTGATCCCAGGCGCCTTCCGGGCCGTTTGGAATGACGATCTTGTTCGCCGATGTCCAGGGGCCATCCGGTGAATCGGCGTAGGATACGGCGACCGGGCAAAAATCACCTCTTAGCCCGCTAGCCTCCATAAATGCCTGATAGTACAGGTAAAATTTTCCTTTCCACTTTAAGATATCCGTAGTGGTAACGGAACGCCAGCCCGGCTGCGGTTTTGGCGGACGGGAGATGGCCACTCCCTGTTCTTCCCAGGTAAATCCATCTTTGGAGGTCGCATACCAGATCTCTGCCAGATCCCAATCCGACGACGGAATCGTATCATTCGCTTCTTTTGCACGGGACATGCCCACTGGTTTTACCGGCGTGTTCCTGTATGTATACCAGACGTAATACTGCCCGTTTTCGAAGATGACTTTGGAAGGGTCCCTTCGAGTGACAGTGGCGTCTCCACCATTGTAGTCAAACCCTTCAAGTTTCGTGTATTTAAACTGAGTGTAAAGTTCTGACTGCTCCGGTCGGATGGACTCGTATGCGTCATAATTTCGTTCTACTGCTGCGCTCAGTGGGCGGTTAGGTTTCTCAGCTGGGATCAGGAACGGAAAGTCTCCATCGGGTTCGCGTTCCACACTTTTGGACTGACAACCGACGATCAGAAGAACGCATAATAAGGCAGGCCATAAACGGAAAAGTTGATCAGGTTTTATTTTCATTAGGTTTTATGTTTTGATAAATAAGTAAGAAGCTTTTTTAGCTATCTGTATAGTACGATTCTTCGAGTTGCTACTTCTTGGTTTTGTTCTAGTTTAAGTATGTAAATGCCGTTTTTTAGTCCTTTTCTTAGTTTAAGAGTGGCAGGCTCTTTTTTTGTAAAGTTTAGCGTCTGACTTTGTACACGCTGCCCCTTAAGGTTTAATAGAGAGATGGACACCTCGCCCCTTACCCCCGTAGGCTTAAGAATGGAAAGCTGGGAACTTGTCGATACAGGGTAAATGCGCCAATTTTCCCGATTTTTTTCAACGTTGAGTGGCGGTTCGATTTCATCGGAAGCGCCTTTTCCATTGTAGGCACCTATGTTCACGTTTGCGTCGGACAGATCGATTGGGTTACCGAAAAAATCAACGGTAGGGTAGGGAGTCAGTTCTTTGAATACTCCTTTTCCTGCACCGGGTAAAACAGGGCCGAGTATGCCACCGGTACCCGCGTTTAATGCCGGACTCGAAGGGCTTAGTTGAAAGGCGTTTTCCCTATCGCCTTCACCAAGGAATTTCGGGTCTCCGGACACGGGGCTGGCATCCCATTGGACGAATTCTTGATTGACGTTGCCCTGAAACAGGTTGTTTCGAACCACCATTTTGTCGCCTCTGGATGCAGGACTCTTACCCATATGTCCGGCAACTTCTACACCTCCGTCTGTTGAAGTAAAAATGTTATTGAAGATGTAAAGGTTATCACTGTCCACTACGACTGACGTTTCCGTGATGCCGCTCGTGTAGGGTTTGTTGATGACTACTGTATTGTTATGGATAAATACGCTGTCATTTGGAGCGAAATCTTCTGGCTTATGACGAACGGTATGCACCCAAATGGTGTGGTTGCTGGTCTTCCAGTTTTCGTTGTATCTGAAGCCATCGTTTACGCTGACATTGAACCTGTAGACGGCATTCTTATTGCCCCTCAGAATTTCCACAAATCCTCCTTCGCAATCTTCCATATAGTTGTATTGCACAAAGGTGTTGACATTATGATTGTCGATGTGGATGCCGTAGGAATCCAGGTATCCTCTGGTGCTGATGCACATGTTGTATTGGCTGACTGTATTGATGGACCAGATGTTCCAAATGGAGCTACCGCGAGCCGGCATTCTGGGGTCATTATCCGATCCGGGGTGGTCAAACAGGTTGTATTCAATCAGGCAATTGTACGTCCCGTTTGGAAGTACTCCTGTCCCGCCATTGTATGAAAACTCATTGTGGTGAATGTGTACATTCATGATGCGGTTGAGTGAATCATTGCCTACACCCGCTGCCCCTCTGCTATGCCTGAGCTGTATTCCAAAGCGCTGCAGGTTTCCAAAAAAAGAATCTTTGACTTCTACATTTTTGATCTGTTTTTCCTGACCATTTACCGTGTTTTTGGTAGAGGTGAGCCTTAGTCCCGAGACCTGTATCGCGTCAAAACTGCTTCGGTCCAGGATGGGTTCTACCGCATACACGTCTCTAAAGGTCATGTTTTGAAAGACAAAATTTTCCATGACGCCTTCAGTATTGTGGAGCCAAATACCAAAGGCATCCATGTCCCTGACGCCGGGCCTGGTAGTCAGGCGTTCGTTTTGAATCTCCAGGCCATCAAAAACCAGGTTGTCTTCATTTTGGACCAATATGGCTTCCCGATAATCTCCTCCACCGGATGCTCCTACTTCCCCGGTGATGATTGGTTTTTCCCCATCTCCGTAAGCAGCGATGACAATGGGGGTTCCCTTTTCACCTGAGCCGTTTACAACATAGTGCCCGTCAAATCGATCTCCCCGTCTGAAAAGTACACTGTCTCCGGGATTGAGCGAAGTGGCAGATAACTTATCAAGAGTCTTCCAGGGTGCGTCCTTCGTTCCGGTGTTGGAGTCGCTTCCTGAGTTGCTCAGGTAATAGTTTTTACCTGTTTGGGCATGTCCTGATGTTAACCTGACCAGTAAGCCAAGCATCAAGAGTAAGGGAAATGGTTTGATCGGGTTGAGTTTATTCATGTTTCGGGTTTTCAATGCACTAAACTAGGATTCATCCAGTTTATAATGGTAACTAAAAAGTCATTAATCTCGTGGGGCTTTTTAGAAAAAAACAAGAAGGACGATTCGTTAAGTGAAATGGTGTTTCGAAAGTGATCCTGCTTTGTTAAAATGACCCTACGTTGAGGTAATCCACCCCAGGTGTCCAGGCAAAACCTTTCGGATTCCAGTCTACTCCAGGGACCCAATACACTCCACCGAGTTCATAAGCACCAAGATCAGGCGCTTCACCTTTATATCCGTCTGTGATTGCTTCAATGTTTTGCCCTTTGTCGACAATCGGCGCATTTTCCAACGGGAGGAAACGTATTTCTTTTTCTGTATGAAAGGGTATTTCAGCAAACTGGTAGTTGTTTTCAAATACGTTGTCAGCCTCATCTCCGAGGTATTCTTTCTCATCTATTCTAAACTTTTTACCGTCTCCCGAATGCCACCAGGGACGCACGTCGCTAATGTTATTGTAGAGTACGTTATCCTTTACATTCATACGTTCACCATCTCGAACCGGCACCCAGCAGTCGATCATTGCCTGCCCCTCGGGGCCTACGTTCCAGAAGGTATTGTTATAAATTTCGTTTTTGATGGCGTTCCAGTTGAAATGTAAGCCGCCCCACTCCACGTCCCACACCACGTTGTGATGAACAACGTATCCGGCGCTGTTATTATCCAGGTAGATCCCGGTTGCTTTTTTCCCAGCGTGTATAGCAGCATAGGCGTCATGAAACCAATTGTGGTGCAGCTCGATGTTTTTGGGGATGCTCTGGCCGGTCACATAAAAAAGCCCCCCATCTGCCCCTGAGATCAGGCATTTTTGCACATGGTTGTAGCCAAACTCACTGTCCTCACCGGTGACCTTCACTCCATCTCTGGCAGAGCCATAAAGCGAATTCTTTAAGATTTTGTTGCGTTTCCCCAGGCTATTGATCAGGTGAGCGTGGATACCTATCGTGTTGAAATACTGAACGATGTTGTTTTCCACACGATTGTCATCGGAGCTCCGGTCTAAATAAATGCCGTTTACCGTCCCGTTTTCAACGACGCATTTTTCAATCAGGTTGTGTTGTCCTCCAATGACCTGGATGGCCGCATCGCTTACTGCTGCCCCGTTGAGGTCGGTAATGAGCGTTTCAGCGCCGTGTTTGACCATGCATTTCGTCAGTTGGTTATGGTTTCCGGTAAGGGTAATCATGCCTCCGAAGAAATTGAGCCCGTCGAGGTGAATGTGATCGGCCTGAATTTTAGCGGCATGCTTTCGGGTCGCAATTTCTACTGCTTTGTCTTTCGGACGGTCCCCATCAGGGGCATAAAAAAACAGTTCTTTGTTTTGAGCATCGTAGTACCACTCCCTCGGAGCATCGAGCGCTTCCAGTTTGTTCATGAGGTAAAAGATGCCCCGATGGCCGTTTTCCATCCTTTGAGGGCTATGTGTTTTGCCGAATGGCCACCGGTCCGGCAAGGTTTCAAAATAGACCCGCTGAAGCTCTTGATCGTAATCGGTGATGGTACGTTCCCAACTGCAACCGCTATGCGCTCCCAGGTAGTGGATAATTCCTCCGGTCCAGTCCAGATTCGGGATCTCTTTATTGCTGATAAAAGACATGGACCAGGCTCCCTTTGTTTGATCAATGTACCTGGCATCCAGTGAATATTCGTTGCCATCCGTATCATTGGGCCAACGGGCGGGTTGCATCTTGCTTTGGTTGAGGTAAACATTGTTTCCGTCACCAAGCAACATCTCAATATCAGATGCTTTATAGATGCTGCCTTCATGTATCGTCCAGTTGGAGATGGGATCGGTCGCGGAGATGATGACGGTGTCCTTTTGAAATCGTGTAAAGGTGATGGGTTTTTCGGCGGTGCCGGATCTTACGGGAACGATGCTTTCACGGTACGTTCCCTGATGAATGTAACAAATGTCTCCTGCTTGCATTATACTGGCAGCTTCGGCAATGGTTTGAAATGGGTGGTCCGCTGTGCCGTCACCTGTTGTGGGATGGTTTACATCTACGTGATATTCATTGGGTCTTGCATTGCAGGCGATTAAACAGTAGCAGATCACTACATAAATCGTATTTTTCATAACTGGTTTTTTAATTAAAATTGAAAAGTCAGGTCTATCCTAATCGGGTCATCGTCGTTGCCAAAATACTGAATCTCGCTGCCATCAGGTCCTAACTTATGAGATTCTTTAAACTTGGTACCGATGGCAGGGATGTTTTTCACAAAAGAAATGTTGCCCTTCGGAAAGTTTTTTACCGTTGCCCCACGATTGGGGGCAAGAGGCTGGTCAGGCGTCAGCATGCGCAAATAGGTGTAGTCGGAGTGGCAGTATACCGTAAATGCGTATTTATCCTTTCCGTTTAGCTGTAGCCAGTTGATGCCGGAAAAGAAGCCTTTAAATTCCGGGTAAACAACTTCTGCTTCCCCGGTGATGGTATTGTTGTACGCATTTTCCCAAACGTTGAGTTGGGTTCCTTTCATGCGATTGCGCCATACTCTGTACGGCCCGTCTCCCAGCCATTTCATGCCTGTGACTTCTTCCTCAGGAAAGCTGAACGTGATGCCGACATAGTCTTTAACGATTTTCTCGTTTCTGATCTCTACGTGCAAGTCCAGCAGCCCATTGGAATGGATGGTCCATCGGATGAAATCCTGCGTCGTTTCGTTGTTCTCTTCCCAGTCCCAATACTTCTTCTTTTCCTTAAAAAGTGCAAATACATCGATCCGGTCTTTTGAGGAATTAAAATAGACGGTGTCCAGTTCGGTTTCATTTCCCAGGAGCACAGGCCCGTCTTTTAGCGGGATCGTCCGGTTGTCTTTTATTACTTCTTTTAGCAAGCCCGACTCAAGCGAAAAGGAATAGTCGATGGCATTTGTGGAAACCTGAAGTTGTTCTTTTGAAACGTTGGTTTTTATGCTCCCGGATGGACGGTAATCAAGCTGGTTTTCGTTGATTTCTTTCGGTGTTTTCACTGGATAGGACCAGGTAAAAATCTCCATTCCGTACGCATCGGTAGCGGTCAGGTACAAGGCATCTGCTGATCTCCAATCCTGGGGTACGTTTACGGTAAAAGTACCCTTTGCTCCGGGTGCCAAATTCGGGAGGTTGACGTTACTTTTTGATCGTACACGATATCCCGCAGCCTCATCGGGACTTTTAAACTGTATCCATTCGGCGGTCAGGGTGCATTCATTCAGGTTGGTGTAGTGGTAGCGATTCTCTACATCGAATACCCCGGAGAAGTTTTCCTTGATGTATCGGTCCGGGATGTGAATGGGCGACCAGATTTCTTTTACCGTGAAGTAGCTGGCTTCTTTTTCACCGTAAGGCCCCACGATCCCGTCCGCGGCATGGTTACCATCCGTGTCCAGCACTCCTCCTTTATCGGTGCGAACGACGGCTTCGTCAGCGAAATTCCACAAAAAGCCACCGGCACATAAAGGCATGTTCCACATCTGCTTCCAGTAGCTGTCCAGACCTGCGCCATGCCCTCCGTCATAAAGGCCGTGCATAAATTCGGTAGGGAAATAGATTTTATCCTGTGTAGGAGCATCGTAGGAAAAAATGTGGTATTCAGGGTAGTGCATGGTATTGGTCTTGCCAAAGATGGCCCAGGGGTGAATGACCTCACGTTGTTGAATGTCGTATTTCGCATATTCATCATCCAGTTCTCGGTTCCATCCGGACTCGTTGCCATTGGCCCACAGGACGATGGAAGGGTGGTTGACGTCTCTGACCACCGCTTCCCGGATGATTTTCTCACCTACCTCCGTATCCAGATAGGGGACGTGCCAGGTGCAGACTTCATCGATGACGAACAGTCCTAGGGAGTCGCAAACATCCAGGAAATGAACGTCAGGTGGGTAGTGCGACATACGAACGGCATTCATGTTCATGTCCTTGATCATCAGCGCGTGTTCGATGCTCAATGCCTTCGAGGTGGTTCGTCCTGAATTAGGATAAAAGCTATGACGGTTGATGCCCTTGAACTTTATTTTTACGCCATTGACATAAATGCCATCGCTTTCTCTTACTTCGACGGTTCGAAATCCTATTCGTTTGGCAAGGGTATGCAATACCTCTCCTGATTTATCCAGTAAACGGACTTGAAGTTGGTAGAGGTGCGGCTTTTCAGGATTCCATGTTTTGATGTCGGAAGCTTTTGTCGTAAGGGTCCAGGTACCGTTTTCCTTTTGTAGGTTTTCCAGGCGCAGGTCTTGTACGTTGTTTCCATCTAAATCCTGAAGGGTTAGCTGAGCGGATGCTGCCTTTTTAGATGAAAGGTGAAGTTCTGCGGTGAGTTCACCGCTTGCCCTGGCATCAATGGCTACACGAGATACGTGTGTTTGAGGTAAGACCTCCAGGTAGACGGGACGGTAGATGCCACCGAAGATCCAATAATCGGCCCGGCGCTCCGCATGGTTGATGGATTCATTGGCAGAGGTCTTGTTTACTTTCACTTCCAATAGGTTTTCTTCTCCAAAAGTTAAAAGCTGGGTAATGGTGTATTTGAATTCGTAAAACGCTCCCTGATGTATCTCTCCGGCTAATTTTCCATTGATTTTCACTTCACAATCCGTCATGACTCCTTCAAAAACGATTTTCACCTCTTTGTCTTTCCAGTCGGATGGAACCTGAAAGCGGTGTCGGTATAAGCCATGTTCGTCATGATAGGCTTTATCTGATTTGTAATCGCGTCCGTAGTTGTAGTTGCCAAACCTTTGCAGTTCCCAGCAGGAGGGGACCGGTATTTTGGTCCATTCACCACTTTGTCTACCTGCTGAGCAGTAGAAATCCCACGCTACCGTATGGTCCTTTCCCGTACCGGAGAGGTACTGAACGAGTGTCTCTGAGTTTTCGGGTTGCGCCTGAATGGTGGGGTTTAATCCGGTGAGAAGGAGCAGCACGGATGCCATCATTTTCATAGGCTGATTTTTATTGTTTTTCGCGGTCATGGTATTAGAATTCAAAGGTTAGGTCAAGTGTGATTGGCTCATCGTCGTTACCGAAATAGTGTTCTGGGTTGCCATGCGGTCCCATGCTGGATGGTTTTTGAAACTTGGTCCCGATACCGGGTACGTTCATGACAAAGGAAACGTCTCCTTCAGGGAAAATAGGAGTAAGCCTTCCGTTTTTATCTTCTTTTGGTGGCTGTGGTGTCAGCATGCGTAAATAGGTATGAGGTGTGCCGCAATAGACGGTAAACCCATTATCATTCTCTCCTTTTACCATGGACCAGTACAAGCTGGAAAAGAAACCTTTAAACTCAGGGTAGTCAAACCCGGACTCGCCCGTTACGGTATTGTTGTACGCATTTTCCCATACTTGAAACCGGGTTCCTTTCATTCGGTTTCGCCAAACGCGATAGGGACCGTCACCCAGCCATCTCATGCCCGCTACCTCTGATTCGGGAAAGGAAAATGTAATTCCTCTGTATCCTTTCAGGTTTCGAAAACCTTTGAATGCAACATTGAGATCTAATAATCCATTGGAATGAACGGTCCACCGAATGATGTCTGAGCGGGTTTCTTTAATGGTGGACCACGCGGGAGACCAGTTTGATTCTTCAAATTCGACCTTGATTTCCACACTGGCTTCCGTCGCATTGACACTCACGTCTTTGATTTTGTCCTTGTGGTTCAGGATGATGGGACCATTGGTTAGCGGAATGAGGGTCGCGCCTTTTTTAACTTCCTGCAACAAGCCCGTTTCTTCTGAAAACACGTAGGTCTTGTTGCCGGCCTTCACGTGGATGCGCTTATTGGAAATTTCAGAGGTCAACGTAAGGTTATTTTCATCTTCAATGTATGAATGGGTTGCTTTTTCGGGAGAGCGGACGGGGTACGACCAGGTAAAGATTTCCTTTCCATACGGGTCGAGTGCGGTTAGGTGCAACGCGTCCATCTGTTCCCAAAGTAGTGGTTTTTCCACCGTGAAAGTACCTTTTTCACCGGGAGCCAGGTTGGGTAACGCAACATGGGCCTCCGATAGGGTGGAAGAGCTATCTGTTTCATCAGGTCCTGGAAATTGGATCCACTTTGCCTTCATGGTGCATTGTTGAAGGTTGGTGTAATGGTAGCGGTTTTCTACTCTGAAAACTCCGTTGAAGTCCGGTCTGATGAAACGGTCTTCGATGTGTACCGGTGACCAGATTTCTTTGATGGTGTAGTAGCTGGCCTCTTTTTCTCCGTATGGCCCGACGATGCCGTCTGCTGCTTTGTTGCCCTGCAAGTCGATCTCATTGTTTCGATCCGTTCGCTCGATGCCTTCATCCGCAAAATCCCAAAGGAAACCGCCCGCGCTTAGTGGAAGGTCCCACATTTTTTGCCAGTAATCCTGAAGTCCGGCTCCGTGGCCTCCGTCATACAATCCGTGAAGAAACTCCGTAGGGAATAGAATCTTGTCTTTGGTGTAGGCGTCATTGATCAACGAATGGTAATGACTGTAGTGAATGGTATTGGTCTTTTTATAAATGCTCCATGGATGAATGACCTCGCGGTTTTGAATGTCCCATCGCGCATAATCGCCGTCTACTTCCGGGTTCCAGCCCTGTTCGTTTCCGTTGGCCCAAAGTAGGATGGAAGGATGATTTACGTCTCGGATGACGGTCTCTTTTACAAGTTTCCGGGCTACTTCCGTATCAAGCATGGGGTTGTGCCACGTGCACAGCTCATCGATCACGAAAAGCCCAAGCGAATCACAAACGTCTAAGAAGTGAACATCTGGAGGGTAGTGGGCCATGCGAACGGCATTCATGTTCATGTCTTTCATCATCTCCACATGCGCAATGCTGAGCGCTTTGGAAGTAGTTCTTCCCGACGAAGGGTGGAAGGAGTGCCGGTTTACGCCTTTAAATTTGATGCGCGCTCCATTCACGTAGATTCCGTCTCCTTCGAGTACGTCTACGGTCCTGAAGCCAATGCGCTTGTCTACCTGGTGAAGCAGCTTGTCGGATTTATCCAGTAAAGAGCATTTCAAGGAATACAGATTGGGAAACTCGGGATTCCACGGTTTGATGCCTTCGGCTTTGGCAGACACCCTCCACTTACCAGCCTGCTTATCAATCTGGCTCACGTCTACCTCCTGAACCCTTTGACCGTTTAGGTCATAAAGCGTCAACCGGACATCATCTGCTTTTTTCGTATCCAGGAAAATGTCGGCGGTGAGCTGGCCGTCTGCCCGGGCATCGATGGCTACGCGATCCATGTGTTCTTTTGGAGAAACGGCCAAATACACCGGCCGGTAGATTCCTCCAAAAACCCAAAAGTCCGCGACGCGCTCAGCATGGTTGATGGAGGCATTGCTCGATACTTTGTTGACGGTGACCTCCAGCGTGTTGTTGACTCCGTAGTTTAACAGGTCGGTGATCGTGTAGTGAAATTCATAAAACGCACCCTGATGCAGGTCCCCGGCAGAACGCCCGTTTACCTTCACTTCTGCATCGGTCATCACACCTTCGAAAACCAGGTCAATCGCTTTTCCTTTCCAGTTTTTAGGTACGGGGAAGTCGTATTTGTATTGTCCGTATTCTTTGGCTCGTTCTCCTTCGTCTGTGCCGTAATTATAGGTTCCAAACCCTTGCTGTTCCCAACAGGACGGGACGGCTATTTTGGTCCATTGGCCGCTACGTCTTCCTTCTGAACAATAGAAATCCCACAGGACCGTATCGTCTTTTCCGGTACCGGATAAATAATGAATCTCGGTTTTGTTTTGCGCGTCCAGCCACATGATGCTGCCTGGAAAAATGGCTAACTGAAAAAGCATTGAGTGGATGAGGCGTGCCATGGCTGGTCTGTTTTAGGAGTTGATTGTTAGCATTTTGAAACAAACCTGAACAAGAAGTTTCGGTTCCTGTCCAGATTTGTGTGTGGGTTTTAAGAAGGGTTAAATGGTCTGTTAGTCCAGTTCCAGTTGATAATCGTGGGCACCCGGCGCGAAATTGTTACGGTAGACCGTTGTTCCATCTGCTTTTTTACCCCAATCGACCTCTACACGGTTGTCCCCCAAAACGATGTTGAGCAATTTTTCTTTCATCGCCATGGCAATGTGACGGTATTTTTTATCAAATGCCAGGTTATTGACTTCGTCTGGATCTTTTGTGACATCATACAAACCCGGGTCCAGCCTTTCGTAAGGCACGTTCATGGCCCAATTTAAGTTTTCCCCTCTTTTGATATTTGGTCGGGTTTGAAGGGAAAAAACATATTCTTTGGTACGTATGTAAGCCCTTGGCCCCGTGGCTGCGTGACTCTCTCCAATTACGTAATCCCTTACGGGTGCTTTGCCTTCAGCTACTTCAGCCATGTCCATCCCGTCAAGGTAGCTGTACTTTTCCTCTTTCAGGTCGGCACCGCCAGCGGCCAAAATGGTCGGCGCAATGTCCACGAATTCGGTGAAATCCGTGACGACCTTCCCGGCAGGAAACTGCTTTTTATCCGATGAAATCACAACGACAGGATTATGGCTGTCTTCTTCCCAGGGCGTACACTTGGATACGGCACCGTGTTCGTTGAGTTTCCAACCGTGGTCTCCATGAACATAGACAATGACCCAGGGTTGAGTTTTTGCTTCGCTGTATTCAATGAACGCGTCGACTGCTTTTCCGACCAGATCGTCTCCATAGGCGCAAAATGCATAGTAGTCCTGTACCATCTTTTGTTTTTCTTCATCAGTAAAATGATCTGTCTTTGCGTTATTATGTAACCTTATCAGTTGTTTGGGCATTGTCTCCAACTCCTTTTTATCAAATACCGGGACGTTGTATTCGTATTTTTGAAATCGCTCTCGGTAATCAGCAGGTGGGAGGACCGGGGTATGTGGGAAATCGTACCCCAGGTGGACAAACAAGGGTTTGTCAGGGTCGATGCCGTCGACGGTTTGCGAACCTACGGTGAAGGTGGGGGCCGTGTTCTTCAAATAATCGGCGAGAACCGAGGTGTAATAACCGTCTCTGTTTTTTCCGGCAGGCTGAGAGCTTACTCCGGAAAGGATCATCCCTTTATCCACGTGCTTTCCTTTTTTATCATTGTAGATCCTTAGTAAGTCGTACTTCTCGATGAGCTCTTCTGCCATTCCCTTGTACTCGGGGCGTAGCGCTTCCAGCTTCAGCGACGAATATTCAAACTCCCCCTCTGGTGTGACGAAATACTCCATGCTCTTGATAGGCTCGTCAAACTTTTTTCCATCCAATTGGAAAAACCAGTCTTTTCCCCAACCGGTCAGGCCATCCTTATGCATTTTCTTGAAGCTGATGTCGTTCTGATAGATTTGATACGGCCTGACTTTTCCATTTTTTACCGTTTTGATTCGTACTCCCAGCTTACCTACATGAAAGGTCTGATAGCCCAGTTGTGCCATTTGTTCTGGTAGCGTAGGTTGGGTATGTTCCGCGTTGTTGTTATGATATTCAAACTGGTACACGCCAGAGCGGAACGGGTACCGGCCGTAATGCATGGAAGCACGGGAAGGGGCACATACCTGCGCCTGACAATACGTGTTGATAAACGTCGTCCCCATGGTTGTGAGTCGGTCGATCTGCGGAGACTCTACGTACCCCAGTTCACTCATTTCCCGGTCGTGCAACATTTTGTTAAATGCCCTCACCGCATCGTATCGGTGGTCATCGGTTAGAATCCACAAGACGTTCGGTTGTTGCTGGGCATGGGTTACACTTTTAAAAAACAGTAGGGCAATGCATACTGAGACAATCATTTTGATACGTTTCATTCGCGCGGGTATTTAAAATTTTAATACAAGTTATAGATCATGTGATTCTCCTTGAACCTGCTTTATGATACTTCCGAAGCGTTGACTCCGATTTTTTTCTTATCGAATAGCTTCTGGTCATTTTATGCAGGTATTGAGCATGATTCAACCGATTGCTTACCAGCTAGAGGCCCACTTTTTAGGGTGTTCCTGTAGCCGAGGCGGCAATATTAAAAAGGGTGGGTCGAATGCATACGTGTGATTTTGATGGTTATAAGGTGGGTGAAATGTTTTGAAAATATTTAGTGGCTGAAAGTTTATAAATGATTGTCTGGTTTTCATTAGAGGTGGTGTTTTGTCGGATGTACAACTTTAATGATATTGATCCAATTTCCGGTATGAGGAAGGTGGGGGAGGAGGTCAAGCTCATATTGAACTGTAGGGATTAGAAAGTTTTAAAGTGACCAACTTTAGCAAAGTTCAGTCTCAGAAATTAAAAGACGACCTTGATAAGAGGAATCCTACAATAATAAAGGAAGTGGTTTCTAAGAAAATCGCTTTAAAGGGAAAGTAGCTCAGTCGGATGAAAGTAAATGGAGAAATTTAACGGATCATTTCATTTGGTTTAAAAGAGTGCTTTGAAGATGATTTATGTCCATTAAACTTGAAGGTAATTTCATTGATAGCAACCATTCTGTTTGTAACCATTCAAATCATTTATTCTTAATCAATCTGAGCTAAAATTAATTATCAAGAAACATGTTAGTTTATTAGTATTTACCTTTATAAAATCAAAACTTATTTGACAGAATGGATATCCAGGCGGAAAAAATAAGACTAATCGAATGGCTGGCGGGGCTTAATGATACCAAGGTTTTGAGTGAGTTTATATTACTCAAAAAGAAGAAAGAAGTGGATTGGTGGGATGATGTTAGCGCAGAAGAAAAGAGGGAAATAGGAGAAGGTCTTAAACAAGCTGATAATGACGAATTGATTCCTCACGAAGAAGTCATGTCAAAATACAAGAAATGGCTTTAAAAATCGTCTGGACTAAACGTGCTCAGACTGGATACGATAAAATCATTGATTATTTAAAAACCCATTTTTCTGACGAGGAAGTACGGCGTTTTGTCCGACAATCTAACGAATTTTTCAAGTTGCTGTGTCAATATCCAGAATTACTTGAAAGCACAAAAAAGCACAATTATTTGCGCAGAGGGCCTATGAACAAACACACCATCTTGACTTACCGGATTAAGCCTAGGAAGAAGCAAATCGAATTGATCAATATTCGCTTCGCACGTCAAAAGCCTTTGAAATAAAACAATAAAAACCTCTTATCAATCAAAGGTTTTAATAAATAAGCTGACCTCTCCACTGGCAGTACATATGGATGTAGCACAGCCGGCAGCGTATCGATGGTGCTTTACAGGATAAAAAGCACTTATAGATAAGCCGCTTTGTAGTGAAGTTGATCGTGAATGCCGTTGACTTAAACTTTACAACCGCCGCCGTGGCCCGGTCTTCACGAATGAAATGAAGTGATCTCATCAACGCTACCAAACACATTGATGAGACCGCTTCGTATACTCGCGGAGACGTATCTCTTAAGTCAACGGCATTGAGTTGATCGTATCCTGTCCAGCTTAGTACCTTGATTGCCAGAAAGAAATAAGATCAAAAACTTACGACGAATACGTGTCTTTTCTCTATCAAAATAGTGATCATGTCGATGAATGTCATTGAGTGAGCTAAGAGTGGTTAACAAAAAAATAATATAACAAATGGTGGGAAACTTTGTGTGCGGAGTTTTTTACTATAGCTTCACCCTCTGATTGCGGTTCGCCACCTTCACCAAAAAGAGGAAAAACCAGCAATCTTTAAACCTAATTTTTAATAAGCGTTTTTAAATGAGAAAAAAGATCATTTTTGGTTGTATTTTGTGTGGCTTTTGTTGCCTAACAAGTAGTTATGGACAACCTAATCCTTCCACCCAAGCATCACGCACACTTGATTTAATGAACAATCATCGTGGGAGTTATACTGGCTCGGCAAACATTCGTTTGAATTTGTACAACGTACAAGTGGATGAAACCACCATTCCAATTACACTAACATATAATTCTTCCGGTGTTAAGGTAAATCAAGAAGCTTCGTGGATCGGTCTCGGCTGGGACTTAACGATCGGCGGATCGATCACCGAATCAGTCTTTGGGTCACATTTCGATGAAAATGAATACGATCGTCGGAATGAGCCTATTTTCGATTTTGAAGGGCAAGGAGTAGCAGGTACTTACGGCTCGTATCAAACAGAAGTTCCCTTTACACATTGTGGATACAACGGACCTGATGGCGAAGAGGTAAACATCTTCAGCTATCAGGTATTAGGCTATTCAGGGAAGTTCTACTGGGATGCATTGACTCAGGATTTTAAATCTTTTGGTGAAAAAAAGGAGGATGTGTTCATTACTGGTCAAAGGGAAAGAGTTCCCTATGGAAATTGGGCTTCTTTTACTCTTAGACCTGGTAATGGGATGACGTTTACCTTCGAGCGTGATGTAAGCATACTGGATATAGCTGATGGATGGGGACCTGGTTTCGGTTATCCATCCGGACAGTTTCACCTCACAAGGATTGAATTAGCAAATGGAAAGCAAATCACATTTGATTATGTTGGGCCATTTTTGGTAAAAAAATCAGTGTTTCGCAACTCGATCTCCGGAAACACAACGGATACCCATACGGTCAACTTCATTGGCTATACGGATACGTATACCACACAACTTTCTAAAATTACCACTCCTTACGAGACAATCCATTTTCAATTAGCTCCTAGACTGGATATGGCTCATGAAGATGACTCAGGTATTTCCGGATTGAATAGGCTTCACCAAATTTCGATTTTAGAAAACCTTTCAGGAAATTTAGTCAAATCATTTGTGTTCAATACGGGATATTTCACAGATGAGTTAATTCTCGATCGCTTAAAACTCAACGCCCGGTTAAAACTCAA